>NZ_CP154859.1:1925256-2246132 GCF_039614725.1 Thauera sp. JM12B12 | reverse complement strand
AGGCTCGACTATTCCGAGCTGGCCCCAGAGCAGGTTGGCTGTACTCTTCTTGTCGCGTAAATCTGACCGAGGTGCAACCATACAGGTCGCCAAGTGGGGCAATTCACTCGCCGTCCGCCTGCCTGCGGCGGTGGTTCAGGCACTCGACCTGAAGGAAGGGGACGATATCGAGCTGCATGTCGTCGGCGAGCGCTCGATCGAGGTCGCACGCAAGACGCCGCCTCAGGAGCTGCTAAGCCGCCTGCGTAGACTTCGTGGCCGGCTTCCTGCGGATTTCCGCTTCGAGCGCCTCGAGACCAACGATGCCGACCGCGAGCGCTGAACCGATCCTGCGGGTGTTTTCACCCGCTGCTAGATCGCTTGGCTCATTGCCCTGCAGCCTTTTCGAGCAAGGCCAGTCCTTCGCCGAAGTAGCCGATGTTGGAGAGGCAAAGGCGATGGGGTCGTCGCAGGGATGGCGGGTGAAACCCGCCTTCGTTCGTCCGCTTACTGCGGGGACGCGGGACCGTCGCCGTCGCGCGAGGCGGGTGCGCTCAGCTTGCGAAGCGTCAGCGCGCAGCGTTGTTCGATCAAGGCGACGATGCTTTCAACGACGCCGTTCCCGGCAAAACCATGCGCGCGGTCGGATTGGAGCGCACGCGCGGCGCGGGGCAGCGCGCTTGCCAGTTCCAGGATGCGCCGCCGCGCCTGCGCCTTGGCGAGCCCCGCACCCTCGGCGAATTGCTCCCAGTGCCGTGCCTCGACTTCGCTGAACTTGTACTTGCTGCCGATCTTCATCGCCATCTTTGGCGTCAGGGTCGGATAGACGGCGGTCGAGAGCGTGTCGTAGAGCGGGGCCAGGACCGGCGCCCTGCCCGAGTAAAGCAGCGAGAAGTTCTTGGCGTGCGCGTCGTGATTGCCGATGAGCGCGTTGAAGATCACGTAATCGAACAGGCGCAGCAGCTGTGGTGCACTTGGACGTGTCGCACGGCGTACCAGATCGAAGCATTGCGCCAGGTCCGGCCCGCCCCCGTTCTGATACTTCATCTCGGGCACCACGCCGAGTGCCTGGCAGAAATCTTCCTGGTGGAGGCGTCGCCGGCGCCCCTGCGGATCCAGCACACGGTCGTAGCGTTCGACCAGCAGGAAGGGGCGATGCAATGTCGTTCTGGCCCGAGACCTGGAACTGCCGCGCGATAAGGCGACGCATCTGTCCTTCCGGCAGCAGGCCGGCGAAGAAGGGGCGCGTCGCGCGATCGTCGAACGGCTCGGCCCGCAGAGGCAGCGAGTGCGACAGGGCCACTGCGTTCGGCCGCGACAGCCAGCCGGGGGCGTAGCAAAAGCCGAGGCGCCCACCGACCAGCGCCAGGGTGCCGACGCGGTCGGAGAACAGCCAGACCTCCAGTTCATGCGTCATGGCCGCTGCCCTCTGTCGAGTGATCGACTTCCGCTGCGGGCAGACCGCTCAACTGGAGTTCTCCTCCGAGCGCATCGATCACCCGCAGGACATTCTCCAGTCGCACGGTCGGCTTGCCCGCTTCGAGGTCGACGATGAAGCGCACACCCACGCCCGCGGCCAGCGCCAGCTGAGGCTGGGTCAGACCGAGCTGCTTGCGGGCGGCACGCAGTGCGTTGCCGAGTTGCTGGGGGGAGCGGATGGATGTCATGGCTTGCCTTGTTTCCCGTTCGGGAAATTATGGGCTGGGATTCTGCGTTGCGCCAGCGATATTTACCGATCGGGAAACATGTACTCAGAGAGCCGGATCAGGAGGAAGAAATTTACCGATCGGGAATCCACCCCTGCGGTGGCACCGTCCGTTTTGACGATGCCGCGCCCCTGCGACCTCCCTATAAATGGGGCCATATCCACCCTTCGAGGTTCGCGCCGTGAAAGAAGCTCCCGCCTACGTCCCCGGTCACCAGTTGCTCGCTGGCAAATCCGTCCTGATCACCGCAGCGGCCGGCGCCGGCATCGGCTTTGCCGCCGCGCGCAAATGTGCGGAGGAGGGCTGCCGCGCGCTGATGATCTCCGACATCCATCCGCGCCGCCTGGAAGAGGCGGTCGCCAAGCTCAAGGCCGACACCGGGCTGCAGAACGTCTGGGGCCAGCTGTGCAACGTCACCAATGAAGAAGAGGTGCAGGCCCTGGTCGCCGCAGCCGAGGACAAGCTCGGCGGCGTCGACGTGCTGATCAACAACGCCGGCCTGGGCGGCGAGAAGCGCGTCACCGAGATGAGCGACGAGGAGTGGAGCCGGGTGCTCGACATCACGCTCACCGGCACCTTCCGCATGACGCGCGCGATGTTGCCGCACATGGAAAAGCGCGGCCGCGGCGCCATCGTCAACAACGCCTCGGTGCTGGGCTGGCGCGCGCAGAAGGGCCAGGCCCACTACGCCGCGGCCAAGGCCGGCGTGATGGCGCTGACGCGCTGCTCGGCGGTGGAAGCGGCCGAGCATGGCGTGCGCATCAACGCGGTGTCGCCGTCGATCGCGCTGCATGAGTTCCTGAAGAAGGCCTCGAGTGAGGAGCTGCTCGCCCAGCTCGCCAGCCGCGAGGCCTTCGGCCGTGCCGCCGAGGTGTGGGAAGTGGCCAACGTGATGGTCTTCCTCGCCAGCGACTATGCGTCGTACATGACGGGCGAAGTGCTCTCCGTCAGCTCGCAGCACGCTTGAGGGCGCGGCGATGACCATGGTTTTCTCCAGCGCCGAGCAGCTCGTCGCGGCCGAGGGCCAGGACCTGGGCACGACCGACTGGGTCGCGCTCGACCAGGGCCGCATCGACCAGTTCGCCGATGCCACCGACGACCACCAGTGGATCCACGTCGACCCGGTGCGCGCCAAGGACGGCCCCTTCGGCGCCTGCATCGCGCACGGCTACCTGACGCTGGCGCTCGCCAACCTGTTCCTGCCGCAGCTGATCCGCGCCGACAACCTGAAGATGGGCGTGAACGTCGGCTGCGACCGCGTGCGTTTTCCGGCGCCGGTCAAGGCCGGCTCGCGCATCCGCGGCCGCGGCGAGATCCTGAAGGTCGAGCGCATCAAGGACGCGGTGCAATCCACCGTGCGCGTGACCATCGAGATCGAGGGCAGCGAGCGCCCGGGCTGCGTCGTCGACACCATCAGCCGCTACACCTTCAACGATTGAATTCCCGAGAGAGAGCATCGCCATGACCGAAGCCGTCATCGTTTCCACCGCCCGTACCGCGCTCACCAAGTCCTTCCGCGGCTCCTTCAACGACACCGAGGCGCCGGTGCTGGGCGGCCATGTGGTGCGCGCCGTCGTCGAGCGTGCCGGCATCGAGCCCGCCGCGGTCGAGGACGTGATCATGGGCGCCGCCGTGCAGCAGGGCACCCAGGCCTACAACATCGGCCGCCTGTGCGCCTACACCGGCGGCCTGCCGGACACCGTGCCGGGCATGGCGCTCGACCGCATGTGCGCCTCGGGCCTGATGACGATCGGCGTCGCCGCCAAGAACATCCTGGCCGGCGAGATGAAGATCGCGGTGGCCGGCGGCGTCGAGTCGCTGTCGCTCACCCAGACCAAGCACAAGAACACCTACCGTGCGCAGTCCGAGGCGGTGAAGGCGATCGTGCCCGCGGCCTACATCCCGATGCTGGAGACGGCCGAGATCGTGTCGGCGCGCTACGGCATCTCGCGCGCCGCGCAGGACGAGTTCTCGCTGCAGAGCCAGCAGCGCACCGCCGCCGCGCAGGCCGCCGGCCTGTTCGACGCCGAGATCGTGCCGCTTGCGGCGAGGAAGCTCGTGTTCGACAAGGAAGGCAAGCCGGTGGGCCACGAGGATGTGGTCGCCACCCGCGACGAGTGCAACCGCGCCTCGACCACGCTGGCGGACCTCGCCAAGCTGAATCCGGTGGTGAAGGACGGCCAGTGGGTCAAGCAGGGCGAGTTCGTCACCGCCGGCAACGCCTCGCAGCTGTCGGACGGCGCCTCGGCCGCGCTGGTGATGAGCCGTGACGAGGCCGAGCGCCGTGGCATCGCGCCGCTGGGCGCGTATCGCGGCATCGCGGTGGCCGGCTGCGCGCCCGAGGAGATGGGCATCGGTCCGGTGTTCGCCATCCCCAAGCTGCTCGAGCGCTTCAACCTCAAGGTCAGCGACATCGGCCTGTGGGAGATCAACGAGGCCTTCGCCTGCCAGGTGCTGTACAGCCGCGACAAGCTCGGCATCCCCAACGACCGCCTGAACGTGAACGGCGGCGCGATCGCCATCGGCCACCCCTTCGGCATGTCGGGTGCGCGCATGGTCGGTCACGCGCTGCTCGAGGGCCGTCGCCGGGGCGTGCGCTACGTGGTGGTGTCGATGTGCATCGGCGGCGGCATGGGCGCGGCGGGCCTGTTCGAGGTGCTGTGATGAACCTGTCCGACGAACAGCGTGCGCTGCAGCAGACGGCGGCTGACTTCCTCGCCGCCCATACCAATGCGCGCAAGGAAGCGGATGCCGACGCCGAGCTGTGGTCGCGTATCGTCGAACTCGGCTGGGCGGCGGTACAGGTGCCGGAAGACCTCGACGGCCTCGGCCTGGGGCCGGTCGAGCTCGCGCTGCTGATGGAGGAGATGGGCCGGCGCCTGGCGCGCACGCCCTTCCTGGCCAACGTGGTGCTGGCGCAGACCGCGCTGCTGCAGGCCGGCACGGCCGAGGCGCAGCAGCGCGCGCTGGCAGCGCTGGCCTATGGCGAGCGCACCGCCACGCTGATCCTCGGTCCGGGCCTGGACGCGGCGCCGACGTCGTTGACGGTGAAGGCGCGTCGCGACGGCGAAGGTTGGGTGCTGGCCGGCGAGGCGGCCCAGGTGCTCGACGACGGGCTGCTGACCCACGCCTACGTGGCGGCTCGCATCGAGGAGGCGCCGGGCGTTGCGCTGTTCGAGCTGGCGGTGGACGCCGCCGGCCTGTCGCGCACACCGCTCGAGGTCTGGGACCTGACCCGTCCGCAGGCGCGCTGGCGCTTTGATGAAGTCCGGCTGACGGCCGATGCGCGCGTCGATGACCCGACGCGGGTGCTAGCCGGCCTCGCGCGCACGCGCGTGCTGGCGGCGCTGCAGGTGGCGGCCGAGCAGGTCGGCGGTGCGGCGCAGTGCCTGCAGCTCGCGGTCGATTACACCAAGGAGCGGGTGCAGTTCGGCAAGCCGGTGGCGAGCTTCCAGGCGGTCAAGCACCGCGCGGCCGAGATGATGGTGCGCATGGAGACCGCGCGCTCCACCGTGCTCGGCGTGACGGCCCGGGTGGCGCAGGGCGCGCAGGGGAACGAACTCGACGACGCCGCGCTGGCCGCGGAGGTCGCCGCAGCGGGCGTGCAGGCCACCGAGGCCTATCGCTACTGCGCGCAGGAAGCCATCCAGCTCCACGGCGGGGTCGGCTTCACCTGGGAATACGACCCGCAGATGCACTTCAAGCGCGCGCAGTGGGCGAGCCAGTGGTTCGGCCCCACCCGCGACTGGCGCGAGGCGCTCGCCGCCCATCTGCTCGACGCCGCCTGACAGGACCGACAAGGACCGATGAGCATGAACGAACAGGAATTTCGCCAGGAGGTCGCCGACTGGATGGCGACCCACCTGGTCGGCCGCTTCGCCTGCCTGAAGCACCGCGGCGGCCCCGGCGACGAGGAAGCCTTCCCGGCGCTGCGCAAGGAATGGGAACAGGAACTGGCCGCAGGCGGCTGGGTCGGCCTGGGCTGGCCCAAGGAACACGGCGGGCGCGACCTGCCGCTCGCGCTGCAGCTCGCCTTCCACGAGGAATACGTGCGCGCCGGCGGGCCCGGCCGCATCGGCCACATCGGCGAGACGCTGATGGCGCCGACGCTGATTGCGCTCGGCACGCCCGAGCAGCAGCGCCGCTTCCTTCCGGGCATCCGCGAGGGGCGTGAATACTGGGCGCAGGGCTACTCCGAGCCGGGCGCCGGCTCCGACCTCGCCGCCATCACCACGCGCTGCTGGCAGGACGAGGACGGCCGCTGGCGGCTGCAGGGGCAGAAGGTGTGGACCTCGCTCGCGCACGAATCCGAATGGATCTTCGTCGTCGCGCGCAGCACGCCGGGCTCGGTGGGGCGGGAAGGCCTGTCCTTCCTGCTGGTGCCGCTGGCGCAGCCGGGCATCGAGATCCACCCGATCCGCCAGATGACCGGCGAGGCCGAGTTCAACTCGGTGTTCTTCGACGGCGCGGTGACCGAGGCCGACTGCATCGTCGGCAAGCCGGGCGAGGGCTGGAAGGTGGCGATGGCGCTGCTCGGCTTCGAGCGCGGCGTGTCGACCCTCGGCCAGCAGATGCACTTCATCCACGAGCTGCAGCTGGTGATCGACGTCGCCCGCGCCAACGGTGCAGCGCGCGATCCGGTGATCCGGCAGCGCATCGCCGACGCCTGGGTGGGCCTGCAGGGCCTGCGCTACAACGGCCTGCGCATGCTGGAAGAAGGCACCGGCTCGACCAAGGTCCGGCCCGAGGCGCTGATCTACAAGTACGCGTGGTCGAACTGGCACCGCGAGCTCGGCCAGCTGGCGATGGACGTGATCGGCGTGGCGGGCGACGTACGCTCGGACGACGACGCGGTGCGCCGCCTGCAGCAGGTGTTCTTCTTCTCGCGCGCCGACACCATCTACGCCGGCACCAACGAGATTCAACTCAACATCATCGCCGAGCGCGGGCTGGGCATGCCGCGCGGCTGAGCCGGCCGCGCCGGGCGGCTCTCGCGCTGCCCGGCCTTTCCATGGAGGTGAGGGGATGGCCATTCCCGAGATGTTTCGCGGGCGGCTCGCACTGCCGCTGATCGGCTCGCCGATGTTCCTCGCCAGCGGCCAGGAGTTGGTGCTGGCGCAGTGCAGGGCGGGTGTCGCGGGCAGCTTCCCGACGCTCAACGCGCGCACGCCCGAGCTGCTCGATCAGTGGCTGACGCGCATCGCGGCCGAACTTGCGCAGTGGGACCTCGAGCATCCGGATCGTCCGGGGGCGCCCTTCGGTGCCAACCTGATCCTGCACAGATCCAACCCGCGGCGCGAGGCCGACCTCGAGTGCGTCGTGAAGCACCGCGTGCCCTTCGTGATCACCTCGGTGGGGCGGCCGGATGCGGTGGTCGAGCGCGTGCACGACTACGGCGGGCTGGTGTTCCACGACGTCATCAACGTCGAGCACGCGCGCAAGGCCGCGGCCAGCGGCGTCGACGGACTGATCCTGGTGTGCGCCGGGGCGGGCGGCCACGGCGGCACGCTGTCGCCCTTCGCCCTGGTGGCCGAGGTGCGCGCCTTCTGGGACGGCCCGGTGGTGCTCGCCGGCGCCTTGTCCAGCGGGCGCGCGCTGCGCGCCGCCGAGGTCATGGGCGCCGACCTGGGCTACATGGGCACGCGCTTCATCGCCACCCGCGAGGCCGCGGCCGACGCCGGCCACAAGGACATGATCGTGCGCGACGGCGCGGCGGACATCGTCTACACCCCGGTGTTCAGCGGCATCTGGGCCAACTACCTGAAGAACAGCGTGCGCGCGGCGGGGATCGACCCCGACGCGCTCGCGGGCAGCCAGGACGGCGGCAAGGACGACCTCTTCGCCGCGCTCGACACCAAGCCCAAGGCATGGAAGGAGGTGTGGTCGGCCGGACAGGGCATCGGCAGCATCCACGACGTGCCCTCGGTGGCCGAGCTGGTGGCGCGCATGAAGCGCGAATACACCGAGGCCGCCGCGCAACCGGCCGCATTTGCCGAATCCGCCGGGATATCGGTAGCAGCGTCAGCCGGAGCATCGGCATGACCATGCAGTGGAAGATGATCTACCTCGCCTGCCGCAACCCTGCGCTGGCGCCCGAGGACTTTCCGCAGGCCTGGCGCGAGCACTCCGCGCTCGGGCGCGAATGCCGCAACGTGCAGGACAAGGTCAAGGCGGTGCGCCAGTGCTCGCGCGTGCTCGACCGCCCGGGTGTGCCGAACGGCGCCAGCCTAGACTACGACGGCGTCAACCTGCTGTCGCTGCGCGACCGCCAGGCCGCCGACGACATCTGGAACGACGAGGAGACGCTGCGCATCATGCGGCCCGACGAGCCGCGGGTGTTCTCGACCTACGTGCGCGACTTCACCCTGGTCGCGCACGAGCAGGTGCTGGTCGACGGCGCCGAGACCGGCGTGTGTCTGGTGCTGTTTCTGCGCGCGCGGCCGGAGCGCACCTTGCGGGCGCTTAACCTCGCCGACGCCCCCGCCGCGCCGTGGTCGGCTGCGACGCGCCTGGTCTGGAACGAGGTGGCAGGCGCGAGACCGCCCGGCTACGAATACGACGCGATCGTCGAGGCCTGGTACGAATCGGTCGATGCCGTGGCCGCAGCGTTCGCGGGTCCGCCGGTGTGGAACTGGCTACCGCCGGCCTTGGCGGACGCTGTCGACACCGCCGGATCGGTGTGCATGCTGACGCGGATCACGCACCGGCGGCCCTGAGCACCGTTTCAGTACGAGCGATCGAGCTTCCCGAGATCAAAGTCGAACTGGCGGTGATGGCGGATCGCGAGCAGGTGCACGGTCTCGGGCAGTCGTGCGTAGAGGATCAGGTAGTGGGTCAGTACGTACTCGCGGATGCAGCCTGTAGCGTCCAACGTGCGTAATGACTCGATCACCGCTTCGCGCTTGAGTTGTGCTTCCATCGAGTCGGCGGAGAGGGCGAGATGATCCCGTCCGATGTCGGGATGCCGCTCAAGCATGGGGATCACGCGTTCTGACAACTCATCCAGCAGTCGATCGAAGGCCTCGGGTACTTCGGCTCGAGTGAGAAAGGCTTCGATCTCATCCAGATTGCGCTCGAAGTTGCGCGTAATCCGCACCGCGATCGGCCTGCTCATGCTCGCGAGCGCACCTGCTTGCGCGCCGCCAGCGCTTCCCTCGCGTCACGCGTGCGGCCGGACGCAAGGTCCTGCAGGCCCCGCTGCACTTCGTCCAGCATCACCAGGTGGAGATGGGCTTGCTCCAGTCGATGGTAGTAGTCGAGCCGGTCAGCATCGACGAGCGCAACGTAGCTCTCACCGTTCTTGGTGATGATCTTCTCTGCACCGGCTTTGACCTGCTCGGCCAGTTCGGACAACTGCGCGCGCGCTGAAGTCAGCGACACGATGTCTTGGGCTGTGATCGTCATGGCAGAACCTCCATGTACAGAATTAAGTACTGAATTCTAGAGCATCGAGCGGACGGCGAACATCACCGTTCTTCAGGCGTATCCAGGTAGTGCAGGATGTTTGAGGCCACCGCTTCGGGCTGCTCCGGCAGCAGGGCGTGGCCGGCGTTGGCGATGACGTGGCGGGTCGCCCGCGCGCCGAGCTGTGCGGCAAGCTTCTCCGAGTCTGCGGGCGCGGCGGCCGTGTCGTCGGCCGGCTGCAGGATCAGCATCGGGGCCGACCCACCATGGCTCCAGCTCGAATAGGCCTGCGCGGTGGTCGCGCGTGTCTGGTGCAGCGCCGCGAGCGGATACCAGCCGGTGACCCAGGCCGCCGGCACCGTCTCGCCGGCGAAGAAGGCGAGCGCGATCGCCGCCTCCCGCGCCGCACCATCGAAGCCGAACACGGCCTTGCGGATCGCCGCGTTGATCTCGGGTGGTGGCGGCTTGCCGCCCCCCGCGGCCAGCAGGACGAGCTTGCGCACTCTTTCCGGATGCTTGAGGGCGAACACCCGGGCCACCCGGTTCCCGTACGCGTGGCCGATCACCGCGCGCGCAGCGGCGACGCCCTCGGCGTCGAGTACGGCGGCGACGTCGGCGGCGTAGTCAGCCAGGCTCACGTCCAGGGTACCGAACGCCGAACCCTCGATGCCCCGCGGCTGAACCGCGAGGCTGCGATAGCCGGCATCGGCCAGTGCCTCGGCCAGGCGGTTGAAGTCGGCGGCCGAGCGGGCGAAGCTGGGCAACAGCACCACCGCGTCCCCCTGTCCGAGGCGGTGATAGACCAGGTCGCCACCGGGGCCGGTGATCACGACCCGCTCGCCGGCGGCGGGCTGCGCCGGGCGGTCCTGCAAGACCGCCCCCAGGCCTGCAAGCAGCAGGATCAGGATGACCACGGTGAAGATCGCGCCACGTTTCAGGAGAAGCTTGGTATTCATCATGCGAAGGCCTGGTTTTCCAATCTCTGGGGTGGTGGATGGCGACGGACCCGGTCTTGCGTGGGCTGCCCGTGCCGTGGGTGGCGTCATCTGCGTGACGCCGGAGGGGGACGCTCTGCGTCGCCCTGCATGCGGGGATTGAGCTCGGGGAGTGTGGCGTCCAGATCCCGCGTCTTCGGCAAGGCAGCACGCGCGCGCTGCACCGCGTGCCACAGCGCAGCTCCGTTCCAGTGCGCCGGGCGCTGTGGCGCCTGCGGGCCGTGCAGATGGCGCACCAGCGCCTCCATGGCCTCGGCGCAGGCGGTGTCGGCGTGAATGCGCCGTCGCGACGCTGGATCCAGGGTCTGCAGCCAGGCGCGCAACGCGGCGGCGGCCTGTGCGGGCTGGTTCTGCAGGCAGGTACGACGCAGGCGCCAGCGTGCCGTCGTCTCGCTCGCATGCACACGCTGCAGCGGACGGCGGATCGCCGCGGCGAGCGCGCTGCGGTGTCGCCAGGCCCAGGTGCCGAGCGCGAGCGTCAGTGCGCCGGCGGGTATCCAGCGCCAGGCCTGCGCGGTGACGGCCCGATGCGAGTGGTCCGCCGCGTCGGCCCCCAGCCCGCTGCCGGGTTCGGCGAACGGGTCCGCGGGCATCGACGCCGCCGAGACCGTCACCGTCCGGCCGGGCAGCTGGCTGATGCGCACCCTGCGTTGTTCGAGATCCCACCAGGCCAGCTCGACGGCGGGCAGATGCAGCGTGCCGGGCGCTTTCAGCACGTACGTCGCGACGTGCTCGTGGGCGGTCTGGGCGGAGTCCGCTTCCGCGGTGCGGGCGGGCGTGCTGTGGCGCTGCAGCTCGGTGCCCTCGACGCTCGCCAGCGCGGGCACGGTCGGCGGCAGCGGGGAAGGGGCGTCGGTGACGAGCGTGATCCGGCGCAGCAGCATGTCGCCGACCTCCCAGCCCTGGTCCGGGTCAGGCGTGGGCACCCACTGCTGCTGCAGCGCGAGCGCGCGCGCGGCGACGAAGGGCTTCAGCCCCTCGGCGCCCTTCGGCACGTGCACGGCCAGACGGAGCGGCGCCGGTGGCGATGCGCGCAAGGGCCGGCCATCGCCGCGTCCGGGCAGGACCGCGAGCGCTGCGGGCGGTGCGAGGACGAACTCGCCGGGGTGCAGTGGATGGACGCGGTAGTGGCGGATCAGACCGGTCCACCGCCGGCCGTCGATGTCATCGAACCTCGCTTCGGGCGAACCGCCGATCTCCTCGACGATGGCCGACTCGGTCGCCAGCGTGGCCGGGAAGTCGACCGGCGCCTGGAACCAGGTGCTGACCCAGACCTCCAGCCGGATGGTGATCGGCTCGCCGAGCTCGAATGCCGCCTCATCGTCCCGCCCCGCCGTATCGACGGCCCAGCGCAGGCGCGCCTCGGGGGCGGCGCGATCGCTGGCGAGGATGCGCCCCGGGACTGCGGCGGCCGCCGCGAGCAGTGCGGTCATGCGCAGCAGCTGGCGGCGCCGGGCATCGGGTGGGATCCGGCGCGCATTCATCGGTTTGCGGATCCGGTGTGCTCGGGGACAGACGGCTGCGCCTGCAGGGCGAACTTGCGTCGCAGGAAGGCGGCCGGGCTGGTGTCGAGGCGGCGCAGCCAGGCGTCGGCCGCCTCGGCCTCGGCGGGTGGCTGGGTGCTGCGTTCGCCGTCCTCTCCCTGTTCGTCGCCCTCGCCGGGGGCGGTGGCGGGCTCGCCCTCGTCTGCGGTCGTGGGCGCGGACAGCAGGCTGCGCACGCGTGCCTGGTCGGCGAGTGCCTCGGGCCAGCCCGGCACGCGGATCAGGGCCTGGTCGTATGCGGCCAGCGCTTCGCCGTAGCGGCCGAGGCGGGCGAGCGCTTGCGCCTGGTTGAACCAGGCCGCCCCCGAGTCCGCCTGCGCGAAGGCCTCGGCCGCAGCCTGCCAGCCCCCGGCACGGGCTGCGGCGATGCCGCGCCAGAGCGGGTCGTCGAAGAGGTCCGCGGCGCGCGCCGGGTCGCCGCGTTCCAGCCACAGGTGGCCCTGCTGGTCGCGGGTGAGCCAGAGGTCGACGAAGCCTTGTGACAGGCGATTCGTCCAGCCCGCATCGTCATCGCCGGCGTGGACGGGCGAGGGCATCGAAAGCAGGGAAAGCACGACCGTGCCGGCGAGCACCGGGCCGCAGAAGGCGCGCCAGGGGACGACCCAGCCACGGCGGAAGGACATCAGCAGCGCGAGCAGGCCGGGCCAGACCCAGTCCGCCCCGCGATCGCGCCAGCGCGTGTCGGCCGCCGCAACGGCCTCGGCCTGCTGGCGGGTGATGAGGGCCTGGATGCGTTCGAGGTCGCCCTCGTCCGCGGTCACGCTCACAAGGTTCGCGCCGGTGCGCGCGCGCAGGCTGCGCAATTCGGCGACTTCGAGGCGGGCGCGGCGCTGCGTTCCGCTGGTCTCGGTCGCGGGCCCACCCTCCGCGTTCGGGATCGGGCCGCCACGCTCGGTGCCGATCGCCCATACGATCAGGCGGTGGCGGGAGGTGGCAGTCCCGCGCTCGGCGCCGGGCTGTTCCGCTTGCGGCCAGGCGGTGGTCAGGAACAGCACCGTACCCGGCAGCCCAGTCCGCTCCAGCCAGGCATGCGCGAGCGCGAGCGCGGCTGCGGGACGCGCGCCGTCGGCGGGCATCAGTGCGGTGGACAGGACATCGATGTAGGACGCGAGAAGCTGGCGGTCGTCGGTGGGAGGCAGCACGAGGTGGGCGCTGCCGGCATAGACGATCAGGCCGGTCGGTGCGTCGCCGCGGCGCGCCATCAAGGCGTGCAGCTTCGAGCGCGCCCAGGCCAGCCGGCTGGGCGGCAGGTCGGTCGCATTCATCGCGCTCGACAGGTCGACCACCACCATGAGCGCGGCCTGTTCGCGGGCGAGTGTTGGGGGCTCGCGTTCCCAGGCCGGACCTGCCAGCGCGACGCTGAAGCAGGCCACCGCCACGGCGAGCGTGTCGGCGGGCTGCACCCAGCGCCGGCGGCCGCCATGCACGAGCAGGTGCGGAAGCAGCTTCGGGTCGATGACCTCGCGCAGCGCACGCATCTCGTCGCGGCGGCGCCCAAGGACGATCAGCAACAGCGCCAGCACCAGCCCGCCGAGCGCCCAGGGACGCAGCCAGTGCGCGGGCAGGAGGGCGTCGAACCATTCAGTCATTGCGATTGTGCCCGTGTCGGACCACGACGCGCGCTGCCCGCCAACCGTGCAGCGCGGCAGCGGCCTGGTGGGCGATGATCAGCACCAGCGCCATTGCCACGAACCAGTGAAAGAGCGGGCGCCGCGGGCGCTCGGCCGCGAGCGCCTGGTCGCGGCCCTCGAGGGCGTCCAGTTCGCGGTAGATCTCGGCGAGGCCGGCGCGGTCGTCGGCGCTGAATGCGCGCCCACCGGTGATGGCAGCCCAGGCGCGCAGTGCCTCGAGGTCCGGTTGCTCGCCGGCCGCCGCCTCGGCGGTGCCGATGGCGACAGTGTGGATGCGTACGCCCCGCTGGGCGGCGATCTCGGCCGCCTTGGCCGGCGGGATGCGACTGCCGGTGTCCACCCCGTCGGTCAGCAGCACCAGGGTGCGCTGCGGCGCCGCCGACTGCTCGAAGACCTTGATGGCCATGCCGATCGCGTCGCCGATCATCGTGCGCGAGCCGGCCATGCCGATCTGCGCTTCGGCCAGCAGCGCGCTCACCGCCCCGTGGTCCCGCGTGAAGGGCGCCTGCACATGGGCCTGCTCGGCGAAGACCAGCAGGCCGATCCGGTCGTGCGCTCGCCGCGCGAGAAACTCGTCGAGCACGCCGCGCACGACGCTCAGGCGGTCCACCGGACGGCCATCGGCATCCTTGAAATCGGTGGCCTGCATGGAAGGCGACAGGTCGATGGCCAGCAGCCAGTCGCGTGCCGACTGCACGCGCGGGACCGGCGGTTCCAGCCAATGGGGCTGCATCACCGCGAGCACGCCGGCGCTCCAGGCCTGACCGAGCATCAGCCAGCCCCATGCGCCGTGCGCGCGGACGATGGCGCCGGCACGCGGGCGCTCGCCGCTGCCGGCGACCGCGAGCGCGAAGAAGGGCACGCGCAGCGCGGTACGCCGCTCCCGGTGCGGTGGCAGGGCAACCCACAGCAGGGCGAGCGGCCACAGCAGGGCCGCCCAGGGATATTCCCAGGCCAGGTTGGCCAGCCAGTGCGCCCCCGGCCACGCGCTCATCCGCGCCTCCCCGGGCCGCTTGCGTCGTGCTCGACGCGATGCGTGCGGATCCAGCGCTCCACCAGGTCCAGGCTCGGCTCGAGCAGCTCCCAGGGCAGGGTCTCGGCGGGGCGATACGCCCAATCGCCCAGTACCTCGCCCAGGCCCACACCACTCGAGAACGGTCGGGCGGGATCGCCCAGGCTGCGATCCAGCCAGGCATGCCAGGCCGCGCCGTGCAGGGCGGCGACCTCGGCGCGCGGTGCGTGGGCGAGGGCCAGCCGGCGCACCAGCACAGGGATCTGCCGGGCGGCTGCGAGCCGCAGGGCGGGGTCCCGCATGGATGCGCGCAGACGCTGAAGCTCCGCAAGGGCCGCGCGTCGGTGCCGGCCGGTCCGCCAGCGCCGGAAGGTTCGCCATGCAAGCACGGCCAAAGCCGTCAGCGCGACGGCGGCAAGCACCGTCCAGCCCGGCGCCTGGGGCGACCAGGCGGGAACGGGCGGGACCTGCAGCGGGTGAAGCTGGTCGAGCACGGCTCGGGCGTCGATCGCGGGCGGGATGTCCGCCACCTCGTGGGGCAGCAGGCGGGGCGCGTCGAGGGTCTGCATCGATCGTTCAGCCACCACCCGGACGCGGCGCACGCGCGGCCGGGCTCGCCATGCCGCGTGCCAGCTGCAGCAGCGCCGGTTCGCTGGTGACGAGCGGGAAGACGACGCAGCCGATCTCCCTGCGCAGCGCGAGCAGGCTTTCCATGCGCGCATGCGCGAGGTCGGCCAAGCGGCTGCGCACGGCCTCGTCGGTGTGGTCGACCGGAAGCTGGAGGCTGCCGTCGGTGACGACCACGCGGACCGGGCGCGCGGTGCCGGGATCGTCGCGGATCGGCAGCAGGACCAGGTCGTTGTGGCGGGCGAGTGCGATCAGCTGCTCGCGGCTGCGCGCGCCCATGCCGTCGAGGTCGGACAGCACGACGACGACGGCATCGCGTGGCGCCCGGGCGAGCAGTTGCGCCAAGGCGGCATCGAGCTGCTCGGGATCAGCGGGGCAGGGGGTGTCGGCGCGCAGCCGGTGGTTGCGGGCAACCAGGCGGTCGAGCAGGCGCAGCAGCGAACGCCGACCGCGACCCGGCGTGATGGCGTCGATGCCGTCGTCGCCGAACACGAGCCCGCCGACGCGGTCACCCGCCGCGAGCGCACGCCAGCCCCAGACGGCTGCGGCTTCGCCCGCCACCACCGAGCGCAGCGCGCCGCGCCGGGCGAAGAACATCGAGATGCGCTGGTCCACCACCAGCCAGGTGGGGTGTTCGCGCTCCTCGCCATACACCCTGAGCTGGGTCTTGCCGGTGCGGACGCTTGCTCGCCAGTCGATGCTGCGGGTGTCGTCGCCCGGCAGGTACGGGCGCAGCTCGATGAAGTCCAGGCCGCGGCCACGCACGCGGGCGCGATGGCGGCCGGCCAGCTGGCTGTGGACCGGCGCGCCGCGCGCGGGCCAGCGCAGCCGGCGGACGGGATGTTCCAGTGCCAGCAGATCGCCCAGCGCGAGGTAGACGCCGGGCGTCGCCACTGCGCCGGGCGTCGGCCCTGCGCCAGGCGTCGGCGCCGCGCCCGCGGCGGACGCGGTGGTGCGCGCGCGCGACCAGGGCCACCCGCCGCCGGGCAGCAGGCGCTGGAGCAGGGTCATGGCGCGGCGACCAGCGCGGCAATGCGATCGATGATCGCGTCGGCCTCCACCCCCGCGGCCAGGGCTTCGTGGCTGAGTACCAGCCGGTGCCGGAGGCAGGGGTGGAGCACCGCGAGCACGTCGTCGGGGCCGACGAAGTCGCGCCCGTGCAGCCAGGCATGGGCGCGTGCGCAGCGGTCGAGCGCGATCGTGCCGCGCGGACTGGCGCCGGCCTCGATCCAGCGCGCCACCTCCGGGCTGAGGCGCTCGGGCGTGCGCGTGGCCTGGATCAGATCGACCAGATAGGTGTCGATGGCGGCCGACACATGCACGGCATGGACCGCCCGCCGGGCGTCGGCCAGCCAGGTCACGGACGCGTGTTCGGGCTGCGCCCGCCCGGCTTCGGGCACGCCAGGCAGGGCGCCGAGGGGTTCAGCGAGGCGGCCCGCATCCGTGTCGGGGTGGCACTGCGCCACGGCGAGCCGCCGGCCTTCTTCCTCGCGCACCAGGTGCAGGATGTCGCGCTCGGCAGCGAGATCCGGATAGCCGATCCGGGTCTTCATCAGGAAGCGGTCCGTCTGCGCCTCGGGCAGGGGATAGGTGCCCTCATGCTCGATCGGGTTCTGCGTCGCCATCACCAGGAAGGGCCAGGGCAGGGGATGGGTCTTCCCGGCGACGGTCACCTGGCGCTCTTCCATCGCCTCCAGCAGCGCGGACTGCACCTTGGCCGGCGCCCGATTGATCTCATCGGCCAGCACCAGCGGCGCGAACACCGGGCCCGCCTCGAAGACGAAGCGACCCTGGCCCGGCTCGGTCTGGTGATAGACCTCGGCACCGATGAGATCCGATGGCAGCAGGTCGGGGGTGAACTGGATGCGCGACAGGCGCAGGTTGAGGGCCTGCCCGAGCGCCTTGATCGCGCGCGTCTTGGCCAGACCGGGCAGGCCCTCGAGCAGCAGGTGACCGTCGGCGAGCAGGGCGATCAGCAGCGCGTCGATCAGCGCCGGCTGACCGACGATCGCCTGGTCGAGCTGCCCGCGCAGGCGTGCGAAGGCAGCGTGCGCGGTCTCGCTCATTGGCCTCCCATCCGCAGCGAGCCTCCCTTCTGCCGCGGCGGGCAGGCCTGGAAGCTGGCCATGTGGGCGCCGGCGGCGTCCGCGACCTGGCCGCCGAACCCGATGCCCATCTTCATGGCGAGATCGTTGCTCTTCTGTCCGCCATGCCGCTCGTATGGGTCCATGCGCAGGTTGAACACCAGCGAGCTCGGCTTGTGGCTGTCGAAGAAGCCCTCGCGCGTCTGGAAGTGGCTCTTCCACGCGCCGATGCGGATCGCCGTGTACTTGCTCTCGTCGTAGTAGTGGACCACGTTGCGCGCCGAGGGGGCATTGCCCGTCCAGTGCGTCAGGTTGTCGACACCGTCGATGCAGACGCCATCACGCTCCTTGAGCTTGGCCGCGACCTTGTCATGGCCGGCGGCGCTGGCCAGCGTGGTGAACATGTCCTCATGGGTCTGGATGCCGTTCGAGACCTTGCCGGCGGGGATCTTCGCCGGCCAGCGCACCAGCATCGGCACGCGCACGCCGCCTTCCCAGGTGGTGGCCTTCTCGCCGCGGAAGGGGGTTGCGCCGGCGTCGGGCCACCAGGCCACCATCGCGCCGTTGTCGGTCGTGTAGACCACGATCGTGTCGTCGGCGATCTTCAGCTTGTCGAGCAGGTCGAGCAGCTGGCCGACGTGGCCGTCATGCTCGATGAGCCCGCTGCCGTAGATGTCGAACTCGCTGGAGAGGTCGCTGGCGAGGTGACGAGACTCGGGCTTCAGGTGCGTGTAGATGTGCATCCGGGTGGTGTTCAGCCAGGCGAAGAAGGGCTCGCCCGCCTGGGTGGATTGGGTGATGAAGCGCTTGGTGCGCTCCAGGAACTCTTCGTCCACGGTTTCCATGCGCTCGGTGGTGAGCGGGCCGGTGTCGCGCACCTTCTGTTTGCCGACCTTGCCGAAACGGGGGTCGACGGTCGCGTCGTCCTCCTTGCTCGCCACGCTGTCGATCACGCCGCGCGGCCGGTAGCGCGCATTGAAGCCGGGATCCTTGCGCCACATGCGCAGTTCCGGCTCTTCCTCGGCGTTGAGGTGGTAGAGGTTGCCGTAAAACTCGTCGAATCCATGCACCGTGGGCAGGTGCTCGTTGCGGTCGCCGAGGTGGTTCTTGCCGAACTGTCCGGTGCGATAGCCCAGCTCCTTGAGCAGCTCGGCCAGCGTCGGATCGCGCGCGTCGAGCCCGACCGGCGAGCCGGGCAAGCCGACGGTGGTCAGGCCGGTGCGGATCGGCAGCTGGCCGGTGATGAAGGCCGCGCGCCCGGCAGTCGAGCTGGGGTGGGCGTAATGATCGGTGAACAGGATGCCTTCGCGCCCGATGCGATCGATGTTGGGGGTGGGCACCATCATCCCGTGACTGTAGAGGCCGACGTTCGAGTAGCCGATGTCGTCACCCATGATCACGAGGATGTTCGGCCGCTTGGGCGCCTGCGATTGTGCCTGCGCCTGCGCGCTGCCAAAGCCGGCGATGGCGGCGGCGAGGGCCAGGCGGTGCCAGCGGCGTTGGGGGTGTTTCATGAGGTATCCTCTCTCGGGTTGGGGTCCTGGGGGCTTACCGGCCGAGGCGGCGCCGGATGGCGGGCATGTCCCTGCGGACCTGTTCATAGAAGTGGGCGAGGCCTTCGCACAGGTAGTTGAGGCCGGTCTCGCCGTCGGGCGCACGCAGCAGCCGGTTCTTCGGGCATTCGCCCCAGCACAGCTGCAGGTGCGGGCAGCGCCGGCAGTGGCCGGGCAGGCTGTCATGCTTGGCGAGGCCGAACCGGACCTGCTTGTCGGCGAAGGCGAGGTCGCCTTGGTGAACCTCGCGGATGTTGCCGAGACGGTATTCGGGATAGACGAAGTGGTCGCAGGCATAGAGCTCGCCGTCGTGCTCCAGCGCCATGGCCTTGCCGCACACCGGCGCGCTGGTGCACATCTGCGCGGGCAGGCCGAGCGACTGCGCCACCGCGGTCTCGAACACATTGATGTGCAGGCGACCAAAGTCGTGCGCCAGCCATTCCGCCCACACGGCACACAGGAAGTCGCCATAGTCGCGCGCATCGACCGACCATTCGGTGACGATGGACAGCGGGTGATCGGGCCGCGTGCGCGGGGTGCCGAGCAGCGGCATGTCGGCCGGCCTGGCCAGCCCGGGCGCACGCAGCTTGAAGTCGCGCGTCTCGACGCAGGGCGTGAACTGGATGCGGAAGCTGCCCGGGATCGCGCGCAGGCTGCGATAGACCTCGAGCGGTGCCCGCGCCACGTCGCGATTGACCACGCACAGCAGGGAGAAGGGCACCTCGGCCGCCGCCAGCCGGGCGGCGGCGGCGATGACGCGGTCGTAGGTCGGCTCGCCGCCCTTGGTCGGGCGATAGCGGTCGTGCAGCTCGGGCGTGCCGTCCACGCTGAGGCCGACAACGAAGCCGTGCGCCTTCAGGAAGGCGACCCATTCGTCGTCGAGCAGCAGGCCGTTGGTCTGCAGGTCGTTCTCGATACGCTGGCCGGGCTTGCGATGGCGCGCCTGCAGTTCGACCACGCGGCGGAAGAAGTCCAGCCCCATCACCGTGGGCTCGCCGCCCTGCCAGGAGAACACCACCTCGTCGCCGGTCTGGGCCTCGATGTACTGCCGGATGTGGGTTTCCAGCAGCCCCTCGTCCATGCGCGCGTTGCGGCCGTGCTGCAGCAGGTCGGTCTTGTGCAGGTAGAAGCAGTACGGACAGTCGAGGTTGCACAGCGCGCCGGCCGGCTTGACCATCACGTGGTAGCGGTAGTGTCGCCCGGCTGGCAGGGGCGGCAGCGCGCAGCGCGGCGTGGCGGTCACGGGGTCGGCGTGGCTCACATCTCCCTCCATCCTTGTTACAGTGCCCCTGCCGTCCGGCCCGCCGATGCGGGACGTGACGACAGATGGAACCGAGTATAGGTAGCGGGGGCAGCGGTCGGAATTCGCATTCGCCATCTCCGCTCGCCATCGTTAAATGTCTGTTTAAAAAGGGACTTCAGCCTTTCGAATGGCTGAGTCCGGAACCGTCTTCGTATTGCATATGGCGCAAGGAAAGCCCGTCTCCTCCGAACGTCCCCGCAAGGGGCGCGTCCCCGCACCGCGCAAGCTGCCTTCCCAGTCGCGCTCGCGCTCGCTCGTCTCGGCGCTGATCGAGGCCTGTATACGTGTGCTGGAGGAGGAGGGCAGCGAGGCGCTGACGGTCAACCGCCTGGCCGAGGTGTCGGGCGTCGCGGTCGGCTCCTTCTACCAGTACTTTCCCAATATCGAGGCGGTGCTCGGCCAGGCCTTCGAGCACGTGCTGCGCGAGGAGGCCGCCGTGTCGGTGCCGGCGCTGCGGGCCTCGGTCGCCGGCCTCCCGCTGGAAGGGGCGCTGCGCGAGATCCTGCAGAACATGGTGAGGACCGAGCTGCGCCTGCACCGGCTGCACGCCGGGTTCCATCTCAAGTACCACCCCGAGCTGCAGATGGGCATGCGCATCGGGCCCTACGCGAGCTCGCGCGAGTTCGTCGAGGACGCCTGGCTGCCCTTCGTCACGCTCTACGTACCCGAGCTCGAGCCCGAACGCGCCGACATGGCGGCCTACATGCTGTGCATGGCCATGCGCTCGGTGATCCGGGCGGCGCTCGAGGACGCGCCGGAACGCGTCGGGCAGGCTGCCTTCCTCGACTGCCTGCTCGCCATGGCGCTCGGGATGCTCGACCCCCGCCTGCCCACCCGCGACCACCGGGACAGGGCTGGCGAAACGTGACGGGCTGGCCTGCCGAGCGCCGCGTACGCTTTTTTCTTTCGCTTTATCAGTAGCTTGCTCCCCATGTTCGGTTCCACCTAATGCGAATCGGGATGGCGGGAGTGGCTCCCTATACTTGAGGCGTCCCGGCGACAGCGTGTGCGCCGGATGCGATAGGAGCTGCGTCCCGTGAGCAAGGTCTTGACCCGTATCGACGGCCATGTGCTGACCGTCACCATCAACCGGCCCGAGGCGATGAACGCGCTCGACCCGGAAACCCAGGCCCTGATGTCCGAGGCCTTCGATGCCTTCGCGGCCGATGACGAGCTCTGGATCGCCGTGGTGCGTGGCGCGGGCGGGCGGGCGTTCTCGGCCGGCGGCGACATCCGTGCGATGCGCACCGCGCTCGAGGGCGGCGCCCCCTACACGATCCCCGCCACCGGCTACGGCGGCCTCACCAGCCGTTTCGACCTCGACAAGCCGGTCATCGCCGCGGTCGAGGGCATCGCCATGGGCGGTGGCTTCGAGGTGGCGATGGCTTGCGACCTGGTGCTCGCGACCCGCAGCTCGAGCTTCGCGCTGCCCGAGCCGCGCATCGGCGCCGTCGCCTACGCCGGCGGCATGCACCGCCTGCCGCGCCAGATCGGCATGAAGCGGGCGATGGAGCTGCTGCTGACGGCGCGCAGCATCGATGCCGACCAGGCAGCGGAGTGGGGGCTGGTGAACGAGGTGGTGGACGACGGCGCCATGGACTTCGCCATCGCGCGCTGGTGCGCGCAGCTGTGCGCCAACGCGCCGCTGGCGCTGCGCGCGACCAAGGCCGCGGTGCGCGACGGCCTGGCGCTGCCGCTCGACGAGGCGATCCGCCGCCAGGATGCGGGCGGCTACCCGGCCATCGAGGCGATGCGGGGCAGCCGCGACGTGGTCGAGGGCATCATGGCCTTCAACCAGAAGCGCGCGCCGGTGTGGGAAGGGCGCTGAGGCGGCAGTCCGCCCAGCGCGCCCCCTGCGGTGGCCCCTCAGGCCGATCCTTTGGCATCAACCCGGATGAAGCTTTCCATGCAACAGACTGATACCGATCTCGCTGCGGCTTTCGCCGACATCGTCGCGCGTCGCGCGTCGACCCGTGCCTTTCTCGCCGAGCCGCTGCCGCAAGCCGACATCGAGCGCGCCCTCGCGCTCGCCTGCCGTGCGCCTTCGAACTGCAACACGCAGCCGTGGACGATCGCGGTGGCCTCCGGCGCCGCCCGCGACCGACTGGCGGCCGCCATCTCCGCCGACATGATGCGCGGCCACATGGCGCCGGACCTGCCCTATGACGGCCGCTATGCCGGCGTCTATCGCGAGCGCCAGGTCGCCGCCGCCGAGGCCCTCTACGGGGCGGCCGGCATCGCGCGCGAGGACAAGGCCGGGCGCCAGGCGCAGTTCATGCGCAACTACGCCTTCTTCGGCGCGCCGCACGTCGCCTTCTTCTTCCTGCCTGCAGGCTTCGGCATCCGCGAGGCCGCCGACCTGGGCATGTGCGCGCAGACCTTCATGCTGGCGCTCACGAGCATGGGCCATGCGAGCTGCCCGCAGACCGCGCTCAGCTTCCACCCCGAGCGGGTACGCGCCGAGTTCGACATCGCGCCCGGTGCCCAGCTCCTGTTCGGCGTGTCCTTCGGCCGCCCCGACCCCGCGGCGCCGGTCAATGACGCGCGCCTCGGCCGCGACGTGACCGCCTGCACCCTGATCCGTGAGGATTGAGATGGACAGCTTCGACTACATCGTGGTGGGCGCGGGCAGCGCCGGCTGCGCAGTCGCCGCCCGCCTGTCGGAAGACCCCGGCTGCAGCGTGCTGCTGCTCGAGGCTGGCGGGCGCGACGACACGCTGCTGATCGACATGCCCGCCGGCTGGGGCAAGACGCAGGATCCGGCGAGCCCCTTCAACTGGGCCTTCGAGACCGAGGCCGAGCCCGGTCTCGAGGGCCGCCGCGTGCCCTTGCCGCGTGGCAAGGTGCTGGGCGGCAGCTCGGCGATCAACGGCCTCATCTACATTCGCGGCCAGCACGAGGACTACGACGACTGGGTCGCCGCCGGGGCGCCCGGCTGGGGCTGGGCCGACCTGGCGCCGTACTTCCGCCGCATGGAGCGCAACCTGGGCATCGCCGATGAGCATCACGGCCAGGACGGTCCGATCGCGGTGTCCGACCTGGTCGACCCGACGCCGCTGGCCGAGGTCATGATCCGGGCCGCCGAGCAGGCGGGCGTTCCCCGCACTCGCGACTTCAACGGCGCGCGCCAGGAGGGCGTCGGCCCCTACCAGGCCACGATCGCCCACGCGCGTCGGTGTTCGGCGGCGCATGGCTACCTGCGCCCGGCACGCGCACGCCAAAACCTGGCGGTGCACACGGGGGCGCTGGTCGCCGGCGTGGTGATCGAGGGCGGGCGCGCGACCGGCGTGCGCTACCAGCTCGGCGGGCAGGCACGGCTGGCTGGGGCGCGCGCCGAGGTGATCCTGTGCGCCGGCGCCATAGGCTCGCCGCAGATCCTGATGCTGTCGGGGATCGGGCCGGGCGCGGAGCTCGCACGCCATGGCATTCCGGTGCGCGTCGATGCGCCCGCGGTGGGCGCAGACCTGCAGGACCATCTGGTGGTGCCGCTGATGTGGCGGCTGCGCGACGGCCAGCCGTCGATGAACCCCCGCCTGGGCGGGGCGCGCGTGCTGCTCGAAGTGCTGAACTACCTCGTGCGCAAGCGCGGCGCGATGACCATGCCGGCGGCGGAGGTCGGCATCTTCCTGCGCAGCCGCGCGGATCTCGTGCGTCCCGACCTGCAGTTCCACGTGCTGCCGCTCTCGGGCGACCTCGACGGCGAGCACAAGAAGCTGCATGGCTTTCCCGGCTACACGCTGGCGCCCAACGTCTGCCGGCCGACCTCGCGCGGCGTCGTCAGCCTGGCCTCGGCCGATCCCGCGGCGCGGCCGCGCCTGCGCATGAACTACCTGAGCACCGACCACGACGTCGAGGTCACGCTCGCCGGCATGGCGTGGGCGCGGCGCATTGCCGCTGCCCCTGCACTGGCGGCGATCACCGCGGACGAGGTGTATCCCGGTACCGTCGCGACCACGCGCGAGCAGTTGCTGGACTACGCCCGCCGTGCCGGCACCACCGGACATCATCCGGTGGGCACCTGCCGCATGGGCAGCGACGCGGCCGCCGTGGTCGATACCACGCTGGCGGTACGCGGCGTGACGGGCTTGCGCGTGGCCGACGCCTCGGTGATGCCGCGGCTGATCTCGGGCAACACCAATGCCACCGCGATCGTGATCGGCGAGCGCGCGGCCGAGTTCGCGCGCGCCGCGCGGGGCTGACGTCGGCCGTCCGGATGAAGTGAGGAATGGGATGAAAATGAACAGCGATGAGATGGTGCGGCTGCATAGCGCGGACGAGGCGACGCTGCACGCCTGCCTGGAGGCGATGAAGGCCGCGCAGGCGCGTAAGGGTCTGGCCGACGCGGCCCTGCGCACCGATCGCCTCACACGGCTGATGGTTCTGCTGCGCGAGCGGGCGGACGACTTCTGCGCTGCGCTCGACGCGGATTTTGGCGGGCGGCCACGCGAGACCTCGCTGATGAGCGACGTGATGGCGACCTTCAACACGGTCAAGTACGCACGCGGGCGGGTCCGGCGCTGGATGAAGCCAGACCGGCGCGACGGCGTCGTCCCGTTCAACCTGTTCGGGGCCCGGGTCGAGGTGCAGCGCATGCCCAAGGGGGTGGTGGGCATCCTGGGGCCGTGGAACGTGCCGCTGTTCACCACCCTGGCGCCGCTGGCCTTTGCGCTCGCTGCCGGCAACCGCGCGATGCTGAAGCCGTCCGAGTTCGTGCCGCGCACTTCGGCCCTGTTGCAGGCGGCGGTCGCAGACCGGTTCGCTGCGGACGAGGTCGCCGTGTTCACCGGCGATGCGGCGGTTGCGGGGGCATTCAGTGCCTTGCCCTTCGATCACCTGGTGTTTACCGGCAGCACGACGACCGGCACCCGGGTGATGCGGGCGGCGGCCGAGAACCTGGTGCCCGTCACCCTGGAGTTGGGCGGCAAGTCGCCGGTGATCGTCGGCCGGAGCGCAGATGTGGCGATGGCCGCCGAGCGCATCGTGAGCGCAAAGGTGATGAACAGCGGCCAGGTCTGCGTCAGTCCGGACACGGTGCACGTCGCGGACGCGCTCGTCGAGCCCTTCATTGCGGCGTGTGAGGCGGTTCATCGGCGCCTGTTTCCCCCGGTCGCCGGCGATGCCGCGCTGACCTCGGTCATCGACGCGCGCCACTTCGCCCGCATCCGCGGCTACCTGGACGAGGTCCGCTCGGCAGGCGGGCGGATCGTTGACTGCGGTGGGGGCCTGGTCGCCAGCGGGCGCAAGCTGGCGCTGCATCTGGTCGTCGATGCGCCTGTCGGCAGCCGGATTGCGCGCGAGGAGATCTTCGGCCCCTTGCTGCAGGTCGAGCGCTACGCGGACATCGATGCGGTCATCGACCGCATCAACGCCGGCCCGCGTCCGCTCGCGTTGTATTACTTCGGCACCGACCGCGCGGAGGAGCGCCAGGTGCTCGAGCGCACCCTGTCCGGTGGCGTGGCGATCAACGACGTGATGCTGCAGGTCGCCGCGCACGATGCGCCCTTTGGCGGCGTAGGCGCCTCGGGCATGGGGGTGTATCACGGGCGCGAAGGATTCAACGAATTCTGTCATCCGCGCACGGTGTATCGCAGCGGATGGTGGGATCCGCGCAAGGCGCTCGGCTTGCTGCCGCCCTATTCGAAGAAGCTCTATGGGCGTTTGCTGGCAACGCTGAAGGTGTGAGGCATCGCGGCCCCGTGCATACGGGGCCGCGACGTTTCAGGCGATCGCGCGGAGCGCGAAGGGCAGCCCGGCGAGACCGGCCCAGCCCAGGCGTCCCCAGAACGCGAGCTTCGGAGACTGATGGTTCCACAGCCCCAGCGCCCCGAAGGCGCCCATGGCGCCGGCGCCCTCGATCCAGATGCCGGCGAGCCCGGCCAGGCCGAGCAGGCCCAGCATGCGGATGGCCGCGCCGGAGCGCGCGGGGAGGACCGGCCGCCGGATGCCGGCGAGTCCGGCGAGGCCGATGAGACCGATCAGCCCGACCCAGGGTGCGAACGATGCAATGGCCATGTCTGGCGTCCTTTTCTGCGATGGATGAAAAAACGGCCTGTCGGGGAGACAGGCCGTGCGTGCTTCATGACGATCCCGCGCTCAGGCGGCGACCGGGGTCTCGGAGTAGGGCGGGATGCCCTTCGGGACGTAGTAGCCCTCGCACTGCTCGAGGTACTCGTGCTTCTTCGCGCGCGGGTTGAAGAACTGCTTGTACCAGATGCGCGCCTTCATGAAGGGGCCATCGCTGGGGATGAAGAGACCGTTCAGGCACGGTGCCTTGTTGGTCCACACCTCGAAGTCCTGCGCGAAGGCGAGGCGACTGGCTTCCTGGAACTGGCGGGCGGCGATCATGTCGGTGCGCGTGGCGACCGCGCTGTTGCTCGGCGACTTGACCAGCAGCGCATGCCAGACCTTGAGCGAGCCATCCTCGACCGGCGTGTGAGTGATCATCAGCACGGCGTCGTAGAGGCCGGTCAGGTGGGAGATCAGCACGCCGGGGCCGTGGTAGATGGTGATGGTGTGCAGGATCGGGCTGACGCCGTTCTCGCCCACCAGGGTGCGGTGCGGGCCGCACTGGCGCTGGATGGCGTGGTGGGCCTTGAACTCGTTCTCGTAGCGCTGCACGGTCGAGCCGTGGATCGGGCTCAGGTGGCCGTAGTCGCAGATGTTGTCGATGACTTCCTGCGGATGCTGCTGGAGCATGCCGAGGTGGTCGAACTTCCAGTGCACCCAGGCCGGATCGTCCCACTCCTTCAGGCTCGGGTGGTCCCACTCGGGCTCGCCGCCCTCGGGGTCGTACCACACCCAGACCGCACCCAGGCTCTCGACGACCGGCCACGACTTCACTTTCGCGGCGGCGGGAATCTGGCCCTCGTGATAGGGGATGTCGTTGCACTTGCCGTCGGCACCGAAGCGCCAGCCATGGTAGGGACAGCGGATGCCGTCACCATCGACGTTGGAGCCGCCGCCGTCGATGACGACGTAGGAGGTGTTGTTCGGCGCCGCCAGGTGGGTCTTCATGTGCGGGCAATAGGCGTCGAGCAGCACGACCTTGCCGGTTTCGCGGCCGCGGTAGAGCGCGAAGTCCTGGCCGAAGAAACGCACCGACAAGGGCTTGTGGGTGTCGAGCTCGGAAGCCTCCGCGATCATGAACCAGCCGCGAGGGAAGGTGAATTCACCAAGGCGATAGTCTTTCGTTGTGGCCATGCGGGCCTCCTCTTCGTTGTGATCCAGTGTGCGATTCATCGGGCTGGCACCAGATGCTGGCCTGAAACCCCGACCCTGGCTGATTGTCGGGGGCGGCATCGGGGGGCGCATCCCCTGTTTGGACGATGGGCGGCGTCGGCGGGGCAGGGCGGCGGGAGGACGGGCCTATCGTCCTTTTGGACGTGTCCGCGTGCTGCGCTCCCGCCTAAGGTTAGGCTCGGACAACAATCACAAGGACGGAGACTCCATGGTCCACACCGCGCATTCCCCGGCAGAAGTGGCGTCCGGCACCCCCGAGCCGATCGCGTTTCCGTTCGATCCGCCCCGGCCCGACGGCGAGGTGGTCACGCTCGCCCCCGGTGTGCTGTGGGCGCGCATGCCGATGCCGATGCAGCTCGACCACATCAACGTCTATCTGCTGCGCGATCACGACGGCTGGTTCATCGTCGACACCGGCCTCAATCTGCCGGCCTCGCGCGCGCTGTGGGAGACGATCGTCGAGCAGCATTTCGACGGCCTGCCGCTCAAGGGCCTGATCTGCACGCACTTCCACTACGACCACGCCGGCTTGTCGGCGTGGCTGACCGAGCGCTTCGATGCGCCGCTGTACATGACGCATGGCGAGTACTTCACCATGCGCACGCTGGCCGGCCCGCCGCCCGAGCCGCTGCCCGACTCCATGCTCACGTTCTACCTGCGCGCGGGCATGCCGCGCGAGCGCGTCGAGGAGATGTTCGCCAAGCTGCGCCGCGATCCCTTCATGCCGCCGCAGCCGCGCGCGTTCACCCGGCTGCGCGAAGGGCAGGTGCTGCACATCGGCGGTCGTGACTGGCGGGTGGTGATCGGCGAGGGCCACTCGCCCGAGCATGCCTGCCTGTATTGCGATTCGGACCGCCTGCTGATCGCGGGCGACCAGCTGCTGCCGCGCATCACCTCCAACGTGCTGGTCTCCGACATCGAACCCGAGGCCAACCCGCTCAAGCTCTGGCTCGACTCGCTCGACCGCCTGGCCCAGCTTGCCCCCGATACCCTCGTGCTGCCCTCGCACGAGCGGGTGTTCCGTGGACTGCTGCCGCGCGTCGCGGAACTTCACGCCCACCATGTCCTGCAGTTCGACATCGTGCGCGGCCACCTGCGCGAGAACGGCAGCGCCACGGCCTTCGAGACCAAGAGCAAACTGTTTCCGCGCGTGCTCAGCGCCGTCGAAGACATGATGGCGCTCGGCGAGACGATCGCCCATCTGTCCTGCCTGCGCTACGCGGGCGAGGTTCGCCGCGTGCTGGACGACGACGGGCTTTACCGCTTCAGCCTTGCAAACTGATCTTCAGGAGTTACCGATGTCCCCGCTTTCCGAACTGGCCCACAAGGTTCGAGCCCAGCTGACCGCGCCCGGCGCGCCCTTCGAGACGATGGAGGCCGAGGTCGACGGGCGCACCGTGCGCGTCTACCGCAACGCCTTTCCCAACCTGCCTGCGCTGATCTCCAGCGCACGCGCGCACGGCGCCAAGCCGTTCATCCGCTTCCAGGGCGAGACCTGGAGCTTCGACCGCTTCTTCGCCGAGGCGGACGCGATCGCCGCGCAGCTGCGCGCCTGGGGCGTGCAGCCGGGCGACCGGGTCGCGATCGCGATGCGCAACCGGCCGGAGTGGGCGGTGGTGTTCGCGGCCGCCGCGCTGATCGGCGCGGTGCCGGCGCCGCTCAACAGCTTCGGGCTCGGCGAGGAGCTGCATGCGGCGATCGACGACGTCGAGCCGCGCGTATTCGCCTGCGACGCCGAGCGCCTGGCCCGCATCGACGGCAATACCCGGGTGGCGGGCTGCCGCATTCTGTGCGTCGGCGAGGGCGACCTGCCGGCCGCTGCTGCCGACTATCGCGCGCTCGCGAGCCAGGCGGCAGAGCCGGCACCCGCGCCGGCGCTCGGACCGGACGACCCGGCCCTGATTCTGTTCACCTCGGGTGCGACCAGCCGTGCCAAGGGCGTGCTGTCCTCGCAGCGCGCGGTCTGCCAGGCCCTGTTCAACATCGACTTCATCGGTGCACTGTCGGGCATGACCTCGCCCGAGGCGGTCGCGGCGCTGATGGCCAAGGGCCTGCCGCCGACCACGCTCACCGCGGTGCCGCTGTTCCACGTCAGCGGCCTGCATGCGCAGCTGCTGAACTCGCTGCGCAACGGCCGCCAGCTCGTGTTCGTGACGCGCTGGGATCCGGCGCAGGCGATCGAGGTCATCCGCGAGGAGCGCATCACCCAGTTCAACGGGGCGCCGTCGATGGTGATGCAGCTTCTGGCCCAGCCGGGCTTCGACGATCCGGCGCAGACCGGGACCCTCGCCGGGCTGGGTTTCGGCGGAGCAGGCCTGCCGCAGCGGCTGATCGAAGAGGTCATGCGCCGGCGCCCGAACTCGCTGTCCGGCATTGGCTTCGGCCTCACCGAAACCAATGGCGTGGGTGCCGCCGCCTCGGGTGCGCTGTTCGCCTACAAGCCGCGCAGCTCGGGCGTCACCTCGCCGATCGTCGAGGTACGCATCGCCGACGCCATGGGCCAGCCGCTGCCGGCGTGCGAGCAGGGCGAGATCTGGTTGCGCGGCGTCACCATCATGAAGGGCTACTGGCGCAACGCGGACGCCACCGGCGCGGCGATGCAGGACGGCTGGTTCCGCACCGGCGACGTCGGCTATGTGGATGACGAGGGCTTCCTGTTCGTCGTCGATCGCATCAAGGACGTCATCAACCGCTGCGGCGAGAAGATCGCCGCGGCCGAGGTCGAGTCCTGCCTGCTGCAGCAGCCCGAGGTGCTCGAGGCCGCGGTGTTCGCGGTACCCGACGAGGAGACCGGCGAAGCGATCGCCGCGGTGGTATCGGTGCGCGAGGGCTGCGGCCTGGATGCCCAGGCCCTGCGTGCGCACGTGGGTGCCCACCTCGCCGCCTACAAGGTCCCGGCCGTCGTTCACGTGCTCACCGACCCCTTGCCGCGCAACCCGGCCGGCAAGCTGCTGAAGGCGCAGCTGCGCAGCGCGTTCATCGCGACCACGCAGGCCTGAAAAAAGTTCGCTCCATCGCGCCGACTTAGTCCCATCGGACGATGTAGCAGGTGACCCGAAAACAAAACAATGCAACCGGATGCAGAAGCGGCGCGCGTCAGAAGCTGCGGCACCTGCATCCGGTTCGCTGGATCAATCGGGACATTTGAAACGCCCACCAGGAAGGAGACTTAAATGATTAAAACCCGTGTTTGGGTGCCGGTCATGACCACGATCGCGATGTCGATGGCTTCCGGTAATGCAATGGCGAAGGTGACCGAGGCCGAAGCCGCCAAGCTTGGCAAGGAACTTACTTGCGTCGGCGCCGAAGCCGGCCCGAACGCGGACGGCAGCATTCCCGCCTTCTCCGGCAAGTGGCTGGGCAAGCCGCCGCACGTCGAGTACACGCTCCACTCCGGCCAGCATCCGGTCGACGTCTATCCGGAAGACAAGCCGCTGTTCGAGATCACCGCGGCGAACATGGAAAAGTACGCCGACAAGCTGAGCGACGGCCAGAAGGCCCTGTTCAAGCGCTTTCCCGACACCTTCCGCATGCCGGTTTATCAGAGCCGCCGTGACTTCCGCTACCCGGACGTGATCTGCGAGCTGGCGAAGAAAAATGCGCTCGAGGCGGAGCTGATCGATGGCGGCCTCGGCTACACGGGCTACAAGGGGCCGGTCGGCTTCCCGATTCCCAAGGCGCCGATGGAAGTCCTCGCCAACATGAACTTCCCCTACCGTGCCTTCACCGAGCACATCGTGCGCGACATCGCCGACGTGGCGTCGGACGGCAGCGTCACCTGGGGCCGGCAGGTCAACAAGAACCTGAACGTGGTCACCTCGCCCGATGAGCTCGGCAAGCCGATGGAAGGGCTGATGGCCTACTCGATCTCCGGCACCCTGCTGCCCGAGCGTGATCGCGGCAGCTTCACCGCCTCGCAGGAGCCGGTGAACTTCGCGCGGGCCAAGCGCCTGGCGTGGCAGTACGACCCGGGCACCCGTCGCGTGCGCCAGCTGCCGACCTACGGCTTCGACTCCCCGATGGGTGGTACCGGCGGCAAGATGACCATCGACCAGGACCGCCTGATGAACGGCGACCCGAGCCGCTACGAGTGGACGCTGCACGGCAAGAAGGAGATGTACATCCCGGCGAACGCCTACCGCATCCATTCGAAGAACGTGAAGTACGCCGACCTGCTGACCAAGGGCCATGCCAACCCCAACTACATGCGCTACGAACTGCGCCGGGTCTGGGTGCTTGAGGGCAAGCTCAAGGAGGGCTACCGCCACGCCTTCGGCAAGCGCGTGATGTTCATCGACGAGGACAACTGGCAGGCCTCGGTGGGTGACTACTACGACACCCGCGGCGAGCTGTGGCAGCACGCCTTCATCAACCACTTCTACGCCTTCGACCTGAACGCCTGGCAGGCCGGCACCGCCTTCTACCACGACCTGAACTCGGGGGCCTATGTCGGCTTCAACCTGGTCCAGGAGCGCGACAAGGCATGGGTGCTCAATGCCGGCGACCTGACCCCCGACATGTACACCCCCGCCGCGCTGCGTGCGATGGGCCAGTGAGCGATCAAAGCAAACGATAGGGAGCACGCAGCATGAAACTGCACAAGAAGATGAAGCCGGTTGCGCTCGCCGTGATCGGGATGGGGGTGATGTCGCCGGCCTTCGCGGGCAAGGCGATCGAGTTCGACAATGGGATGGTGCTCGACTGGCGGGTCAACTCGACCTACACGATGTCGACCCGGCTGGAGTCGCGCGACGCCCTACTGTCCTCGGAAGCGACGAACGCCAACGGCAATGACGGCAACAACAACTTCGACCGGGGCGCGCTGACTGCCAACCGCCTCAGCCTGTTGCTCGACGCCAAGCTGACCAAGGGCAACTCCGGCCTGGTGATGTCGGCGAGTACCTTCTACGACGACGTCTATCACCGCTCGAACGACAACTCGCTTTCGACCTCGCCCAACAAGCTGTCGGGCGCGCCGGACGAGTTCAACAGTGCGACCAAGCGCTACCACGGCGGCTACAGCCGCCTGCTCGACCTCTACGGCTACACGTCGGTGGATATCGGCGAGGAGGGCCGGGCCACGTTCCGCCTCGGCAAGCACGTGGTCTCCTGGGGCGAGGCGCTGTTCTTCCCCGGCATCTCGCTTGCGCAAGGCCCGGCGGACGGCACCAAGACCGGCGTGCCGGGCACCGAGGTCAAGGACCAGCTGCTGCCCGAGGACCAGCTCTCGGTGCAGTACGAGGTCAACGACAAGCTGTCGCTTCTCGGCCATGTCCAGTACAACTGGCATGAGACGATCGCGCCGGCAGTGGGGTCCTTCCTGAGCACGAGCGACGTCACGGGGCCGGGGGCGGAGTGCCTGAAGGTCAGCGGCTTCTGTGCGGTGCAACGCACTGCCGACGATCGCCCGGGAAAGACGGGGCAGTGGGGCGTCGGGACACGCTATCGCGTAACGGATGAGACCGAGGTCGGCCTGTACTACCTCAACTATCACGACCGTACGCCGAACGTGGACACGAATTTCATCAGTGGCCCGTCCTACTCGATTCGTTACCAGGAAGATGTGAAGCTCCTTGGCGCGACTTTGAGCACGACGTTCGGGGTTGCGACGCTCGGCATGGAAGTGTCCTACAAGAAGGATGCGCCGGCCCTGGTCAAGACGGCGCTGGTCAACCGCGGCGTGGCCTCGGTGATTCCGACCGCGACGACGGCAGACATCCTCCAGACCAACGTCAATACGTTCATCAACCTTGGGCGTACCTGGCTCGCACCTCAGTCGCAACTGCTTGCCGAAATCTCGTATGTCGACGTGCGCAATCCCGCCGCCCGTCGCGTTCCGGGGGCCAGCTCACTGCCGGCAGCGTTCGTCGATTTCGTGGCGCCCGAGAACAGCGACCTGTTCTTCGGCAGCCATGGCATGGCGTTCCAGGCGCTCCTGAGCTCGACCTATCCTGGAATCGTCGAGAACTGGGAGCTGGGCACGACCGTCGCCTATGCGCGTCAGCTGCAGGGTCGCACCCTCCTGGGCGGCGTCGGGGGTGAGGGCGACCACCGCTTGAGCGTGGGCGCCACCATGACCTACAAGCGCAACTTCCAGGTCGGTCTCACCTATCTCGGTTACTTCGGCGATGCCAATCTGGGTCGTCTCGGGATCGAGGGGCCGAAGAATTTCCGTGGCCTGACCGACCGCGACCAGCTCTCGCTGACGATGAAGTATTCGTTCTGATCTGACGTTCCGCTGCAGCCGAAGCCCGCGGGGTCTATCCGACCCGCGGGCTTTTTGTCGTCCATCTTCCGCCCGGTAAAAAGATGAACGCCACTGGCTCGACGAGGCAGTGGCGTTCTTCGGGCCCTTCTCAGCAAGGGCGTCCTGCGCGGCGGGGCCGATCCCCTGGCCGGCCCCGCCTCCCGCTCACCCGGCTTGGGCAGCCGAGGCCAGTGCGCTCTGCGCCACTTCCTTCGCCCACACGTAGTTCGCCTTGCCCGCGGCCGAGCGCAGCACCTCCGGTACGGTCACGATCTCCTTGGGCACCTTGTAGCCGGCCAGGTGCGCGTGGCACAGCGCCTTGAGCGCATCGAGGTCGAGCGTCATCCCCGGTCGCACCGACACCACCGCCGTCACCTTCTGCCCCCAGCGCGGGTCGGACAGGCCGACGACGACGGCGTCGAGGATCTGCGGGCTCATGCGCAGGACCTCCTCGACCTCTTCCGGGAACACCTTCTCGCCGCCGGTGTTGATGCAGTTGTTGCCGCGGCCGAAGATCACGATCGAGCCGTCCTCGTCGCGCCGGGCGGCATCGCCGGTGATCGCGTAGCGCGTGCCGTCGATGGTGACGAAGGTCTCGGCGGTCTTGGCCGGATCACGGTAGTAGCCGAGCGGCAGGTAGCCGCTGCGGGCAAGGATGCCAGACTCGCCCGGCGCGGCGATGCGCTTGCCCTCGACCACGACGGCGAGGTCCGGGCGCGCCGCGATCTTGATCATGCCGCCTTCGACCGGCTTGGCGCCCATGCCGAGCTGGCCGCCCTCGGACGAGCCCATGCCGTCGCTGAAGTAGACGTTCGCCGGCAGGAAGGGCTTGAGGGCCTCCTTGACGTGGGCCGACATCACGGCGCCGCCGTTGCCGAACAGGAACAGCGCGGACAGGTCCCAGCGCCCCGGGTGGGCCTTCAGGGCGTCGAGGATGGGCAGCGCCATGGCGTCGCCGACGAGGGTGATGCCGTTCAGCTTCTCGGTCGCGGCGATGTCGAGCACATGCTCGGCGTTGAAGTGGTGCTGGTCGTTGAGCACCACGGTGTGGCCGGCGAACAGCGACACCATGGTGGCCCAGTGTGCGGCGCCATGCATCAGCGGCGCGACCGGCATGAAGCGCAGCGGGTGCGCCTTGCGGATGCGGTCGGCGAGCTGTTCCGGGGTGGTCACCGGACCGTCGGCCGGGGCGTAGAAGCCGCCGCCGCCGAGGCAGCCGAAGAAGAGGTCCTTGTGCGGCCACATCACGCCCTTGGGCTTGCCGGTGGTGCCGCCGGTGTAGAGCAGGGAGAGGTCATCGTCGCTGCAGCGGACGTCCTGCAGGGCGCGGGTGTCGTCCATCCGCGCGTGCTCGTACGCGGTGGCGCCGGCCAGCGCGGGCGCGCCGCCGCCGGTACGTACCTTCACCTTCAGCCCGGGCGCCGCGTCGAGCACCTCGGCGACGGCGGGCTCGAGCTCGGCGCTGTAGAACAGCGCCTTGATGCCGGCGTTGTCGTAGATGTAGCGCAGCTCGTCGGCGACGTAGCGGTAGTTGATGTTGGCCGGCACCGCGCGCACGCGGCAGGCGGCGAGGAAGGCCTCGAGGTATTCGGCCGAGTTGTACATCTGCAGACCGACGACGTCGCCCGGGCCGATGCCCTGGGCGTGCAGCCAGGCGGCGAGGCTGTCGACGCGCTCGGCCATCTGGCGGTAACTGCGGCGGGTGTCGCCGATGACCAGCGCGTCGCGCTCGGGTACGGTCTCGGCGGTGATCGCGAACAGGTCCGCGAGGCTGAAGGTGCGTGGGTTCATGATGTCTCCGTCGTGTGGTTGTCGTGTGATCGTCCCGATCGGCGCCAGCGTGCCCCGGACGGCAGCGGCGTGCTCAGATCGCACCGGCGGCTTTGAGCGCTGCGATGGCGTCATCGCCGTGGCCGAGCGCGCGCAGCACCGCCTCGTTGTGCTCGCCGGCGGCGGGCGGCGGACGGTCGAGGCTGAAGACGTAGTCGCTCATCTTCACCGGGAAGGCGAAGTAGGGCGCGCTGCCGCCATCGGGCAGCGGCGTGTCCACCGTCATGCCGCGTGCGCGGGTCAAGGGATGGTCGAGCACCTCGTCGATGCGCAGCACCGGGCTCACGCAGGCGTCCACGCCGGCGAGCACCGCGGTCCATTCCGCCAGGCTGCGCGCCTTGATGATGTCCGCGACCTGGGCCTTGACTGCGGCGCCGGCCTTGCCCGCCGCCCAGCCACTCTTGCTCAGCTCGGGACAACCGGCGGCCGTGCAGAAGGCCTGCCAGAACTTGGGCTCCAGTGCCCCGACCGCCAGATGGCGGCCATCGGCGGTCTCGTAGGTGCCGTAACAGGGCAGCCCGCCCGACAAGGTGTCGTGGCCGGCGGGCACCGGCTGCTTCCAGCTGTGCAGGCTGGCGAGCGGTTGCACGTTGAGCGCCATCGCGCAGTCGGTCATCGACACGTCGATGAAGCGGCCCTGGCCGCTGCGCTGCGCGTCGAACAGCGCGGCGAGGATCGCCATCGCCGCCGACAGCGCGCCACCGGCCAGATCGGCGATCGGGAAGTTGCCCGGATGCGGCGTGCCACCGGGCGCTGCGCTCTGCTCGAGGATGCCGGCGTAGCTCTGGTAGTTGATGTCGTGGCCGCCGAGTTCAGCAAGCGGGCCGTCCTGGCCGTAGCCGCTGATCGCGCAATACACCAGCTTCGGGTTGATCGCCTTGAGGTCGTCATAGCCGATGCCGAGCCGACTCATCACGCCGGGGCGGAAGCCCTCGACGACGATGTCGGCGTCCTTGGCCAGCGCATGGATGAGCTCGCGGGCGCCGGGCGCGCGCAGGTTGATCGCCAGCGAGCGCTTGTTGCGGTTCACCGCGAGAAAGAAGTGCGAGATCGGCGTGCCGGCCGGGCCACGCGCGGCTTCGCCGCCGGGCGGCTCGATCTTGATCACGTCCGCGCCCATGTCGGCCAGATGCAGGGTGCACATCGGCCCGGGCAGCAGCTGGGTGAAGTCGAGCACCTTCACGCCACTCAGAGGTTTGCTTGCCATCGTCTTGTCTCCTGCTTGAGGGGCTTCAGCTGCGTTCGAGGTCGCGGAACGGGACCTTGCGGTCGCTGCGGATCTCGCCGGGCAGGCCGAGCACGCGCTCGGCGATCACGTTCTTCAGGATCTCGTCGGTGCCACCGCCCATGCGCGCGCCGGGCGAACCCAGCCACAGCCGCTGCATGTAGCGCCAGTCCCCGCCCAGGGCCTCGTGGCCGATCATGCCCTCGGGGCCGGCGAGTTCGAGCGCGAAGGCCGCGATGTCCTGCATCGCCTTGCCGGCGACCAGCTTGGTGATCGACATCTCGGGGCCGGGCGCCTTGCCCTTGGAAATCGCGGTGAGGCCGCGGGCGATGACGAGCTCGACGCCTTTCTGCTGCAGGTAGGCGTCGGCGATGTGGGCGCGCACGCGGTCGTCCTCGATCGCCGGACGCTCATCCCACGCGCACTTCTGCGCCAGCGCGATGAGATGCTCGTGCAGGTCGGTGGGCAGGTTGCCGCCGACCGACAGGCGCTCCTGCATCAGGGTGCTCAGCATCACCTTCCAGCCGCCGCATTCGGGGCCGAGGCGGTACGCGTCGGGGATGCGCACGTCGGTGAAGAAGACCTCGTTGAATTCCGAGTCGCCCGACATCTGGTGGATCGGGCGGACCTCGACGCCGGGGGCCTTCATGTCGACGATGAACATCGTCAGGCCTTCCTGCTTGGGCTTGTCCCAGTCGCTGCGCGTGAGCAGGATGCCGTAGTCGCAGAAGTGGGCGCCCGAGGTCCATACCTTCTGGCCGTTGACGATCCAGTCGTCGCCGTCGCGCACCGCGCGCGTGCGCACGCCGCCGGTGTCCGAGCCGGCGCCGGGCTCGGAGAAGAGCTGGCACCAGATCTCCCCGCCGGCAAGGCCGGGGCGCAGGAAGCGGGCCTTGAGCTCGGGCGCGGCCCAGGTCATCACCGTGGGCAGGCCCATGCCGATGCTGATCTCGAAGATCATGCCCGGCACCACGAAGGCGGCTTCCTCCTGCTGGTAGATCACCTGCTGCATGGCGGTGCCGCCGCGGCCGCCGGCCGCCTTCGGCCAGGTGATGGCGGCATAGCCGGCAGCGGCCTTCTTGGCCTGCCAGGCCTTGGCGGCGGCGAGCCGCGCGGCGTCGTTCAGGCCTTCGCCAAAGACCTCGTCGGGGCGGCTGCGTTTCTGGCCGTTGGCTTCCAGCCAGGCGCGCACTTCGGCGCGGAAGGCGGCTTCTTCGGGGGTGTCTCTGAAGTCCATGTGGGCGTGTTCCGCTTACGCGGCCTCCTTGATGAGTTCGTCCGCCAGGCGTGCGCGCCAGGCGTGTTCGCTGCCGATGAGCTGGCCGAGGTGGCGGGCGCGGCGGTAGTGGAGATGGCAGTCCATCTCCCAGGTGAAGCCGATGCCGCCGTGCAGCTCGATGCCTTCCTCGGCGGCGACCACATAGGCGCGGGTGGCGGCCACACGCGCGGCGGCGGCGGCCCTGGGCAGCTCGGGCGCGTCGGAGGACAGCGCCCAGGCGCCGTAGTAGGCGTGCACCCGGGCGAGCTCGATCGCGGTGTAGATCTCGGCCATCTTGTGCTTGAGGGCCTGGAAGCTGCCGATCTGGCGGCCGAAGGCCTTGCGCTCGAGCGAGTAGTCGCGCGTCGCCTCCAGGATGCGGGCGGCGCCGCCCACCTGCTCGAAGGCGAGCAGTACCGCGGCGCCGTCGAGCACGCGGGCGGCGACGGTGGCAGCATTGGTGGCAGCGTCGGCGGCCGGCAGGCGCTCGGCAGGCGTGCGATCGAAGTGGAGCGCGGTGAGCGGGCGGGTGGGGTCGAGCGTGGGCACGGGCGTGCGGCTCACACCGGTGCCGGCGAGGTCGACCAGCACCAGCTCGTCGGCCACCCGCAGCACCGCCAGCCCGGCGATACCGCCGTCGACCAGCGCCGGGCTGGTGCCGGTGAGGGTCGTGCCGTCGAAGGCGAGCGGGGCCGGGGCGCGATAGCGCTCGCGGCTGCCGAGCGCGGCGGTGGCGACGAGCTCGCCGCTGGCGATCTTCGGCAGCCAGTGCTGCTTCTGCGCCTCGCTGCCGGCGCGCAAGATGGCCTCGGCTGCCAGATAGAAGCTGGACGAGAGGGGCACGGCGGCAAGGTGGCGGCCGGCTTCCTCGGCAACCAGGCACAGTTCCAGGTAGCCCAGTCCGGCGCCGCCGTATTGCTCGGGGATGGCGGCAGCGGCCGCCCCCATCTCGATCAGGTTGCGCCAGACGGCTTCGGAATGGCTCGCCCGGCCCTCGAGCACCTCGCGCACCGCCTGCGAGGTGCTGGTGTCGGCGAGCATGGTGCGCACTGCGTCCTGCAGCAGGCGCTGATCGTCGGAAAAATCGAAGTTCACGCTTTACTCCTTGGCAAGCCGCCGCCGGCTCCCTGGAGAGGCGGCGGCGGATGCGGGTTTCGTGGGGTGGGGCCGGTCAGCGCACGGCGGCCGGCGGGAGGACCCGGTTCGCGCCGTAGAAGCGCTGTCCGCGGGCCGCCATGTCACGCAGCAGCTGCGGTGCGGCGTACTGCGCGCCGTAGCGCGCGGCCAGGCGGTCGCACTCGGCCACCACCTTGTCGAGCCCGATCGTGTCCATCATCGAGAACGGGCCGCCGAGGTAGGCCGGGAAGCCGACGCCGAGGATGGAGCCCACGTCGCCGTCGGCGGGGTCGATCACCACGCCCTCGGCCATCGCCTTGGCGGCATCGACGAGCTGGGCGTAGAGCATGCGCGCCTTCACCTCCTCGACGCTGGGCTGCTCGGCGAGCGGCGGGAACAGTTCGGCGAGGCCGGACCACAGCTTCTTGCTGCCGTCCGCGGCGTACTCGAAGAAGCCCTTGCCGTTCTTGCGGCCGTGGCGGCCGAGCTCGCCGACGAGCTTTTCCACCAACTTGAAGGTGGGCGTCGGCTTGAAGGCCTCGCCCTCGTCCTTCTTGCGCTGCTGGCTGGCGTGGTAGGCGGTATCGAGACCAATCTCGTCGGACACGGTGAGCGGGCCGACCGGGATGCCGGCCATCTTCGCCGCGTTCTCGATCAGCGCCGGATTCACGCCCTCGGTGACCATCGCCAGGCTCTCGTTGATGTAGGCGCCGATGAAGCGGCTGGTGAAGAAGCCCGGACCGTCATTGACCACGATCGGCGTCTTCTTCATCGCCTGCACCAGGTCGAGCGCGCGTGCCAGCGTCGCGGGCGAGGTCTTGCGGCCACGGATGACCTCGACCAGCGGCATGCGCTCCACCGGCGAGAAGAAGTGCATGCCGATGAAGTTCTCGGGGTGGGCGCCGGCTTCGGCGAGTTCGCTGATCGGCAGGCCGGAGGTGTTGGAGGCGATCACCGCGTGCGGCGGCAGCACCGCGTCGAGCTTGCGCGTGATCTCGGCCTTGAGGCCGCGGTCCTCGAACACCGCCTCCACCACCAGCTCGACGTCGGCCAGGCCGGCGTACTCGGTGGTGGGGTGGATGCGGGCGAGGATGGCGTCGGCCTTGTCCTGCGTCATGCGGCTCTTGGCGATGTCCTTCTCGAGCCGCTTGCTGGAGTACGCCTTGCCCTTGTCGGCGGCGGCCTGGTCGCGGTCGATCAGCACCGTCTCGATGCCGAGCTTGGCGCAGTGGTAGGCGATGCCCGCGCCCATCAGGCCGGCGCCGACCACGCCGATCTTGCGGAAAGTCGTCTTCGGCACGCCCTCGGGGCGGTGCATCAGCTTGTCCGCCTTGCCCTTGTTGATGAAGAGCGTGCGGATCATGTTGCGCGACACCGGGTCGAGCTGGAGCAGGGTGAAGTACTTGGCCTCGACCTCGAGCGCCTTGTCCATCGGCAGCTGCGGGCCCTCGTACAGGCAGGACAGGATGGCCTTGGGTGCCGGCAGGTTGTGGAAGGTCTTGGCCTGCAGCATGGCGTTGCTGACCACGAGCATCTGCGCGACCGCGGGGGCGGACGGGCCGGCGCCGCCGGGCACCTTGAAACCCTTCTTGTCCCAGGGCTGCACCGGGTCGCCTTGCTCGACGAGCCAGCGCTTCGCCTCGGCGAGCAGCTCGCCGGCAGGCACGACCTTGTGCACCAGCCCCATCTTCAGCGCCTTCTCGGCGGACAGGGCCTGGCCTTCCATCACCACCGGCATCGCCGCCTGGATGCCGATCAGGCGCGATACGCGCTGGGTGCCGCCGCCGCCGGGCAGCAGGCCGACCTGCACTTCGGGCAGGCCGAGCTGGATGCCGCGGGCGTCGGACACCACGCGGTAGTGGCAGGCGAGCGCGATCTCGGTGCCGCCGCCCAGCGCCGTGCCGTTGATGGCGCAGGCCACCGGCTTGCCGCAGGTCTCCATGCTGCGCAGCAGCTTCGACAGCGAGGCGTTCATCTTCAGGCGCTCGGCCACCGGGATTTCGTCCGCCTTGTCGAGGTTGGCTTCCATCTCCTTGAGGTCGGCGCCGGCGGCGAACACCGGCTTGCCCGAAGTGAAGATGGCGCCCTTGATGGCGTTGTCGGTGGCGAGGCGCTCGATCGCGGCCTCGATCTCGGCCATGAACTTCGTGTCCATGGTGTTCATCGCGCTGTCGCTGCGATCGAAGAGCAGGGTGGCGATGCCGTCGGCGTCCACCGTGATGTGGATGACTTCAGTCATGTCGGTCGATTCCTTGATGTGGTCCGGTGGCGCTCAGACGAGCTCGATGATGGTGGCGGTGCCCATGCCGGCGGCCTCGCACAGCGTGACCAGGCCGGTGCCGACCTGGCGGCGCTCCATCTCGTCGAGCAGGGTGCCGAGGATCATGGCGCCGGTGGCGCCCAGCGGATGGCCCATGGCGATGGCGCCGCCGTTGACGTTGATGCGGTCGTGGGGGACCTTGAGGCGCTCCATCAGGCACAGCACGACCGAGGAGAAGGCTTCGTTGAGCTCCCACAGGCCGATGTCGGAGGCGGTCATGCCGGCCTTCTTCAGCGCCTTCTGCGCGGCGTAGCTGGGGGCGTCGAGCATCAGCGTCGGCTCGGAACCGACGGTGGCGACCGAGCGGATGCGCGCGCGCGGCTTGAGGCCGGCGCGCTTGCCGGCTTCGGCATTGCCCACCAGCACCGCGGCGGCGCCATCGACGATGCCCGAGCTGTTGCCGGCGTGGTGCATGTGGGTGATGGCTTCGAGCTGCGGGTACTTGAGCAGCGCGACGCCGTCGAAGCCGTACTGCGTGCCCATGTCGAGGAAGGCGGGCTTGAGCGCGGCGAGTGATTCCAGCGTGGTCTCGGGGCGGATTGCCTCGTCCTTCGCCAGCACCGGCAGGCCGAGCACGTCCTTGACCGGCACCACCGAGCGGTCGAACCAGCCGTTCGCCCAGGCCTGGGCGGCACGGCGCTGGCTCTCCACCGCATAGGCGTCGCACTGTTCGCGGGTGAAGCCATGCAGCGAGGCGAGCAGGTCGGCACTGACGCCCTGCATGGTGAAAACCATCTTGAAGGCGACCTGCGGGTCGAGCGCCATGGCGCCGCCGTCGCTGCCCATCGGCACGCGCGACATGCTCTCCACACCACCGCCGATCGCCATGTCGACCTGGCCCGAGCCCACCTTGGCGGCGGCAAAGTTCACCGCCTCCAGGCCCGAGCCGCAGTAGCGGTTGAGCTGCATGCCGGGCACGCCGTGGTCGAATCCGGCCACCAGCGCGGCGACGCGGGCGATGTTGCCGCCCTGTTCGCCCACCGGCACCACGCAGCCGAGGAGCACGTCCTCGATCAGCCGGCTGTCGAGCTGGTTGCGGTCGCGCACCGCCTGCAGCATCTGCGCGGCGAGTTGAACGGGGGTGATCTCGGCGAGCGCGCCGTCGGCCTTGCCCTTGCCGCGCGGGCTGCGCACATGGTCGTAGATGAAGACGTCGGTCATGACTGTCCTTGGGTGATTGCAATGATCGGGACCGCCCGTCGTGCTGCGGACATGGGCCGCAGAACGGTGCCGGGGCGCCATTGGGCGGCTTGGCAAGGGCAATCCTAGGGGAAGCGCGGCGCACCCGAGAAAAGATGAGCAGTAAACCGAACGGCGTCGGTTTATGATGTCTATCTCGCTGAAAAGAAAACTGTTTTTTGCATTGCACGAAACCGAACAAAATCCGGTTTTGCGCGTGCTCCGAGCGCGCCGGCACGAGGGCCGGCAGGAGGTCGAATGGACAAGGCAACACCCAAGGACGCCCCCGCTTCACGCCGGGGCAAGGCCCGCGCCGCGGGCAGGGCGGGCACACGCGAGCCGCGCGCGGCCGAGCCGGCGCGCGCCCAGCCCACGCAGGCGCGCGCGCGATTCACGCTCGAGGCGATCGTCGGCGCGGCGGACGAGCTCCTGCGCACGCAAGGCGTCGAGGCCGTCACCACGCGCAACGTGGCCGCGCGCGCCGGCGTCTCGGTGGGGGCGCTGTACCAGTACTTCCCGAACAAGGAAGCGATCCTGATCGAGATCAGCAAGCGGATCATGGACGAGGCCTCGGTGGCAGCCTCGCCCGAGCTCTTCCGCCTGCACCGGCAGTCGCTGGACGAGCTGCTGCAGGCGCTGTTCCACCGCACGGTGCACACCGAGAAGCGGCTGTTCTCACTCGGCAAGGACTTCTATCGGCGCTATGCCCGCCAGATGCAGTTCGGTCGCGCGCAGGGGCTCGGGCGCGGGGACTGCACCTCCGAGCAGTTGGTCGCCAACATGGCACGCCTGCTGCACCAGCACGCGGACGCGGTCGGCGAGGCCGACACCGAGCTCGCGGCCTTCATGCTCGTGCGCGGCATGCGCATCCTGCTCGCCACGCTGGTCGAGGAGCGCCCCGAGCTGCTCGATTCGCCCTCGCTGGTACCAATGCTGGTGCGTATCGCCCGCGCGATGACCGATGCCAGGCTGGAGGAGGGGGCGGGGCACGACGGTGGCGTTACCGCCAGCCCCTGATGGTCATTTGCGCGCGCTGGACAGCACCCTGCGCGCTGGAGCCAGGTCACTCCGCCGTGAGTGGGCGGCCCAGCTGGTGCTTCCCCTCGATCGTCGTGCGGTTGATGACGCGACGCACGCCGGGCTTGGTACCGGTCGCGCAGTGCATCGCCCGCCAGTTGTCCCAGAGCACCATGTCGCCCTGACGCCATGGGTGGTAGTAGATGAACTCCGGCTTCTTCGTGTGGGCCACCAGCCGTTCCAGCAGTTCGATGGATTCGTCATTCGAGATGCCGAAGCGCTGTGGCGTGATGACGCGATCCAGGAACTGCTCGACGATGTTCAGAACCTTGCGCCCACTGACCGGATGGGTGAGCACCGCGGGGTACACCGCGTCCGGGAAGTCGGGGAACTTCATGTCCGAAGGCTTCCTTGGGCTGAACGGGCCCGGTTCGTAGCCCTCGAGGTCCACGAATCGCATGTGGCGGCGCTGCATGCTGAAGCTGTAGGCAACCTCGAGCTTGGCGAGCAGGGCCTTCGTGTCCTCGTCCAGTGCGTCGTAGGCCTTGGCCAGATCGCCGAATCCAGTCAGTCCGTCTTCCTTCGCGACCTCGACGGCGGTGAGCACGGCGCCGTGATTCGGACAGCCGGTGTAGTGGAGATCGATATGCCAGTCGAGACGACCGACGATGGTCTCGCCCTTGTAGCTCGCGGTGACGTACTTGTCCTTGTCGCTGTTGTTGATGAGCTCGAACAGCTCGGGGTGCTTCTCCGAACGCGTCGCCTTGAGGGGATGCAGGGCCAGCGTGCCGAAGATGCGGCTGAAACGGATCTGGCTGTCGGGCGTGATGTCCTGACCGCGGAACAGCAGGATGCCGTGTTCGTACCACAGCGATTTGAGTTCCTCCTGGAGTTCGGGGCTGTAAGGTTCATTGATGTCGAAGCCGGAAACTTCGACGCCAACGTTTTCGAGGGGTTTTGTGATCAGTGCCATGGCCTTGCCTGTGCGGAGTCGTGGGCTGTCATTCCAGGATGGACGGGTCGGCGCGGAGCTCGCGGCGCGCCATGGCTTCCCAGCAGAACGGGAAACCGTTTGCGTCGGTGATGCTCAGGCGTTCGACGACCTCGTCAGGCAAGCCGGGCGCACCGCCGGCCAGCTTTACCTCGTAGGCGCGCTTACAGCGCCATTCGAGCGTGATCACCCTCAGGTGCGCCTGCCTCAGATCCTTGCCCACCACGAGGGCGCCGTGATTTGCGAGCAGCGCCCACTTCGCGTCGCCCAGTGCCATGGCGGCTGACTGGCTCAGGTCGGTCTTCTCGAAGGTTCCTGCATATTCGTCGTACAGCGGCAGATGCACGCCGCAGTAGGCGCCGGCCTGGTCATGCACCGGGGGGACCTGCTTCAGGTTCGCCCAGATGCCGCTCCAGTGAGCATGGTTGTGGATGACCACGTTGATCTCGGGGCGGAGCTTGTGGAGCTGCAGGTGCAGACCGATGGCGGGCGTCGTGTTCCACTGGCTGTCGAGGACCTTGCCGTCTTCGTCGATCGTCACGATGTCGCTGGCGCGCAGCTCGTCCCAGGCGAGCCCCCAGGGGTTCGTGAGCACGGTGCCGTCGGGCTGACGCACCGTGATGTGCCCGGCGATATGTTCGTTCCAGCCCTCGCGGCTGAGCATGCGGCACATCAGCGCAAGCTGCGCCTTCGGACTCAAGGGGGGAAGCAGTGGGCGCTCGCCCGGGTTGACGGCGAACTTCTCGAATAACAGGCGGTTCACGCCATCGGTTTTCAGCATTCGGGGTCTCCTTGTTGGGCTGTTTGGCCTCGCTCAATGTTAAGGAGACGGTGTCCGGCTGCTCTGGCCGAAGCGGACGGGAAACTGTCCGAAGCGGCCATGATGAAGTGGCATGGCTATACTTCCTCCGGCCTGTGAATGGCACCAGGCGTGCCGAGCGCTTCCTCTGGCGTGTACGCATGGGCCGCGGCGTGAGCGGTGGCGACCCGATCGGCTGATGGCCGTTAAGGACAGGTATTGGCCCGCTGTGTCCTGTTGCCTTCACAGGACTCGGCAGATGATGCGCGTTCCCTTGCCCACCGCGGCCATTCACGAGTTCATGATCATGCGACTAGCCCTGAATCTTGATGCACCCGGTATCGTCCAGCTGCTGCGGGAGAACGCTCCGGAGCTGGAGATCGTCCATTCGAGCGCGCCGCCTGCGCAGCTGCAGGAGGTCGAGGTGCTGCTGACGCCCGCCGCCGGCGCCTCGAACCCGTCCGAGCTGCTCTCGGCATGTCCCCGCCTCGAGTGAATCCACATCCTGGGCACGGGCGTAGACGATTTCCCGCTCGAGCTCGTCGGCGATCAGCGGGTCACCTGTTCGCGGGGGGCCACTGCGTCACCGATTGCCGAGTGGGTGATGGCAATGATTCTGTGCTTTGAAAAGAAGCTGCCCGACAGCTGGATCGTCGAACCGCCGCAGAGCTGGTATGTGGCGAACCTGGGCGGCCTCGAGGGCAAGACGCTGGGGCTGCTCGGGTTCGGCGCCATCGGGCAGGCCGTCGCACGTCGTGCGCTGGCGTTCGACATGCGCGTCCTTGCCAAGGTGCGCCAGCATCGGGAAAGCCCGGTGCCCGGGGTGGAGTTCATCGAGAGCCTCGACCACCTCCTGCCCCAGGTCGATCATCTCGTGCTCGCGTTGCCCGCCACCGCGGAGAGCAGTGGCCTGATCGGCAAGGCCCAGCTGCTGCAGACCAAACCCGGCGTCCATCTGATCAACGTGGCGCGCGCGAGCTTGCTTGACCAGGCGGCGCTGCGGCCGTTTCTGGACAGCGGGCACGTGGCCGCCGCATCGCTCGATGTGGTCGAGCCCGAGCCCTTGCCTGCCGGCCATTGGCTTTACGCGCATCCGCGCGTGCGCCTGAGCCCGCATATCTCGTGGAGCTCGGTCGGCATCGTGAGCAGGATGCTGGGCGTCTTCCTCAGGAATGTCAGGGCCTATCGGCAGGGCGCGCCCCTGGAGGGCCTCGTGAATCGCAGCGCAGGGTATTAGGTCGGTCCGCCGGGGAGGGCGTCATGATTTCGATGAGTTATCTGGCCTGGGTCTGCGAGTTCATGAAGTCCTATGAGGTCGGCAGGGCGCAGCTTCTGCTCGGGACAGGTCTCGAGGACAGCGATCCGGCCGACCTCGCCGGCGAAATGACCGACGCGCAGCATCTGCTGCTCGTCCGCAACGCCATGCGACTCAGCGGCGACCCCGGCCTGGGCCTGGCGATGGGTTTCAATCGTCACATCTCCACCTTGCAGAGCTACGGATTCGCCATCATGTGCTGCGAGACCTACGGCGAGGCGATCCGGGTCGGCTGTGAATATCAGGGCACGCTCGGTCGCTTCAGTGGCCGCTTTCTCCAGCTGTCCATGCACCAGGAGGGCAGCGAGGCGGTCATGGATATCGAGACCCGGGCGGGCCTGGGCGAGCTGACGACCTTTGCCGTCGAAGAGATGCTGGGCAGCATTGTCGCGAGCACCCACTGGGTGACCGGCAAGGTGCTCCCGCTTCGGGAGATCCGCTGCGCGTATCCGCCCCCGGCCTACCAGGATGCCTACGCGCGGTATTTTTCCTGCCCGGTCCGCTTCAATGCACCCCGCACTCAGGTGCGCTTTGATGCCGCGTTCCTCCACACGCGCCTTCCGATGGCGAACGCCAGCGCCGCGCGTGTTCACCTCGAGCACTGCAAGCGGCGGGCGGACGATGTCGACGGCGTCCAGGATGGCCTGGTCGCCAGGATCCGTACCCAGATCGTCGGCGCCGTCGCGACCGGTCTTGGCCTGGAAGCGTGCGCGAACAGCCTGGCGATCAGTCCGCGGACCTTGCGGCGCAAACTGCAGCAGCGAGGGCTCACCTATCAGGCGCTGGTCAATGACGTACGCCTTGGGCTCGCCTGCAGCCATCTCGAGAAGACGGATCTTCCGGTGGAGGTGATTGCAGAGCGTGTCGGGTTCAAGGAGCCGACGAGCTTTTCCCGCGCCTTCAGGCGCAGCTTCGGGTGTTCGCCGCGGAGCTTCAGGCAGAACAGGTGAGCCGGGAGCCCAGGGGGCGGCAGGCTGAAGTGACGATAAAGAAGAGGGCGCCGACGGCATCGTCGGCGCCCTCTTCACGTGCGGGGACGGGTCAGGAACGCTGGGGCTGAACCGCGGCGGCGGGTTCGGCGCTGCGCATCATGCCGGTGTGCGGGGCTTTCCCGCCCGGCGCGGCCCGCTGCTCGACGTCGGCCGGCTTCTCCCGTCCGATGCCCAGCCAACACGCCAGGGCCGGCAGCAGGAAGATCGCGCCGAGCACGTTCACCAGGAACATGAAGGCGAGCAGGATGCCCATGTCGGCCTGGAATTTCAGCGCCGAGAACGCCCAGGTGCCGACCCCGATCGACATCGTCACCGCGGTGAACACCGCCGCGGTGCCGCGCTGGCGCATGGCCTCGTAGAAGGCTTCGCGCAGGCCGTAGCCATGCTCGGCCATCTCGTGCTGCAGGCGCTCGTAGATGTAGATGCCGTAGTCGACGCCCACGCCGACGCCGAGCGCGATCACCGGCAGCGTGGCCACCTTGAGGCCGATGCCGAGCAGCGCCATCAGCGCGTTGCACATGATCGTCACCAGCATCAGCGGCACGATCACGCACAGCACCGCGCGCCAGGAGCGGAAGGTGAGCCAGCACAGCAGCGAGATCGACGCGAAGATCGAGGCCAGCATCTGCACCTCGGCCTTCTCCACCGCCTCGTTGGTGGCGATGGCGACGCCCGCGTTGCCGCCGGCGAGGCGGAAGGTGGCGTTGGCGGTCTTGTCGGCAGCGATGAACTTCTGCACCTCGTCGACCACGTGCTTGAGCGTCGGCCCCTGGTGGTCGGTGAGGTAGATGGCGATGTGGATCGTCTTGCAGCCGTGCGAGTTGAGGCCGTTCTCGGGGTTGGCGGCGCGGCCGCCGGTACGCAGGGCGGCCTCGCTGCGCTGCAGCGCAGCCCAGCGCGGGTTGGCCTCGTTGTTGCCGGACGCGTAGAGCTTGGCGAGGCTGGCCACGCTGCTCACTGACTGCACGCCGTCGACACCGCGCATGTGGAAGTCGAAGCGCTCCACCGCGTTCATGACTTCCCAGTTCAGGCAGGCCTCCTTGAGGTTCTCGGTCTCCACATACACCGACAGCACGTCCATGCCGATGGAGTAGTTGCTGATGATCCTGTCGTTGTCCTTGTTGTAGCGCGAGTCGGCGTGGAGTTCGGGCACGCCGCTGCCGATGTCGCCGGTGAGAAGCTGGCGCGAGTAGTAGGTGGCGGCACCGAGCAGCACCAGCATCACGGCGAAGGTCACCAGCGCCGGGCGGGGCTCGGACAGCGCCGAGACCTTCCACCAGGTCGGGTGCTTGGACTTGTTGTCCACCGGCTGGTCGAGCGCCATGCGCTCGAGGTGCAGGTGCGACAGGATGATCGGCATGAACATCTTGTTGGTCATGATCATCAGGGCGACGCCGAGGCAGGCAGTGAGGCCCAGCTCATGCACGATCGGGATGTCGATCACCATGATGACGAGGAAGCCGAGCGCATTGGCGAGCAGGGCCATGATCCCGGGGATGGCGAGCTTGCGGAACGCGCCTTCCGCGGCCTCCATGGAGGTTTCGCCCGACAGCACGTCCTGCTTCCAGGCGTTGGTCATCTGCACCGCGTGGGAGACGCCGATGGAGAAGATCAGGAAGGGCACCAGCACCGACATCGGGTCGATCCCGTAGCCGATCAGGGGCAGGATGCCGAGCAGCCAGATCACCGGCAGCAGCGCCACCGCGATCGCCAGCACGGTGAGCTTGAGCGAGCGCGAATACAGCCACAGCAGCAGGGAGGTGATGACGAAGGCGACGAGGAAGAACATCACCACGGTGAACAGGCCTTCCATCACGTCGCCCATCACCTTGGCGAAACCGACGATCTGGATGTCGATGTTCTCGCTGGCGAACTGGGCGCGAATGGCCTCGAGCTTGCGGGCGACCTCGGCGTAGTCGAGCCGTTCGCCGGTCTCCGGGCTGATCTCGAGCAGGTCGGCCTGGACGAGTGCCGACTTGAGGTCGTTGGCGACCAGGCGGCCGACGACGCCGGCCTTGGCGACGTTGGCGCGCACCTGGTTGAGGCCGGCCTCGGTGGTCTCGAAGCGCGCCGGGATGACCACGTCGCCGTTGAAGCCCTGCTCGGTGACCTCGATATAGCGTACGTTGGGGGTGAAGATCGAGCGCACGCTGGCGCGGTTGACGCCTGGCGTGAAGAAGACCTCGTCATTCACCTTGCGCAGGATGGGCAGGAATTCGGCGTTGTAGATGTCGCCTTCGCCCTTCCACTCGACGCTCACCAGGATGCGGTTGGCGCCGGAGAAGGTCCCGGAGTGCTCCAGGAAGGCGGCCATGTACTCGTGCTTGAGCGGAATGAGCTTGTTGAAGCCCGGGTCGAGGCGGGTGTTCAGCGCCGAATAGCCGAGTCCGACCGTCAGCAGCATGAAGAACAGCCCAAGCGGCTTGCGCCACTTGATCAACATGCGGGCCATGACGGCCACGACGGCGTCGGTCCGGGTGATGGTGTGGGCTTGCGTCATCATGCGGCTCCATCTTTCTGGGTGGTGTTGGCGGCGGTCGGGGCGCGCAGCTGAAGGCCACCGTCGCTCGAGAGCATCCAGCGCCCATCGCCGGAAACCAGGATGTCGGTCAGGCTGGCGCGCCCTTCGCGACGGGCGATGGTGAGCGTCCTGCCGTCGTCCTTGCTCGACAGCACGATTCCGCCCTGGCCGACCAGCAGCAGTTCGCCATCGGGGAGCAGGGCGTGGCCGTAGAGCGAGATGGGCGCGGGTACGGCGGACGCGGTCCATGAGAGCCCGCCGTCGGCGCTAGTGAAGACGTTGCCGCGCATGCCATAGCTGACCCAGTGCGTTCCGCCCAGATGGACCGCGCCATACAGCGAGCCGTCATAGAAGGGTTCGATCACCTGCCACGTCTGCCCGCCATCCGCCGAGCGCAGCGCGGTGCCCGCCTCGCCCACGATCAGCCACTGCTGGCCATCGGCGGAGGACGCGATGTCGTTGAGGTGCCAGTCACTGAGATCGGGCAGGGGATCGGCCTGCCAGCTCTTGCCGTCGTCGGTGGAGCGGAGCACGCGACCGAAGGCGCCGACGGCAAGCCAGTCGCCGCTGGGCAGCTGGCGTGCCGACATCAGCGGCTCGCCATTGGCTTCGTCGAAATGCGCCTCCTGCCAGCTCAGGCCGCCGTCCTCGGTGCGCAGGATCCAGCCTTCATGCCCGAGGGCGATGCCGCGCTGAGGGTCGGCGAAGACGATGCGGGTGATGAGGGCCTGGCGGTCCTGCGACAGGGTCGCCTTCTTCCACGTCTGCCCGTCGTCGGACGAGACGAGGATGGACCCGAGCTCGCCGGCGACGACGATGCCCGCCTTGCTGCGCTCGATGGTGGTGAGCTGCATGCGGTCGACCGGGATGCGTGTCTCCTGCAGCGGCGGCACATGCCGGGGTGAGAACGAATAAATGCTGGCGGCCGTGACGATCAATGCCATGGCCATGCCGACGGGGGCGAGCATGGGCGTCTCCTGTGTGTTTCGGGATGCCGACCGGCGAGGTGCAGCAAGGTCCGGCCATTATTGGCGCTTGGCGCGGGGGGGCATCGTCCAAAAGGGTTACGGTGCGCTCATGATGCAGACGCCCGCCGCGACCCCGGGCCCGGCACCCGGAAATTGCTGCAGGTGCGTGCAGCAAAAGGGAAAGAAGCTATATCGGTCAGCCATTTACGTTAGTCCATTCAGACGATGATGGCCGGCGTGCGGTGTGGAACATTGCGTCCATCGCAGCACGGATTTCACCCGAAAAACGCCTTGGTTGGCGATCACGGAGGTCATGGAGATGGGCGCAATGGACAAGGATCAGGTTCTCGGCATTCTGGCCGAAGATTACATGACGCCGGAGGCGGTCGAGCTGGTGGCTCGCGCCAGGGCGATGGCCCCGCGGCTGGCTGAGCGTGCACGCGCTGCCGAGGCCGCCGGGATGGTGCCGGTCGAGACCGTGCAGGAGATGAAGGAAGCGGGCCTGTTCCGCGTGCTGCAGCCCAAGCGCTTCGGCGGCTACGAGCTCGACCCGCGCGTGTTCTACCGCGTGCAGATGGCACTTGCCGAGGGCTGCATGTCCACCGCCTGGATCTACGGCGTGATCGGCGTGCATAACTGGCAGCTGCCGCTGTTTCCCGAGCAGGCGCAGCTGGACGTCTGGGCCAAGGACACCGGCGTGCTGATCGCCTCGACCTACATGCCCACCGGCAAGGCCGAGGCGGTGGAGGGCGGCTATCGCTTCTCCGGGCGCTGGGGCTTCTCGAGCGGCGTGGAGCACTGCGAGTGGATCTTCCTCGGCGGCCTGCTGCCGAAGAAGGACGGCTCGGGCGTGCTGGAGCACACCACCTTCCTGCTGCCGAAGTCGGACTTCCGCATCGAGAAGAACTGGGACGTGCTCGGCCTGCGCGCCACCGGCAGCCATGACATCGTGGTCGACGGCTGCTTCGTGCCCGAGCACCGCACGCACCGCACCAACGACCACAGCGACGCCGGCTGCCCCGGCCGCCAGACCAACCCGGGCTGGGTGTACAAGATCCCCTTCACCCAGGTGTTCCAGCGTGCGGTGTCGTCGGCCTGCATCGGCGCGCTCGATGGCGCCATCGCCCACTTCCGCGAGCGCGCGGCGGCCCACGTCGGCAAGCACGGCGCCAAGACCGCCGAGGACGTCAATGCGCAGCAAGCGGTGTCGGAGGCGATGATGACCACCGACCAGCTCAAGCTGGTGCTGTTCCGCAACTACGCCCGCATCGTCGAGTGCGCCCGCACCGGCGAGCGCATGCCGGTGGAAGAGCGCCTGCTGCAGCGCGCCCAGGCCTCGCAGGTGCCCAAGCAATGCGCGACCGCGGCCAGCGAGCTGATGCGTGCGTGCGCAGCATCGGGCACCTACAAGAGCAACCCGATCGAGCGCGTGTTCCGCGACATTCACCAGGCGCGCGGCCACATCGCCAACAACACCGACGCGTACGCACGCGCGTACGGCGCGGTCATGCTCGGCCTGCCCAACGCCGATCCGTACATCTGACCGACTGGCCGCCCAGGGAGAGCCGCGCACGATGACAACCCAGCGCTACCACGCCCTCAAGGTGAGGGCGGTGACCGAGGAGACGCACGACGCCAGGTCGGTCGTGTTCGAGGTGCCGCCCGAGCTGGCCGAGACCTTCAAGTACCGCCCCGGCCAGTTCCTGACCCTGCGCCTGCCGGTGCTGGGGCGTCATCTGCCGCGCTGCTATTCGATGTCGAGCGCACCGACGCTCGATGCGCACCTGCGGGTGACGGTGAAGCGGGTGAAGGATGGTCGCGGCTCGAACTGGGTATGCGACCACGTGCGCGCCGGCGACACGCTCGAGGTCATGGCGCCGGCGGGGGTGTTCACACCCGCCTCGCTGCAGGGTGACTTCCTGCTGTGCGCGGGCGGCAGCGGCATCACGCCGGTGTTCTCCATCCTTCGCTCGGCGCTCGCGCATGGCCAGGGGCGGATCCGGCTGCTGTACGCCAACCGCGACGAGCGCTCGGTGATCTTCCGTGACGAGCTCAACGCGCTCGCCGCGGCGCACCCGGCCCGGCTGCAGGTCATCCACTGGCTCGATTCGGTGCAGGGCGTGCCCTCGGTCGCGCAGCTGGCCGAGCTTGCCCGGCCGTGGGCGCAGGCGCAGGCCTTCATCTGCGGCCCCGGCCTGTTCATGGACGCCATGGTGTCGGCGCTGGAGAAGGCAGGCATGCCGGGCGAGCAGGTCCACGTCGAGCGCTTCGTGTCGCTCCCCGACGAGGAGGACGTCGCCGCCATCAATGCCGCGGCGCCCGCGCCGGCCGCGACGGTCGAGCGCGCCACCGTCGAGATGGAGCTCGACGGCGAGCTCTACACGCTCGAGGTCGGCGGCACCGAGACCCTGCTCGATGCCGCGCTCAAGGCCGGCATCAACGCGCCGCATTCCTGCCAGGCCGGCATGTGCGCCTCGTGCATGTGCCAGGTCGTCGAGGGCGAGGTCCATCTGCGCCACAACGAAGTGCTCGACGCCAAGGACCTCGCCAAGCGCTGGACGCTGAGCTGCCAGGCGCTTCCCACCACCGAGCGCGTCAAGGTCCGCTTCCCGGGCTAATCCGCACGGGTTCGCATGCCGGCCCCCTGGAGGGTCGGCGGTGCCTCCCTGCGCCAATTCTCGTCGCGTAGTCCGAATGGTCGATGCTCCGTGCATGTCACGCGGGCAGCTTCCGTAGTGCCCGTGCGCGCTGCGTCGCGGGCTGCAGTTTCCATCCGGAACAAAACTCTAAGAAAGGAGCAAGGGTATGAGACTTTCGACACCTGTCCGCGAGGGGGCGGGTCCGCTGCGGGGGCTGGCGTTTCGAGCGCTTCCGCTCGCGATTGCCCTCATCGGCAGTGGCGCCCACGCGGCGGAGACCATTTACCTGGGCGAGGACACCACGCTCGACTCGTCGTTGACGCTTTCCTACACGGCGTCGGCGCGCACGTCACGGCCGTCCGGCGAATACCTCAACGACCTCAACAGCGATGATGCGACGCGCAACTTCAAGCGCGGTGCGCTGGTTAACAACCGCGCCAGTGCCCTGGGCGAGCTTCGTCTGAAGCACGACAACGTCGGCGCCATGTTGCGCGGCAACATCTTCTATGACGCGGTCTATCGCAGCAGCAATGACAACGACTCACCGACGACGGTCAACAAGATCGGTCCCGCGAACGAGTTCGTCGCCAAGACCCGCGAGCGCAGCGGCCAGGACGCCCAGCTTCTGGATGCCTTCGTCTACGGCAACTGGGTCGTCGGCAACGACCAGTACCTGTCGCTGAAGCTTGGCCGTCACGTCGTGGCCTGGGGCGAGAGCCTGTTCTGGCCCAACATCAGCCAGGGCCAGTTGCCGGTGGATGCCACCAAGTTCAACGTGCCCGGCACCGAGGCGAAGGAGTCCTACCTCCCGGTCGGCCAGCTGTCGGCGACCCTGACGCTTACGGATGCGCTCAGCCTCACCGGCTATTACCAGTACAAATGGGAAGAGACCCGCCTCAATCCGGTTGGGGACTTCTTCGGCAGCGATTTCTTCGGACCGGGTGCGGAGTTCATGCGTCTGGCTCCGGGGGTGATCTCCAACCTTCCGGACAACAGCTTCCGGGTCGCGAACTTCGCCGGCGAGATCAAGCCCCGGGATTCCGGCCAGTGGGGTCTCGGTCTGCGCTATCAACTCAGCGACGCGCTCGAGATGGGGCTGTTCCATTATCGATACCACGATCGTGTCGGTGCGCTGTTGTTCGACTTCACCGGCACGACGAACTACTCCTCGTTCTCGCGCTTCGGTCGCGAGGCATCCCCGGGAAGCACGCCTTACTTCAAGCTCGGCTATTTCGACGACATCAAGCTGACCGGGATCAGCCTCAGCAGCAAGATCGGTGACTCCGTGCAATTCGGTGGCGACCTCAGCTATCGCGACGGTGCGCCCGTGTATCTGGACAACGGCGCGCCTGCCCGCGGCAGCTACCTGCAGGGCAACCTCAACGCAATCTATATCCTCGGTCCGAGCAAGCTTGCACACCAGACCACGCTGATGGGCGAAATCGTGCACCAGCGCATCACCGGCGTCGATGCCTTGACGGTCTCCGGCGGTCTGCCGGGCCAGAACGGCACCTTCTCCAACTACGAATACGACGGCCAGACCCGTGGCTCGACCGTGGTCGGCCTCGGCGCGATCTTCGATTACCCGAGCATCTTCAGCGGCTGGGACCTGAGCACGCGCGCGATCTGGACGCAGAACGTCCAGGGCAGCGCCTATTCGGGCATGGGGCGTGACGAGAAGCGGCTCACGCTGGGCGCCGACTTCAAGTACCTCGGGAACCTGTCTCTCGGCCTGACCTGGGTGAACTACCTCGGTTCGCCCAGTCTCGTGCATCAGCGCAACCTGGCCGACCGCGACTACGTTTCCTTCAATGCCAAATACACCTTCTGAGCCTCAGGAGTCGAACACGATGAATGGAAAGATCACTGGGCTGCTGTTCGCCGTCACCGCAGCGTCCCTGCTGCACGCGCCTGCGCTGCAGGCCAAGGCCACGGCCGAAGAGATCGCCCGCCTGGGCAAGGACCTGACCTGCGTCGGCGCCGAGCGCGCCGGCAATGCCGATGGCACGATTCCCGAGTGGAGCGGGAAGTGGCTGGGCAAGCCGCCGCACGTCGACTTCAAGGGTACGGGGGGCCATCCGGTCGACCCCTATCCTGAGGACAAGCCGCTGTTCGTGATCACTGCCGCGAACATGGCGCAGTACGCGAATCGTCTCTCCGACGGGCAGAAGGCGCTTTTCCAGAAGTATCCGGAGACCTTTCGCATGCCGGTCTATCAGAGCCGGCGCGACTTCCGCTTCCCGGATGCCGTCTGCGCGGTCACCCGCGAGAATGCCGAGAAGGCCGAGCTCGTAGACGAGGGCGAGGGCGTCATCGCGACGACCGGGGGCATCCTGTTCCCCTTTCCCAAGACCGGTCTCGAGCTGCTGTGGACCTCGTCGATCTTCACCTACCGTCCGTATACCGAGGAGCTGATCTCGGACAACGCCTATGTACTCGCGGACGGCAAGGTGAACTGGGGACGGGTGAAGTCGCGCAACTTCGCACCCCACCTCGAGCCGGGCAAGCGCACCAGCACCACCGAGGGTCGCCAGTCGTCCTTCTACCTGAACGAGACGCTGCTCCCCGAGCGCGACAAGGGTGAGATCAACACCGGCATGGAGTTCTGGAACCACAAGGCGGCGCCGCGCCAGAGCTGGCGTTACGACCCGGGCACGCGCCGTGTCCGGCAGTCGCCCGGCTACGGCTTCGACATGTCTTTCCCGGGTACCGGCGGATCGATCACGGTGGATGAGGTGCGCCTGTTCAACGGGACGCCCGAGCGCTTCGACTGGAAGATCGTCGGCAAGCGCGAGCTCTACATCCCCTACAACACCTACCGGCTGCACTCGCCGGACGTGAAGTACGAGGACCTCATCAAGCCCGGCCACGTCAATCCCGAGTTCATGCGCTACGAGCTGCATCGCGTGTGGGTTCTCGAGGGCAACCTCAAGGAAGGCTACCGTCACCTTTACGGCAAGCGCGTCATGTACATCGACGAGGACAGCTGGCTGATGAAGATGGCGGAGAACTACGACGCCCGCGGGGGCCTGTGGCGGACCTCGATGATGAACTACTTCTACGCCTATGAAGCCAACACCTGGCAGGCGGGCGTGGGCCTCTATCACGACCTGCAGACCGGGACCTACCTGGCCTTCAACCTGGTGAACGAGCAACGTGGCGGATACACGCTGAACACCGGCAAGCTGAGCGACAAGGACTTCGGTCCGGAAGCTGCGCGTCGGGCCGGTCTCTGATCCGGAGAGAAGCATCGGAAGGGCGGCAGGCTCGCAAGGGCTGCCGCCCTTTTTGTCCTGGCGGCCTGCCTCCGTGCCGCGCCAAGGGCTCGTCCATTGCCGCTAGTCCCATCGGACGATGGCGCCGGGGGGCGGTTTTCCTACCCTTGGATCAGCAGCTTGCCGGGTCCGGCGGGCTGGCCTGCCGACAAGGCGGGCCGCGCAATCACAACTCACGCGCCGCGCCAGTCGCGGCGCCAGCCACGAGGAGACAGGACATGGCAGATCGTATGCAGGGCAAGGTGGCGTTCGTGACGGGCGGTGGCAGCGGGATCGGCGCAGCCACCGCGCAGCGGCTGGCGCAGGAAGGCGCAACCGTCGTGGTCTGCGGCCGGCGCCGCGAACCGCTGGATGCGGTCGTCGCCGGCATCGTCGCCGCCGGCGGCAAGGCCGAGGCGGTGGTGGCGGACGTCAGCGACGAGGCCGGCTTCACCGCCGCGCTCGAGGCCGCGGCGCAGCGCCACGGCCGGCTCGACGTGCTGGTGAACAACGCCATGGCCTACACCTGGGGCAGCATCGAGGAGATGAGCACCGCCGACTGGCATGCCAACTTCTCCACCTCGGTCGATGGCACCTTCTGGGGCACGCGCACCGCGATGCGCCTGATGAAGGGCAAGGGCGGCGCGATCGTCAACGTGTCCTCGATCTGCGGCCAGCTCGGCACGCCCTGGATGGCGGGCTATTCGGCGGCCAAGGCGGCCATCGACAATTTCTCGCGCGCGGCCGCGGCCGAAGGCGCGCCGCACGGCATCCGCGTCAACGTGGTGATCCCCGCCGTGGTGGAAACGCCTGCGACCGCCGGCATGCTGGCCGACGAGGCTTCGCGCAGGAACACCGAAAAGCTGATCCCGATGGGCCGCGTGGGCCAGCCGGAGGAACTCGCCAACGCGATCCTGTTCCTCGCCAGCGACGAGGCGTCCTACATCACCGGTGCCAGCCTGCCGGTCGACGGCGGCCGTTCGTCGGTGCTGGTCACCGCGCTGTGAGCGCCGCCATGGCAGCGCTTTCCCGCCTCTTCAGCCCGACGCGGATGGGTGAGCTCGAGCTCGCCAACCGCATCGTGATGGCACCGATGACGCGCAACCGCGCCGATGCGCAGGGCGTGCCCGGCGAGCTGATGGTCGAGTACTACGCCCAGCGCGCCGAGGCCGGCCTGATCGTCGCCGAGGGCACCTGGCCGAGCGCCGAGGGCCAGGCCTACTGCCGTCAGCCCGGGATCGCCACTGCCGCGCAGATCGCCGGCTGGCGCAAGGTGACCGATGCCGTGCATGCGCGCGGCGGATGCATCGTGCTGCAGGTCATGCACGGCGGCCGCATCGGCAGCCACCACATCAAGGGCGAGGGCGTGGCCACCGTCGCACCGTCGGCGCTCCGCGCGGCGGGCGAGGTGTTCACCGACAGCGCCGGCATGCAGCCCTACGACACGCCGCGCGCGCTCTCCACCAATGAGGTGCGCGCCGTGGTGGCGGAACATGCGCAGGCCGCGATCAAGGCCCGCGAGGCCGGCTTCGACGGCGTCGAGCTGCACTGCACCAGCGGCTACCTGCCGATGCAGTTCATGTGCTCGGGCACCAACCAGCGCACCGACGCCTATGGCGGCAGCGTAGCCAATCGGGTGCGATTCGTGGCCGAGTGCCTGCAGGCGATGGCCGCGGCAATCGGCGCCGGACGCGTGGGCCTGCGCTTTCGCGTCGGCAACAGCTACAACGACATCCAGGACGACGACACCGTCGCCACCCATGCCGAGCTGCTGCGCCAGGTGAAGGACATGGACCTGGCCTACGCGCACGTGATGCGCGCCGAGACGCTCGGCGTCGATGCCTTCGCGCTCGCCCGCGCGGGCTTCGACGGCAACCTGATCCTCAACGACGGCTTCGACGCCGCTGCGGCCGAGGCTTCGCTCCAGGCCGGGCAGGGCGAGGCGGTGTCCTTCGCGCGCGACTTCATCGGCAACCCCGATCTCGTGCGCCGTCTGCGAGAGGGGCTGGCGCTCGCCCGCTTCGACCGCCGAACCCTGTACACGCCGGGCGCCGCGGGCTACACCGATTACCCCGTCGCCGAAGGAGTGAGCGCATGATCTACTTGGAAGACGTGGTCCTCGACGACCCGCGCGAGTCGTCCGAGCGCTACCTGCTCACCGCCGAGAACATCAAGGCCTTTGCCACCGAGTGGGATCCGTTCCCGCCCCATGTGGACGAAGCCGCAGCGGCGAAATCGCCGATCGGGCAGCTGTTCGCGGCCGGGGTGCATCTGCTCTCGGTGACCATCCGCCTGAGCCATACCATCCCCAGCGGCGAGACGGCCTCGATCGCCGGCCGCGGCTGGGACAAGCTGCGCTTTCATCGCCCGGGCATCGCGGGCGACGAGCTGCGCGCCCGCGTCACCCATGTCGAGCGCGGTCCGGGCAGCCGGCCCGAGCGCGGCGTGCTCGTTTCGCGCTTCGAACTGCTCAACCAGCGCGACGAGCGGGTGATCAGCTTCGATGCGCAAGTCGTGATGCTGCGCCGCGAGCCGCTTGCGGCCTGAGCCAGCGTCCAGTTTACGAATATTCGCGAGGAGAACACCTTGAAGATTCTTGTCCCGGTTAAGCGGGTCGTCGATTACAACGTGAAGGTGCGGGTCAAGTCGGACCAGAGCGGGGTCGAGCTGGCCGGCGTGAAGATGTCGATCAACCCCTTCGACGAGATTGCCGTCGAGGAGGCGGTGCGCCTCAAGGAAGCCGGCGTGGCCACCGAGGTCGTCGCGGTGAGCTGCGGCACCACCGCCTGCCAGGAGACCCTGCGCAGCGCGCTGGCGATGGGCGCCGACCGCGCCATCCTGGTCGAGACGGATGCGGAGCTGCAGCCGCTGGCAGTGGCCAAGCTACTGAAGGCGGTGGCCGAACGCGAACAGCCGCAGATGGTGATCTGCGGCAAGCAGGCGATCGACGACGACGCCAACCAGACCGGCCAGATGCTGGCCGCGCTGATGGGCTGGCCGCAGGCGACCTTCGCCTCCAAGGTGGCGCCGGGCGAGGGCGTGGTGGCGGTGACGCGCGAGATCGACGGCGGCCTGGAGACGGTCGAACTGAAGCTGCCGGCGGTCGTCACCGCCGACCTGCGCCTGAACGAGCCGCGCTACGCGACCCTGCCGAACATCATGAAGGCGAAGAAGAAGCCGCTGGACGTGATCGCCGCTGCCGGGCTGGGCGCGGACATCGCCCCCCGCCTGCGCCACGTTCGGCATGCCGAACCGGCGGCGCGCAAGGGCGGCGTCAAGGTGGCCGACGTGGCCGAACTGGTGAACAAGCTTCGTAACGAAGCGAAGGTGATCTGAGGCAGACGATGAAGACACTGGTCATTGCAGAGCACGACAACAGCCGTCTGGCGACGGCGACCCTGAACGCGGTCACCGCCGCGGCGCGCTTCGGCGGCGACATCGACGTGCTGGTCGCGGGGCAGGGCTGCGAGGGCGCCGTGGCGCAGGCCCAGGGGCTTGCGGGTGTGTCGCGCGTACTGAAGGTGGAGGCGGCACACTATGCCGAGCCGCTGGCCGAGAACCTCGCCGTGCTGGCGCAACGCGTGGCGGGCGAGGGCGGTTACCGCGCGGTGCTTGTCGGGGCCACGAGTTTCGGCAAGAATCTCGCCCCCCGCGTGGCGGCCCTGCTCGATGTGGCGGCGGTCTCGGACGTGGTCGCGATCTCCGCGCCGGGGCGCTACGAGCGTCCGATCTACGCCGGGAACGTCATGGTCGCGGTCGAGTCGGATCAGCCGCTGGACGTCCTCACCGTACGCACGACGGCGTTCGATGCCGCCGGAAACGGTGGGGGCGCGGCAGCGGAGACGGTCGCGGCCGGACCGGATCTCGGCCTGTCGCGCGTGCTCGGGCGCGAGCTCAGCAAGTCCGAGCGGCCTGAACTCGCTTCGGCGGCGATCGTCGTATCCGGTGGGCGCGGTCTGGGCAACGGCGAGAACTATCACCGCCTGCTCGAGCCGCTCGCCGACACGCTCGGCGCCGCGCTGGGCGCGTCGCGCGCTGCCGTCGATGCGGGCTTCGTACCCAACGACTACCAGGTCGGCCAGACCGGGAAGATCGTTGCACCGGGACTGTATGTGGCGGTCGGCATCTCGGGTGCGATCCAGCACCTGGCCGGAATGAAGGACTCCAAGGTGATCGTGGCGATCAACAAGGATCCGGATGCGCCGATCTTCCAGGTCGCCGACTACGGCCTGGTGGCGGACCTGTTCGAAGCGGTGCCGGCGCTGACCACGAGCCTGTCGGCAGGATGAATCGGCGGGCCGGCGGCCCGTCTGCCTGAACTGTGAGGGGAAGGGGTTTGAATACGATCGAACTGGAACTGGGCGAATACGACCGCATCGTGTCGGCGCTGTACGACGCTGCGCTCGACAGCCGGCGCTGGGGCGAGGCGCTGGAAACGTTCCGCGTCCTGTTCGAGGCCAACTACGTCACCCTCATCCTGCGCAGTCCGGACGAGAGCAACCTGGGCATGATGATTGCCGTGGGCGTGGAAGGGGGCGACAAGGTCACCTATCTGCCCTACGGCCATTCGATGACGCCCTTCGTCAATCAGCCGATCGACAAGGTGTTCACCGTCGAGGACCTGATGACCGAGGCCGAATGGCGGCGCACGCCGTACTACCAGCACTGGTGCGCGCCGGTCGACGTGTTCCACGTCATGGGGGTCGACATCTCGACCCCCGACTCGGGCAAGCTGCGTTTCCGCATCACGCGTGGCGAGACCGCGCCCAGGTTCAGTGCGCTCGATCGTGCGCGCTGCGAGGCACTGCTGCCGCATCTGCGCCGGGCGCTGCACATCCACAACCTGCTCGACCGCAGCGAGTCGCTCGGCAGCCTGTACTCGCAGGCGATCGGTCGGCTGTCGGTCGGCACCCTGGTGCTCGACGAGACCGGCAAGGTGCTCGAGCAGAACCTGATCGCGCGCGAACTGCTGGCGGCCAATGACGGCCTCAAGCTCGTCGGCGGCCGACTCGAGGCCTCGTATCCGAGCGACAACCGCGAGCTGCAGCAGTTGATCCGCAACGCCTTTGCACGGCATTCGGGCGACCCGCTGGCGGTGGCGTCGGCAATGTCGGTGTCGCGCCCCTCGGGCCAGGTCAGCCTCGGCGTGGTCGTAGAGCCGGTGCGGTCGCAGGAATGGGCGGAGGGCAAGGGTCAGCCGTCGGCCGTCGTGTATATCCGCGATGCGGCCGGCAAGTCGCTGGCGAGCACTGCCGCAGCGAAGCAGCTCTTCAACCTCACGCCGGCCGAGACCGCGCTGGCGATGGAGCTCGCCAACGGCCTGTCGCTGGAGGAGGCTGCCGAGGCGTTGAACATCCGTCGCAACACCGCGCGGGCGCACCTACGCTCGATCTTCTCCAAGACCGGCGTTCGCCGTCAGACCGAGCTGGTGCGCATCATGCTCAACAGCGTGGCCGCGCTCAGCCGGGATAACTGAGGCGCAGGGCTTTCGGGCTGGGGGGCAGAGGGTGCAACGCCCCCCGGTGGCTGAGGCGCGAGCCCCAGCCGTGGCGAGCCTTAGCCGTGGTGGGCCTTATTTCGCGGCGCCCGCGTAGGCGCCTGCGCCCACCAGGTAGTTCCCCACCCGCACCACGTAGCTGCGCTTGGCTTCGTTCTTCAGCGTGAGCGGATTGCGGAAGGTGTAGCTGATCTCGCCCTCGCCCTGGCGCTTGGCGATATCGATCATCTCGAGCAGGAAATGCCTGCCCTTGGTGTCGGTGAGCTCGGCAGCCTTGCGGCCGACCTGGCGCGGTTGCGCGCCATGCGCATGGACGATGCCGTCCTCGATGCCGATCGCGAACACGTAGAGGTCGTCCTGAACGAAGCCGCCGTTGAGGTCGTTGAAGCGCGTGAAGGCACTCTCTCCGCTCACCTTGAGGGCGTGCACCGCCCGCCACACGAGCGATTTCGCGAGCTCGAAGCTGGCGTTCGGCGCGTAGTAGCCAACGACGAGGATACGGTCGCCGACACGTCGGTAGGTCGCGATCTTCGGTTCGTTGCGCCCGGTGACCGGATTCGCCCAGCGGTACTCGATGCGGCCGCTGGCCCTCGATTGGGCGTCGCCGAGGAGCTCGCGGATGAAGAGCCGGCCTTCGGAGTCGGTCAGGTCGATCACGTTGCGACCGATCAGGGTGGTCGAGCTGCCGCCGCTGGCGAGGAAATTGCCCTGTGTATCGATCACGTACACATAGAGCTCCCCGTCGACGAATTCGCCGGCACGGCTGAAGCTGGCCATCGCCTGCTCGCCCTGCTCGCGCAAGTGCGCTTCCGCGCGGTCGAGCAGCGCCTGCGTACGAGCGCCCTCGTCGCCTTGTCGCGCGCTCGCCGCAGCGACCGTTGGGGCGTTGTCGGCCGCGATCGCAGGGGCGGTCAGCACGGCGCTGCCCAGCATCATGGCGAGGACGAGGGTCTTGAGCGGTGTCATGGTGCGTGTTCCTCGAGGGGATGGCGGTGGGTCGATTTTAGGCCCAATGGCGGGTCGGGAGTTTAGTCCGCCCGGACGATGCGCGCGCCCGCACGGGCCGTTGACAATCCACAATCGTCGTCAAGTCAATCGTTGGCAACCAGGGAGTCTGTCATGGCCGTATCCGTTGTTACCGGTTCCGCTTCGGGGATCGGCGCTGCCGTTTGCGATCAGCTCGCGCGCGCGGGGCATCGTGTGATTGGAATCGACCGGCAGAACGCCGACATCGTCGCCGACCTGTCGACCGCCGAAGGCCGCAAGGCGGCCGTGCAGGCGGCGCTGGCCGCGTGCGACGGCGTGCTGGACGGCCTGGTCTGCTGCGCCGGCCTCGGGCCGACCGCGCCTTCGAGCAGCGTGATCGTCGGCGTCAACTATTTCGGCATGACCGAGATCGTCGACGGCCTCGAAGAGGCACTGGCGCGCGGCAGCAAGCCGTCCATCGTGCTGATCGGCTCGGTGGCCTCGGTGCATCCCGGCATGGACAAGCTGCCGATGGTGGGGGCGATGCTGGCGGGGGACGAGGCGGGCGCGCTGGCGCAGGCCGACGCCATGGCGGTCCCGCAGGCGGCGTATGCCGGCTCCAAGTACGCGGTCACGGTGTTCGCACGTCGCAAGTCGGTGGCGCTCGGCCCGAAGGGCATCCGCCTGAACGTGATCGCCCCGGGGGCGGTCGAGACCCCGCTGCTGGACGCGTCGCGTGCCGATGCGCGCTTCGGCGAGGCAATCCGCAAGTTCGTGGCGCCGATCGGACGCAACAGCACGCCGGACGAGATCGCCAATGTGGTGAGCTTCCTGCAGTCGGAGCAGGCCAGCTTCGTGCACGGCACGGTGGTGTTCGTGGACGGCGGCATGGACGCGATGAGCCGCAGCGACCGCTTCTGAGCGCAGGCAGGCCGGCAATCCCGGCCCGGGCGAGTCGAGGAACCGGCCCCTGCGGCCGGTTTTTCATGGTCCGAACCGACGATGGCGGCCCGGACGGGGTGCGCCACAGTGGACACGGTCCGAATTGAACGGGGAATGGAAATGAGCAGGGTGGCATTCATCACCGGCGGCAGCCGCGGAATCGGTCGCGAAACGGCGCTCGCCTTCGCGCGTGCGGGGTTCGACGTGGCGATCAGTGCGCGCACGCTGGAGGAGGGGGAGACGCATGCTCATTCCCTTTCCCACGCGGATGGGCGGCCGCTCGCAGGCAGTCTGGCGGAGACCGCAGCAGCCATCCGCGCGCTCGGGCGCGAGGCTTTTGCGGTGCGCATGGATCTGCTCGACGAGCAGTCGGTACACGCCGCCGCGGCCGCGGTGCTGGCGCGTTTCGGCCGCGTCGATGTGCTGGTGAACAACGCGATCTACCAGGGCAGCGACCTCAACCTGCCGTTCATGTCCCTCGGCGCGGATACCCTGGAGCGCGTGTTCCGCGGCTACGTGATGGCTCCGGTCGTGCTGACCCAGTGCCTGCTGCCTGCCATGCTGGCCCAGGGCGGCGGTACGGTGATCAACGTCACCTCCGGCGCGGGCGAGAGCGACCCGCCCGTTGCCACCGGCAAGGGCGGCTGGGGGTATGCCTACGGCGCGGGCAAGGCTGCGGTTTCACGCCTGTCGGGCGTGCTGGCCGCCGAGTTCGGCGATCAGGGCATCCGCGCCTACACCGTCAATCCGGGGGTGGTCAGCACCGAGGCGCTGCGCGCGACCATCGGCGAGCGAGGTGTGCTCGCGATGCGCAAGGGCGTGGCGCCGCCCGAGGTGCCCGCGGCCGTGCTGTGCTGGCTCGGTACCGCCCCGCAAGCGCCGGACTTCCAGCGTCGCACCATCCAGGCCCAGCCCTTCGCGCTTGAACAAGGCATCGTGCCCGACTGGCGCGCGCCGTCCCCGGTGACCGCCTGAGGCCGCCCCTTCACAACAGGAATCTCGTTCCCATGACTACTGAACGCGAATCGATGGAATTCGACGTGCTGATCGTCGGTGGCGGCCCGGCCGGGCTGTCGGCGGCGATCCGCCTGAAGCAACTGGCCGAGGCCAAGGGCCAGGACCTCTCGGTGTGCCTGATCGAGAAGGCCGCCGAGATCGGCGCCCACATCCTGTCGGGCGCGGTGATGGACCCGAAGGCGCTCGGCGAACTCTTCCCCGACTGGAAGGAGCGCGGCGCCCCGCTCAACACCGCCGTCACCGAGGACCGCGTGCTGTTCCTCACCGAGACCGGCGCCCGCCAGGCCCCCAACGGCCTGCTGCCCGACTGCCTGGTGAACCACGGCAACTACATCGTGCGCCTGGGCAACGTGGTGAAGTGGCTCGGCGAGCAGGCCGAGGCGCTCGGCGTCGAGGTCTATCCGGGCTTTGCCGGTGCCGAGATCCTGTTCGATGAGGCGGGCGCGGTGAAGGGCGTCGCCACCGGCGACATGGGTCTGAACCGTGACGGCACGCCGGGCCCGCACCACCAGCCGGGCATGGAGCTGCACGCCAAATACACGCTGTTCGCCGAGGGCTGCCGCGGCCACCTGGGCAAGCAGCTCGAGGCCCGCTTCAATCTGCGCGAGGGCGCCGACCCCCAGACCTACGGCATCGGCATCAAGGAGCTGTGGGAGGTCAAGCCCGAGCACCATCGCCCCGGTCTGGTGGTGCACACCGCCGGCTGGCCGATGGACAAGGCCACCTACGGCGGTGGCTTCGTCTATCACCTCGAGGACAACCTGGTGGCGGTCGGCTTCGTGGTCGGCCTCAACTACGAGAACCCGCATCTGTCGCCCTTCGAGGAGATGCAGCGCTACAAGACCCACCCCGAGATCCGCAAGTACCTCGAAGGCGGCAAGCGCCTGCAGTACGGCGCGCGCGCGATCGCCGCCGGCGGCCTGCAGAGCCTGCCGCGGCTGATCTTCCCGGGCGGCGGGCTGATCGGTGACGACGCGGGTTTCCTCAACGCCGCGCGCATCAAGGGCAGCCACGCCGCGATCAAGTCGGGCATGCTCGCCGCCGATGCGGCGTTCGAGGCGCTCGCGCACGAACGCCAGCGCGACGCGCTCACCGCCTACCCGAGCGCCTTCCGCGACTCGTGGCTATACGCGGAGCTGCACAAGACGCGCAACTTCAAGCCCTACATGAAGAAGGGCCTGTACCTGGGGTCGCTCTTGTTCGGCATCGACCAGGTGCTGTTCAAGGGCAAGGTGCCCTGGACGCTGCACAACAGCGCCGACCACGACAAGCTCAAGCCGGCGGCCGAGTGTCCGAAGATCACTTACCCCAAGCCCGACGGTGTGCTCACCTTCGATCGGCTCTCGTCGGTGTTCCTGTCGAACACCAACCACGAGGAAGAGCAGCCCTGCCATCTGCAGCTGAAGGACGCCTCGGTGCCGATCGCGATCAACCTCGCGAAGTACGACGCCCCCGAGCAGCGCTACTGCCCGGCCGGGGTGTACGAGATCGTGCGCGACGAATCCGGCGCCAACCCGCGCCTGCAGATCAACGCGCAGAACTGCGTGCACTGCAAGACCTGCGACATCAAGGACCCGACCCAGAACATCAACTGGGTGGTGCCACAAGGCGGCGAAGGGCCGATCTACCAGGGGATGTGAGGCCCGCAGGCGATCGCGCGCGCGGGGTGGCCTGAGTAGGAGGGAGGGAAGGGCGGCTTTGCCCCGAAATCGGAAATGGGGTGCGTCCGGCGGGCACGGTCAGTGCCCGCTCCGGGCGACACCGAGGACAACATCGTGATGGAACCGCTGTCTGACTGCACGCGTGCCGACGCCCGCCGACAACAGATCCTGACCGCAGCAGCGCGATGCTTCTGTGATCACGGCTTTCATGGCGCAAGCATTGCGCAGATCTCCAAGGTAGCCGGGATGAGCCCGGGGCACATCTACCACTACTTCGACAACAAGGACGCGATCATCGGAGCGATCGTCGCCCAGGATCTCGAGCACCGCCTCGCGTTGACCGAGATCCTTCGGGAGGTTGCCAACACGCGAAGCGGCTTGCGGACGCACGTGGCCCAGGCCATCGGCAAGCAGCTCGATTCGGACACTGCCGCGCTGAAGGCCGAGATCGTCGCCGAGGCCGGCCGCAACCCGAAAGTGGCCGAGATCGTGAGAAAGGCGGACGCGGTGGGCCGGCGCGGACTCGCGGCTGCCATACGCGAGATCCGCCAGCGCTCGGGGTTCCAAGACGATCGGGCCACCATCGACGGGATGGTCGAACTGTTCTCGGCACTGTTCGGTGGCCTCCTGTTGCGCAGCATTACCAATCCAACGCTCGATGCAGGGGCCCTGACGGCAAGGATCGTCCGCATCATCGAAGCAACGCTGTACGAGGAGAACGGCTGAAGGGTGGCGTCGGGCACGCGTGGCCCGTCACATATTCAGCAGTCGCTGAACCGTTCATTCCACTAACGCTGTAACTGGACGCATCATTTCTAATCAAGCCCTTAGCGACAGGTGGTCACAGATTTAGTGGAGGCTATTTATCGTAATCATGTAACTCTCGCGACGTTTTACGTAAGAATGTAGATCCGATCCCCAGAACGGCTTTAAGTAGGCGCCGGCCCCGTGCCGTCTTACCTCCAGCTTGGCCGTCGCTGACTATCAGCCCCTCGGAGTGAGCACCCACCTTTGTGCCCACAATGAATTGCACGGGCACAAGAGTGGACCAACGCCCGCGTCGCGGTACCCGTTGGCCGTACCGCCGCCACACCATTGAGCTAAAACGCGCCGTCGTCGAGCAGTCGCGGCAGCCAGGTGCCTCCGTGTCGCGGCTTGCGCACCCCCACGACATCAACGCCAAGCAGATATTCGCGTGGCGCAAGGGCCAGCACGAAGGTCGCTTGGGCGTGGCTGCGTTCGTGCCGATCATCCGCACCGACACCGATGCGTTGGACGCGCCCGAGATGCTCGATGCCCCAGCGGCCGCGCTCGGTCGGCTGACGATCGAGGCAAGGGCGCACGGCTCACCGTCGAAGGAGGTCTCGACGGCACGTCCCAGCGCGGCTTCATGCTGTGCTACTGCTGCGACGAGCGTCCCGCATTACGGCAAGCGAATCTGTACCGCGGCCGGCATTATCGACATGCGGCGCGGCTTCGATGGGCTCGCTGCGCTCGCTCAGACACCATTCGAGACCGATCCCTTTAGCGGCCACATCGTCGCGTTCAATCGTGTTTCGGGGCCTAGCGCGGAAACCGGATCAGGGTGTTGCGGTGGAATGGCGACGGATTCACGCGGGATGCGACCGTGCACCGGCGATCTGTAACTTGATCGGCGGGGCCAACCTCAACGAGGCTGACTCCGAGGCCTGCCTCCGGCATGTGATCGGCTGCAAGCCGATCGGGCTCCAGGGCGCAAACCTGATCTTCCAGGTGATATCAGCCGCCGGTATGAGCGCGGACCGATGATCCTGACCACTAACCAGAGCTCCGGTGCCTATAGCGAGGTGTTCGGCTACCGAGTCATCTAGACCGCCATCCTCGACCGGATACTGCATCACGCTGTCACGCTACACATTCGTGGCAACTCGTACTGACTGGAAGAAAGAAAGCCGGCCTCGCGTGCTCACACGAGACTCAGTCCTGAACCGGGTGGGAAGTTCTCGATTCCCTTGAGCCGGGAAAACTCGCCTATCCAGTTCGATTTGCTGACCGGCATGCACGCCTAGGGAACCCCAGATCAATTGGCCTTTTGGGTGCGCTCACCCAAGCCAGCCGATTGAACCGACTACGATGATCGACTTTTCCGCTTCTACCGCTATTTTTCGAGGCCTTTCCGGCCCCGAGCGCCCTTTCCTGGGCGCAGCGGGCGGATTTCGCCCATCAGTTCATCAAGGCGCGCCTCGCAAGATAGAGATTGGTCAAACCGATCAGCGAGAACACCTGTACGGCGTTCTTCGCAAATCCCCTTGTAACGCACCTTCGTGTAGCCGAACTGGCGCTTGATGACGCGAAAAACGTGCTCGACGCGCGCCCCGATCGAGGACATCTTGTGGTTGAAGCGCTTTTTCGCCTCGGTCAGCGGGTGCTGCTTGCTGGCCTTGAGCGAGACGCCCCAGAACAGGCCTGCCTTGCGGACCAGACGCTTGAGCTTGTTGTTCTCGTAGCCCTTGTCGCCGAACACCGCCCGGTCATCTTCACGCACCTGGTGCGGCAACTGGTTGATGTCTGAGACGTTGGCTGGCGTCACGGATACGGTATGCACGAGCCCGGAATTGACGTCGGCACCCACGTGAACTTTCATGCCGAAGTACCACTCGTTGCCCTTCTTGTCTCGGGGCCGCGCTGCTTGTCTCAATTCTTCGTCGAGGGCGGCGCATGGATGATCGTGGCGTCAACCATCGTGCCGCCCCTTGAGTCGTAGTCCGCGCTACTCGAGCGTGTCGTTGATGATGTTCACCATCTGCGAGGTCAGTGCGTGCTTCTCGAGCAGGTGGCAGACCTTGAGGATCGTCGTCTCGTCGGGCATCCCGTCGTCGGTCAGGCCCAGCCCCGCAAAGCGGCGCATCGACTCGACCTCTTAGAGCGCATCCTCCATCGCCGGATCGGACAGCGCGTACCAATGCCGCATGAACTAGATCCGCAGCATCGCCGCAAGCGGCATCGGCGGACGCCCGCGTCGGCCCCGTCGTCGGGTAGTGCGCCTCGATTACTGCCAGCAGAGCAGCCCAAGGCACGACCTTCTCCATCTCGGCCGGGAAGCGCTCCCCGCGCGTCTGCTTCTTCTGCCGTTCGAAAGCCAGCGAGGCGAAAGTCGTTTGCTTCATGGTGGCAGTGCGCCTCATGACCTCAGTACTTTGCCGGCTCCGAGTCGATCAGAGCTTCCCTAGACGCACCCCTCCCTCGAAAAACAAGGGTGAATCCCCCACCGCAGGCCATAAATGGGCTCAGGAGGTTCTGGTTGTCGAGTTGCCCCAGTGCCGCACGGGCTTCGTCCTCCCGAACCATGAGCAGATCTGCGCGCCTGAGTAGATCCTGTTGTGTCACAGCAGAACTACCACGATAGCGAGACTACACGTGCCCACAGCGCGAGCATTGCCGTAGCCGTCTTATCTCGCGACCAAGTACAAAAATCTATTAAAAACAAAACGTTAATAATTAAAACCTTAGCAAGATTGCCGAAAGGTGAAAAAACACTCCTTGTGTGTATCACCTTCAGCCGAGAGCAGCAAAGTGAAAAATAATCCGGAAGATTTTCACTTTGCTATCAATCTTTTGAACGCGCGAGATTTTGTAGTAAATTCCATCGTATCGCAGATACGAAAACTGTAGCTACAAAGTGAGTCGTCAGCGTCTCCGGAAGTCACCTTTCCGAAAAGGCGATGAAGGGTAGGAAAGCGCTTTAATTTACACGCGCCAATTCAAGTGCATTGAAAAGTTTTTAAAAAATATATTAATTATTGAATTCGCTTTTATCTTTCGATGTAAATAAGCAAGCTCTTTATAAAAATTGCATGAAAGAAATTAAACCGCTCTGGCCGGCGTACGAACATGAAGACGCGTGAAAATCCACTAGGCAGACAATTGCCCTGTCTACTGAGAACTGGGAATGAAGATCTAGATGCTTGGCCCACTCCAGATGATGGGGTTCTCACAGAGTTCGATCGAAAAAAATATCTGATGAGAAAAGAAGCCGTAAGACTATACCTCGCAGGCTACGGCGATAGCTTAATTCGAGAAAAATGCGAGATCGGACTAAAACAGACGTACCGATTGATCACAGAGCGATGCCTTAAGACCCATCCCGATGGTCGCATATATGGATTCCGGGGGTTAATACCGAAACTAAGAATTAAACCTTACAAGCGAAAGCGAAAAGTAAAAGTCAACGAATTTGGTGGAGGTGCTGTCGGTGCGATGGGTCTGGTTCTTGATTTGAATCCAGATCTACGTAGATCCTTCGATAAGAAGATATTGGAGTCCGCCAGTTCAAGCACCCTATCTCTGATAAGAAAGCCGCGCCAAGCTCTATGGAAGTGGTTCTTAGATCGCCTGCGAGACTTAGGCTATGAGGTTAGGGGCGAGTGGCCGTTTAATACAATCACTAATGGATATAATTCCGTATGCCGACACATCGATCTCGTTTACAAATTAAATCCAAAAATGGCCGCGCGAGCCATTGGTGGCAAAACCCTTGAAAGAAAGTTGATTACTGGGGATGGCGTGGACCGTCCCGTAAAGAGGGTGCTGCAGCGGGTAGAGATGGACGCCCATAAACTAGATGGGCGATTCTGTGTATTGATGCCCAATGGTGATGGCGAGCATGTGCCGCGAATCGTCCACAGGTTATGGGTAATCGTAATTTTGGATGTTGAATCACGAGCCGTTCTGGGATACCACTTTGCATTAGGAAAAGAGGTTTCTAAGACTGACGTCCTTAGAGCGATTAAATCTGCTCTGACTCGATGGCGGCGACGAATATTATCTCCCGGCCTCGAACATATCTATTGGGATGATGCTAATTTTCCTTCAGGGATGTCGGACAGATATGTTGGCATGTGCTGGGACGAAACGAGCGTTGACGGCGCTCTCGCCGAGACGTGCAAAAGCGTAGAACAGTTTCTAAGGGATGTCGTAAATTCGAGATTAATTTCGCCAAAGGAGGGATTTGCCTCCCGGCGAGGCCTGGATGAGCGGCCATTTATTGAAACATTCTTTCGAGTTCTTGCAGGCGGCGGGTTGCACAAAATGTCAAATACCACAGGCTCAAAACCCAAGGATCGTAAGGGGCGGGAGCCGGAGGAAGTTGCATTGAATAGTCAGTTTCAACTTGAGTATGCGGAAGACTTAATTGATGTCTTGATTGCGAATTATAATGCAACGCCCCATACCAGTCTTGGGTATCGCACTCCATTGCAGTTTCTCGAGTATGCAACTAATCGCCCTGACTTCTCTTTTCGATACGCAGACCCCGAGCAGGTTAGCCTCCTGCTAAGCTTAAGAAAAAAATGCAAAGTGCAGGGCGGCGTCCAAGAAGGAAGAGCGCCTTATGTGAATTTCGAGAACGCCAGGTATACAAACGAGATACTTTCGCAGCGTTTTGACCTAGCGGGGAAATATATAGACGTGATCAATCATGAAGAGAATGACGCAAGAATCGCACTAGCCTCCACGTCGGACGGACAAAGCCTCGGCGTTCTTCGTGCTGGTCCGCCATGGCATAGATTCCCCCATAGCTTGCGAATTAGGGCCGCCATTAAAGGCATGATAAGGAAGAAAATGTTCTACGTGGCATCAGGCACCGATGCGACCGAGGCCTTTGTGGAATATTGCGAGTCTCAGTCCAATAAAAAACTTCCGCCACATCCATCTTGCCTCGAATTTCGCAGAATAATCGCGAACTCGGAGCGGAACGAATCCGAAGAACTCCTCAGGGTTGCGCTAGATACCATTAGCTCGAGCGATGAGGCGGAAATTGCTCGAAGAGATCAAGCCATCGGTGGAAAGGATTCTGATAGTGAGGTGAATGAGTGCTCTCAAGGAAGTTCCCCTCGACGCCGAAAAGCAGCATCGAGTTAAGGAACCTCTGATCAATCCATGTTCTGAGCGCGCTCACCCAGGCCAGCCGTTTCCACTAATCCCGATGATCGATATCTCCGCTTCCACTGCTTCTTTTCGAGGCGTTTCTGGCCGCGAGCGCCCGTTTTCGGGCGCAGCGGGCAGATTTCGCCTATCAACTCGTCAAGGCGCGCGTCGCAAGATAGAGATCGGTCAAACCGAACGGCGAGACCCCACGCGCGGCGTTTTTTGCGATCCCCTTGTAGCCCCCTTCGTGTAGGGGAACTGGCGCTTGATGACGCGAAACACGTGCTCGACGCGCGCGCGGATCGAAGACATGTTGTGGTTGAAGCGCTTGTTCGCCTCGGTCAGCGGGCGCTGCTTGCAGGCCGTGAACGACGCGGTCCAGAACAGGCCCGCCTCGCGCACCAAGTGCGGCAACTGGTTGATGTCCGAGACGTTGGCGGGCATCACCGAAACAATCTGCACGCGTCCGGAATCGAGGTGGGCGCCTGCGCGGACCTTCATGCTGAAGCACCGCTGGTTGACCTTCTTGGTTTGATGCATCTCGGGGTCGGCGTGGAATGACCGCGGAGTGACACCCCGTGGCTCAAATACGCTCATAAGGGCATGGCACGCATACGTGAGAGGTCCTCTCCCCGTATGAGGTAGCCAGAACCAGATCTGTTCGTCATTGAACAGAAAGCACGAGAAGCGGTAGGTGTCTGTCTCGCGGAGTAATTTTCGTCGGCACCTATTGGATATTGCTGCGTTCGAATCAACAAGGAGCTTTATCGATGGATAGCCAAGAAGGACTCGACGTCGACGATCGCCATCCTATCCTACGTGGCGAGTACGCTATATTCACAGCTCCGATAGACGAAATGATTCGAACGATTGGAAATTGGATCGACCTTAGAGTAACCGGTGGATATATTTATGGCCCATCTCGTTACGGAAAATCTAAAACTATAAAGTGGTTCCTTTTCTCTCTCCTAGAAGAAAGATTTGGGACAAGAGTGCCTCTCGTTGTTTGGATTCGCCGTGATTCGTCGATCACTGAAAGAGAGTTTTGGAATGATCTTCTTGAGGCTGCTAATTATGAATTCTATGATCCACTAAAACCGAAGAGCCGAACAGTTGGCCGCTATCTCTTTACAGAAAGACTTTATACTATGGCTTTGTCATCTAGGAGGAGTTTCGTTACTCTTCTAATAGACGAAGCGCATGAGGTAACGCTAAAGGAATGGAAGTGGCTTCTCGGACTACAGAATGCTCTCGATGCCAGAGGCGTTCGTCTTTGCGTTATATCAATAGGCTCACATGGCATTTTATTTCAACCTAACTACCTAGCCAGAACGGGCAATGCACACATTACTGCTCGATTTTTCTCTCAAGACATGCGTTTTCGAGGATTGAGGTCGAGTAAAGAACTCGAGTTTGTTCTCAATGGCTACGACCTTGATTCTGAGTGGCCTGCAGAGAGTGGAATAACTTACCTACAATATTTTGCGCCTGATTATTTCAAAAAAGGAAAAAGGCTTGCCGCTTATTCGACTGATATCTGGGACGCGTTTGTCAAACTAACCCCAGACGACGTAAAGAAACAGAAGGACTACAAACCAGAAATAGGCATGAAACATGTAGCTGAAACGGTAGAGACTATCCTTAGACGCTTACAAAATGGGGAAGATTGGGATGCATTAACGGATAAGGGTGAGTTATTGAGAGTGGTTGCTAGCACTAAATTCACAGACTACATGCGAACCGTTATGGCAAAACAGTAGTTGTCATGTCAATAATGAAAACTATATCAAAGGACAATAAAATAAATAACAGAAAAACCCCGCCATGCTTAAATTGGGGGAGGGGAAGACTTATATACTATCAATCATTTACTAGTTTCGCGGCGATCTTCTGCAATTTAAATTCCATCGGACCGAGAGAATTTAGAGAGTATTGGTTCAAAACCACCGGCGTGAATATTTTGGAATGGAACAAAGCTGGATATAACAAGGAGCAAATCAAGCTTATAGCAAACGCCATTGATGAGCCTATTTCGATTGTTAAAACTGTTTTCTATGAGGCACTCTCGAACAGAAAATTTAGGCTTATAGAAGAAAAATTAAGAATAATCGATTCTGTTCGATACTGTGAAAAGTGCTTGCAATTAGGTTATCACGGCCGAGTTCATGAAGATGCACTTATGGCGAAGTGTCCGGTGCATGGCGAAGATTTGAAAGTTACGTATAGCCCAAGGATCACTGGGGCGAAGTGGGACTGTGCGGTGCGAGCTTTAAGCGATGTATTCAGAGAATACTACGTTGATTGGCCTGGTTGCGTCTCAGGTGATTCTCTTCGAATTCAAAGAAGGTTATTTGCATCTCAGAGAAGATATTTCGAGTGGAAGCATTCAGTTTCATCTGAGATCGGGAGTTGGACTCCTTTGGACACAGAGGACTCTTATGAAAGCAGGGATTGCGTCGTTAACGAAATTGATTCACTCCTCGGTAGGCTGCAATGGATCAAGAGGCTTGATGCAAAATTTCTAAAATTCATGATCGCCGCACCACGTTCATTAAGCCCTAAGAGCTATAAGTTAAGCAAATCTTTATCACGAGAGCTAACAAGCCTTCTTCAGAGAATCGATCTAAATATCTTGCTGGACATTCTCAATACCTCATACCTTATCGAAGAAATGAAATTCCTTGGTGTCAAGAACGACATTCAAGATGAGTATGAGGACATAATCACACATAGATCGGATAGGTGTGAGTGCGTTTGGAGAAGAGGGCGATATTCGCGCTGGACCAAGGTCCCAAAAGAGGAGGTGCGGTATAGTATTGACTATATTTGTCCGTATGTAGATGCTCGGGGCGAACTAGAATTGCGGTGGGGAAATCCGTTGATGTCCAGTATGTTCCGAGCGGGCATGGAAGCGTTTTGTTACTCTGCGCGCGTCTGTTGTTACGCAGAGAAAGGTGTTTTCGACGTTGAATGGGTCAGTAGGGGTGCGATACCTAAGGTTGCCTTGGTTCGCCCTAGATTTACGCTTGAGCTTTCTGATTTTCTAACCTCAATACAGGTTGCTATATTTGAATCGTATTTATCTGAGTTGAGGAACTGGCTGAATCAGGCGGATGAGGGAAAGGATATTGATTTTGAAATCGGCGTTTTGCCAAGAGCCTTTCTGATAGAGAAGGATGGTTTGGTGGATGCGGTGCTGGTTTGGTGAGACCTGCTTGCTCTACTTGCATTCACTCAGTAGGCGTGGAGTTGACTGAACATCACCTATGGAAACCCGATCTATTCCGGGCTGAGACGATACCAATCTCGTAAAGCGCAACGCCTTCATGGAGTAAAGCACGTTCGCCCTCTGGCATTCGAACGGAAAGGCAAGTAGACGCTTCGGGAGCGCTTCTTCGGTCATGCGGTGGGCGGCCCTGCTGGCGGTGATCGAGCCGCACTCTTCGATGACTGGCTGAAAGGGGATGCCCGGCGGTGGGAGCAGATCGAGAGTGGTGGTTGGTTGCGTGCCTCATACCTTCCGAAGTCGCCCATCAGGGCCATGAGGGGGGCGGTTCTTCCCGCAGCAGATGCGTGTTGTGTTGAAATCGCTGTACCGTACGGTCGGTGGGAGGTTCTGAATCAAACGGCAGGCAGATTGAAAAGCGGCCGGCACACTCAATCAAGAGTGACCGACCGTCTTTCACACAAACGCACTCAGCCTGAGCCCTGCATTTCTATCGTCAGACCGCAAAGTCCTCCCGGTTCTTACCATCGAGCCAGCGCGGAGCGCGCCCACGGCCGGTCCAAGTTTCGCCGGTTTCCGGGTTGCGGTACTTGACTGCCACTGCTTTTCCAATGGACTTCTGCTTGCCGAAAAGCTCGTCAACCGTGAGGTCGAACGTGCCGATCAGGCTACGGGCATTCTGCAGTGCGTCCGCGCGCTCAGCCTTCTTGATCTGAGCGATCTGTTGTTCGAGGGCTTCTTTTTGAGCAAGGAGTTCTTGAAGGGACGTCATTATTCTCTCGTGGCGAGTCTGGAAAGGGTTACTCCGTTTCTGGAGTCGAGCGAGAGAATAACACGGCTTTTATCAAGCGGGGATGCGTTTGAACTTCCCGATAACGACTACCCAGACTTCCAGATCGTTTCTCTCCTTCAACGTTAAAGGCGGGTATTTTGGATGTCCCGCCAGAAGCATCACACTGCCAACCCTGATTGAAAGCCTCTTTACGAGCCGCTCGCCGTTCACAAAAGCCACGACGAGGTGACCGTGTACCGGTTTAATGCTTCGATCAACGACCAGAACATCGCCCTCGAAAGTGTCCGCTTCTTGCATCGAATCGCCTTTGACGGTGAAGAAAAAGGTCGAGATCGGATTGCGGACGAGGTACTCCTTGATGTCCAGACGCTTCTGCGCGTAGTCCTTTGCGGGTGATGGAAAACCTGCGGAAACAGGCGTCGGCCCGGTCGGGATGAACATCGCCGGAGAGTCGAGCGCTGCCAAGAGGAACTCTTCGTTGATAGGGGAGGGACTCACGAACATCATTCTTTCTTGTTCTCGGGTGCCAGTGTAGGGACGTCTTCCGGGCCAGCAGCTTCAGATGGCCAGGGCGATCGGTAGGTCGCTCCAGGAGGTGGTGTAAGCGGGAGCTGTACTGCAATCGGTCAAAGGTGCGTGACGGACGCCCCGTGTCGGTCATCTATCGATGCCTCATCGGCGCGCGTGTTTCGTAAGCGTCCGCCCACTGCCGTCTTCCCCCCGGGATAGCTGTCGCTGACGATCGCCCCAAGGAGGGGGCACCCAAATTTGTGCCCACAATTGCATTCATGGACACAAATTTGGACCAACGCCGGCATCGCGGCCTGCGCGGGCCATACCGCCGCCATTCGATCGATTTCAAGCGCGCAGTCGTCGAACTTCGCTGACCGCGTGGTAGAAGCGCGCGTTGGCGCCGCTGTCCGAGTACCGCGCCCGCGGAGATTCACACCTTCGCCCTGCTCGGTGAGCTAGCCCGACCATTGGTTTGCCTGGCGGATCAGCTCATCGAGACGCGCATTGCGCTGATCCGCCTTGGTGGCCGAAGCCATTGGATCGTGCGCGACCACCAACCGCGGCGCGCTCCAGGGGTGCTCCGCGATCACTTCCTGCGTGGGCGGTGGTGTCGTTGGTCGTGGAAGGGTTAGAGCAACTCGACGAACTCGTTGTAGCCCCGGCCCGGCGCCGCGTCGATGAATTCGAGCGGCTTGTCGCTGGCTAGCTAGGCGCACGGCCTTCAACGCCTCGAGGTGTGTCCAGGCTGAGCAGCCAGCGGTCTGCGTCCAGCATCAGGCGCTGCGCCGACAGGAAGCGCTCGTGCACCTCTTGTTGAGCGTGGGCAACAGGGGGGTTCTCATCCATCAGGTGCTGACGCACTCGGGGCTGCTACCGACTGGGTGTCACTGACCGCCACACGTGCTGGACCGTGTTGAAGACGTGGGGCGGGAGTCGTTTGAGCTCACGCCGGAGGACGGCTCCGAGGCACGCTAAGGTTTCACGCTTTTCGACTCGAGCGCCACAAAAGCTGCAAGTTGTGAGGAAAACTCAAGTGCTTTGACGATTTCTCGAGTTCAGCGGGCGAGGGTAGTGCGAACTTCTGGTTGTCGGCCTCAGCTGCCGGTGGCTTGATGGCGTAACCAGGCAGCAATGTGTTGGTCACCTGCCGTTCGCGCGTCGGGCGACGGCGAACGGCGGCTTCTCCGTCCTGCCAACTGGAACTAACGACCCTGAGCCGCCGGTCAAGCCGTAAAAGGTTCAGCGGCAGGTATCAAAGTTGAGCTGTCATTTGGTGCTTCTGTCCAAGCATAGTTCAGGCTTGCCAGGGTTCCTGTCAGGTGGGCGGGCGATCGAGGGGGGACATCGGTTCGGCGGGCTTGCCGGGGCAAAGCTCTGCCTTCCCGTTCGATTTGGGATCGTCCGGCGGAATTGGCAGGCCGGGGCACTGACACTTGTACTCGATCTCGGGCGACACCCACTCGCGCCACTGCTGACGGCTCATGTTGTACGGCGTCTTCTCACACAGCGCATCTACCCATTTCTCGAGAACGGGCCAGCGAAGCACGATTCCGTCGTCGCTACCCGCATAGAGGTACTTGGCCGGGGCATCGAAAGCCACGCTATAGAGCTTGCGACCACCCGAGTCGAGTGGGAGGCCTACCAATTCACCCTTCGGCATGCTCCAGATGCGCGCTGACTTGTCATGGCTTGCCGAGGCAAGAAATCGCCCATCTTCGCTGAATGTTATCGCGCCAATCACATCCTTGTGAAATAAGTCGAATCCGGAGCGCGCTCCCCCAATTTGATCTAAAGCAGCTCTCCATGGGTCTCTTTCTTTCCCGATAGATACACTCCTGGATAAAAAACTGCCGTCACTCCAAATGCGAATCACATGATCCATCGATGCAGAGGCGATCGCTTTCCCATTTCTTGAAAACGCCACAACATTGACCCATTTGGAGTGGCCTATAGATCTGTAAACTCCAAAGTCATCCAAATTGCTTGATGCAACAAGGAAGTTATAGCCATCGTCATCGAGAGGCGGCAATTCATCAAATCTGTCGCCATAGAAGAGTGCGATCCGCCTGCCATCGGCACTGACCGACGCATTCAAGGGATATGTAGCGTCAGCAACAATACTGGAGAGAAACTCGTGGTCTTTCTCTGAAAGAAGACGAATTTCTGCATCCGAGAATTGACGCGAGAGCGAGGTGCCATCGGTACCGATGCCAATGACTCGCAGGCTTCCATCTGCGCCACCCGTCAATACCTCCCTCGAGCCAACCTTGAACCCACATGTTGTAACGGAGGCTCCTTGCTCAAAACGCAAAGGATGACTCACTTTCTTAAAGCGAGACTCCCAGATCAAGACGGTTCCGTCATCGCTTCCGGAAACAATTCGCTCACCATCCGGACTAAAAGCGACGCAATTGATGTTGCCACTATGGACGGCGGGCGAGTCAAGGAACTGCGATTCGGCGGCATCCCAATATCGGAGAGATTTGCCTGCAGCAAAGACCATTCCGTCGCCGTTTGGACTGACCGCAATGGCTGCGACTTTTCCTGGTGACCCTACGTTGATTTCATCGAACTGAAACCTATTATTATTCGTCCAGACACGCAGTGTTTTATCTTCTCCAATTGTGACGATATCTCCATTGGTTTTGGGAATGAAAGAAGCGGCTCGAACAATGGCGAAAGAATTGTGATCAGCAATAACGCTGGGCTTTTCCGATACATCCCACTCAACTACATGGGAATTTAGTCCAACTGCGACCAGTCGCTTCCCATCTGGGCTGAATGCAACCGAAGTAACGAAGCTTTCGTTTTCAGTGAGTGGTTCATAGAGTGGGGTTAGTTCCGGATTCCAGAGGCGAACCTGCTTGTCTGCCCCTCCCGAGGCTAGCAGCGTAGCTGAAGGGCTAAATGCGATAGCTGTCACATTCCCTGAGTGGCCCTTTACGGACTTGATGTGCCTTCCCTTGCTGGCGTCCCAGAGCGACAACTGCCCTTTTTCATCTCCGGATATTACATATCGTCCATCGTTGCTGAAGGCCACACTTCGCACCCCGGCGCCATCCCCTTCCCAATCCGGACCAATCTGAGCACCAGTTCCGGCATCCCACAGACGAAGCTTGCCGCTGTGGTGCCCAGAAATCACAAAGCGACCATCGGGGCTAAACGCGATGGGGTCAAGTATTCCCAAGCTAATTTTCCAAGGTGGCGCAATACGTCTACCACTTGAAGCATCCCAGAGAATTAGGTTCCCATCTCCCCTTCCATGGGTCAAGAGCCTGTTGCCATCATTGCTTAAAAACACTTCAGTAATCTTTGCAGCGAGACTACCAAACGTCAGGTTGATGTCCCTGCCCGTTAAGGCGTCAACTACTTGAAGGGCGTTGCCGATTCCAATCACGATTCGCTTGCCATCCGAACTAACCGCTAAAGCAGTCGGTTCCTCCGGGAAGGTCCGCATGTACTTTACGCCCTTCAGCAGTTTCCAAAGGCGTCCTGATGCTTTGAAACTCAGCTCTTTTGGTGCTTCACTCAATTTTTGGGAAATACGAGTCGCTGCGATGACGGAGAGCAGCCTGCGTTGTGGTTCCTGCTGCAGACCTAGCAGCTCCGCGAAGTCATCCTCGAAGTACCCAACAATGCGAACAACCGTTGCCTCCAGGAAGTTGGTCCTTGCCCGGGAGAACATCCCGACAGCAACTACCGCAGCAAGAGCAACACTTACCAACGCCCAGATCAATTTGCGGCGCCCCGTCCGTAAGCCCGCTGCGTTCGCTTCTGCATCCAGCCGCGCTTGTGCCTCGATCGCGGCGCGCATCTTCTGCTCCTCTGCCAATTGCTGTGCTGCTTCCAACTCCGCCCGTCGATGCCTTTCCTCCTCGTCATGCTTGGCTTTTTCTCGCCACCGTGATGCCAATAGGAATTCCTGACACTCATCGAGCCGCTTGCTGAACCCTGGTTTTGCCGCAAGTGCCTCGGCAATCGCCAGCCGCTCTCCCTCCATCAGCCAGGCATCCTTGCGCCCACTTTTCTTCCATGCCTGATCGGCCCGTTCCAGCACGTCGGCGTCCTTCAGATCCTCACGCTCGGCCTCCAACCAGGTCGTCAGCACGTCCCATTGACGTAAGAGAGCTTCGTGAGCCACTTCGATCACCGTTACCCCGTTGCGGCGGTCGGTAAGCAGCAGACGTTTCTTGGCGAGTGCATCGATCAGGGGATGTGCCCCCCCCGGCAGGTCGGCACGGCGCGCCAGGCGGCGCATCGGCTGGTCGTTCTGCGGGTTGATGGTGGCGAGCCAGGGGATGAAAGCCGAGTGCAGCAATTCCAGTTGCTGCTTGCGTATCGCCTCGTCGGCCGAAAGGACGAATTCCGCCTCGGTCTTGACGATGTCTTCCAGACCACCCATGGCTCGGTACTCGTCCAGCCGCAGGTCGCCGTCGCCGCCGTAGTCGCGGAACAGCCGCGCCAGGGTGAGGCCCAAGAGCGGCAGCGCATCGCCGCCCTCAGTGCACTCGCCGACCAGCCGCTCCACCAGCTCGTGCTCGACCGTGAGCCTCTTGCCCTCGGCCGAGGCTCGCAGCGCCGGGCCGAGGATCACTTCACGAAAGCGCGTCGGCGGCATCGGCTTGAGATCGTCGAACACGACGCTTTGAATGCCGGCCAGTTCGGGCGCGGTTTGCAGCGGCTCGTAGCGGTCCGAGCGGATGGTGAAGGCGACGATGATCGGCGGCGCCACGCCGTTCTCGCGCAAGGCACTGCCGATCACGCGCAGGAAATCGCGCGCCTCGTCGCTGGCATCGGGGTTGAACAGTTCCTCGGCCTGATCCACCGGCAGGACGAGCGTGGGCGGCGATGCGCCTTCGGGCAGGCCGAGCAGGCGGGCGCACAGGGCGTCCTGCAGTTGTCGCAGCAGGCCGGCCAGCACAGCCGGCCCCTGCCGCAGCTGTGCCTTGATGTCGCCGAGATTGATGGCGGGAAGCTTCAGTTCGGCCAGCGCGCGATGCAGCGCATGGGCTAGGCCGCGCTCGCCGAAGAGGGGTTCGTGCTCTGGCCGGATTGGCGCAAGCGGGTAGAAGTGCCGGTCGTCGCGCGCCAGGCGCGGCAGCAGGCCGGCGCGCAGGAAGGATGATTTGCCAGCGCCTGAGGCGCCGAGGATGATGAAAAGATGTTTGTCGCCGGCGTCGCGCATGCCGCGCAGGGCATCGAGGCCGCGCAAGATTTCCACGTCGCGGCCAAAGAACACTGCGGCGTCGCTGGCTTCCAGTGGTTCGAGGCCGCGGTAGGGCGCACGCTGGGGATCGTCTTTCGGCGGCCAGGGGAAGAAATCGGCGCTGAGGCCGGCCTTGTGCAGGCCATTGCGTAGGCGCAACAGGCCCTGGGCGAGGAAGCCGATTTGATCCGTGGCCTCGCGGTAGGTGAAGCGGATCGTCTCGCTGCTGCCTTCGCCTACGAGGCGGCACAACTGCCACTCGGCCGTCATCTCGGTCGGCAACTCACCGATTGGCACGTCCTTCAATACGACGCCGAAGATGAGCTTGTGTAGGCTCTTCGCCAGCAGGAATTCCGCCAGGCACCACTTCGACTTGGCCCAGGCCGGCGAGACGATGAACACCACTGCCTCGCAGCGATCCGCTGCCCGGCGCAGCGCCTCCTGCCAGCGCTCGCCCGCTGCGAGACCGCGTTGCGGGTCGACGTCGAGGAAGACATCATTCCAGCCATTGTCAGCCAGCCACTGCTTGAGCGCGACAGCCTCGCGTTCATCGGCGCTGGAGTGGCTGAGGAAGATGTTGGACATGGGGATGACCGATGGTTCGGTTGGGAGGCTCGCGCCATCCTTAGCGCGCTCCGGGATTGTCCAGTTGTGGGTGGAAGAGCTTCCGTCCCTGGCATTTCCAAGCACTTTCTCGGAACGGAAAACACGGATGCATCATTACGTTCGTAAATATCGCCAAGCGCCCTTACCTTTAAAGAAATGACTGCTTCATTGGTGTGCCTGGAGTTATGGGTAAAGATAGCCGCTCCGAGCGAAAGGTCAAACTTCAGCGCTTCAGGCTGCAAGCTTCAGAAGCCCGAATGGCCAGGCGTTGCTGACGGGAGACAGGCAGCTGTCAGAGCTGAACCGACGTCCCAATGTCTAATCTTGATGGACAACCAGCGGCCGGACTTGGCCGATAGTACCCCCTCAGCATCATCACCGTAAGCAGCCGCCCGCCGGCAAAAGGTGCTTGGCGGGCAGCCGCGCCGGGTTCAGATCTCAATCTGCTCGGAGATCTCCAAGGCATCATCGACCTCGATGCCCAAGTACCGCACTGTCGACTCCAGCTTGGAGTGACCCAGTAGGAGTTGAACGGCCCTCAGGTTCTTCGTGCGCTTGTAGATCAATGTCGCCTTTGTGCGTCGCATCGAGTGCGTACCGTAGGCGGACGGATCGAGGCCGGCGGCCACCACCCAGTGCTCGACGATCCTCGCGTACTGACGGGTAGAGACATGCGGTGAGTCGTGCAGGCGGCTCGGAAAGAGGAAGTCCTCCGCCCTCAGGCCGGCCTTTGCGATCCAGGCAGCCACAGCCGTCCGCGTGGGCTCGGTCAGTTCGAACTGCACAGGCCGCTGCGTTTTCCGCTGCACGACCATGGCGCGTGAGAGCACCTGGTTTCCATGGGTCACGTCGCGCACCCGCAGGCTGACGAGGTCACACCCTCGGAGCTTGCTATCGATCGCGAGGTTGAACATGGCGAGGTCGCGCACTTCGTGCGCGTTCTGCAGATGAATACGGATGGCCCAGATGTCCTTGGGTTTGAGGGGTGCCTTCTGGCCCACCAGCTTCCCCTTGTTCCAGGCTTCCCGATGCGGATGTTCTCGGGTTTCCATGACAGACTCCTTGTTGTTGATCGGAGTCTGATTCTTGAGCCCGTGGCGTGCGGCGGCTATCGGGGAAGAAGCCCACCGCGTACTATCGGCCATCAGCCGTCAGTTACCAGCCAATCCGGAAGCGGCCTTTCGGGCGAGGCGGCATGCCTTCTTCCTACGTGCAGATGAAACGCATCAGCCCAGTAATCTGTCTGCTGCTATTCCTGTCCCTTTATCTTGCCTTGCGCGTGGCTCCCGCATCTAAACTGTAACTTGCAGGGAGCGTTATCCGGCATTCCGATGTTATGCGGCAGAACTGTCACCCTAAAACAAAGTGAGCGCCTAACACGAGGCGCAGCGAAGTGTCATTGACCATACCTCTGAACGACTCTCTTGATGACCCTGAGGTTGTCGAGCTCTACAACGCAAACGCTTGGTCGTCTGCTGAGAAGCCACGTCAGCTCCTTGCGGCACTTCGGAACTTCCATGCGCTGGTTACCGCTCGACTGGAAGGTCGCTTAGTCGGTCTAGGAAATGCGATCTCGGATGGACACTTGGTGATGTACTTTCCGCACATGCTTATGCACCCCGAGTTTCAACGGCAAGACGTCGGACGAGCGATGATGGGCGCACTGACGGAGAAGTACGAGGTGTTCCATCAGAAGATGCTTACTGCGCATGGAAAGGCCGTGGAGTTCTACAATGGGATGGGTGCCAGCGGGCGGGCAGAACCGAGCCAATGTGGGGTTACGCGGGCAATGACCACTGGGCTTCGCGAACCGAAGATGCCTACCCTTCCTTCTAGGGAATCCCTGATCAATTGACGCTCTGAGCACGCTCACCCAAGCCAGCCGGTTCCACTGACCCCGATGATCGATTTTTCCGCTTCTTCCGCTGTTTTTCGAGGCCTTTCAGGCCCCGAGCGCCCATTTTCGGGCGCAGCGGGCGGATTTCGCCTATCAATTCATCAAGGCGCGCCTCGCCAAGTAAAGGTTGGTCAAACCGATCAGCGAGAACACCTGGGCGGCGTTCTTCGCGATCCCCTTGTAGCGCACCTTCGTGTAGCCGAACTGGCGCTTGATGACGCGAAACACGTGCTCGACCCGAGCACGGATCGAGGACATCTTGTGGTTGAAGCGCTTGTTCGCCTCGGTCAGCGGGTGCTGCTTGCTGGCCTTGAGCGAGACGCCCCAGAACAGGCCCGCCTTGCGGACCAGACGCTTGAGCTTGTTGTTCACGTAGCCCTTGTCGCCGAACACCGCCCGGTCATCTTCACGCACCAGGTGCGGCAACTGGTTGATGTCCGAGACGTTGGCAGGCGTCACGGATACGGTATGCACGAGCCCGGAATTGACGTCGGCACCCACGTGGACCTTCATGCCGAAGTACCACTGGTTGCCCTTCTTGGTCTGATGCATCTCGGGGTCGCGCTGCTTGTCCCGGTTCTTCGTCGAGGGGGGCGCATGGATGATCGTGGCGTCGACCATCGTGCCGCCCTTGAGAAGCAGCCCGCGCTGTTCAAGGGTGTCGTTGATGATGTTCATCATCTGCCCGGTCAGCGCATGCTTCTCGAGCAGGTGGCGGAACTTGAGGATCGTCGTCTCGTCGGGCATCGCGTCGTCGGTGAGGTCCAGCCCAGCAAAGCGGCGCATCGACTCGACCTCGTAGAGCGCATCTTCCATCGCCGGATCCGACAGCGCGTACCACTGCTGCATGAAGTAGATCCGCAGCATCGTCGCAAGCGGCATCGGCGGACGCCCGCGTCGGCCCGTCGTCGGGTAGTGCGGCTCGATTACTGCCAGCAGCGCTGCCCAAGGCACGACCTTCTCCATCTCGGCCAGGAAGCGCTCCCGGCGCGTCTGTTTCTTCTTCCGCTCGAAAGCCAGCGAGGCGAAGGTCGTTTGCTTCATGGTGGCAGCGCGAATTATGACCTCAGTATTTTACCGGCTATGAATAGATCAGAGCTTCCCTAGCGGAAGCCTTACGGCGCCGTTCAAGTCAAACATCGTAAGGCGTAAAGAAGAATGAGCGATATGCAAAATGCTTGGAGAATCGAACGCATTCAAGCCCTGAAAGAATCGCTAGCTTTCTTCAGTAACCCAGAAAAATTAAATCGAGAAAAATGGGTTGTCAGGCGCCTTCTTCAGGCGCTTCGTGTTTGTTTCAAAAAAGAGGAGATGACAGAGGCGCAGGAGCCCGTGGACGTCGCATTCCGTGATGCAGGTTTTCAAGTTAAGGAACTGCTCGATGAGGGACGCCGCAGAAATGACGAATTCAGAAAAAGAATTGCAGCAGCAGAGTCGGCAAAAGATTATAGCGAACTAATCGAACACTACACGCCAAAGGATATTGCGTTTTCTGAGATTGTGAGGCGCTGTTCTCTCTACGCTGAGAAACTCCTGAAGGAGTCGAAGTATGGACCCAGAGAATGCAAAAGCATTGACCTTGTTTGCTATTTTAACTGGCTGGACCATGATGTTGTGCCGCCGATTGATGTGCCAAAAAAAGAACTGGCCTTTAGGTCTCTTTCTATCGTGAGCAATCGTTACTGCGCAGTGGTCTATGCCAGCCCAGCGGCCACAGCTCTATTGAGAGATAACGTCGGTAAAGCTGTAGAGTATTTTGACACTTAGGAAATTTTTTCTAACGCACGTTCAACCTCAAGAGTTGCGTCGACGCTTCGTGCCTCGTATCTCACAGGTCTTCAGGAATGTAAAAACGCCCCCGAATCTGCCGAAAAATCATCTTATTTAGATAAAGAAGATGAGTATGAGTCATAATATATACCTCACGCCTTTGATAACTCTCGCTGTCATGATGCTGCTTGCCGTTGGAGCTGCATTGACGCTAAGATTTTCCTTTATGGGTGGTGGTCCCGCGCGCCGTTTTACAGCCTATGTCCTTTCTTTTGTTTATTTTTTTATTTCACTAGGCCTTGCATTATTCTTGAGGATCTATCTAGCCAGATTGTTCCTCAGTGAGCACGGCATTTCCGCGTCTTCGCATAGTATCGTAGATGTGCCCTATGCTTTTATTTCTTCGCTTCTGCTATTTCGTCTATTGACCAAAGTGAGCTCTGGTGAGAAAAGGAGTGCGACAACTAATCAAGGCATAGATTTTGAAGAGGATTATGATCTCTACTATCAGGAAGCCCTGACAGAGGTGTCGGAGAACCGGACCATTGGCGCCCTTTGGGCACGAGCGCTTGTTGATGCAGAAGGAAATACAGACCTTGCTTCATCTAAATATATTGCGTGGCGCGTTCAAAGACTAAAAGAGCAGAACGCCAAGAATGAGATCAACCCTGAAGGCGCTTGCGATGATAAAGAGGCTAGTTCTGAAGACTGGATAAGTAGTAAGTTGCTGACGGTAATTATCGCAGTTCTTTCAGTGCTAATAATCATGGTTGGTTTTTATGGATATAAACTTCTAGTGGAACAAGATCGAAGTAAGCTGGATGATTACTTGAACAGTTCCGTCTCAGAATTCAAGTCGCGCGGCCCAATAATGATTGACTCAGTAACGCAGCTTTATTCTGTTCAGAGGACAGGTAGGGACGAGTTAACGATCAGTTTTAGGCTTCCAAGCAACTTGGTTTATGATCGAAATGAATACGAAAATTTCTTCAGAATAAAGCTTGCTTCTGAAAAGTGCAAAGATCTGGAAGAAAGCATAGCGCTGGGAGCGAAGTTTGCTTTTATCTATTATTCCGGGGAAGTGGTTATCGGCAGATTGAGACTCGATGAGAGAGTATGCAGAAGGGTTCCGTTACGATTAAGCGACCCTGCAGCCTCAGTGCAGATTCCGTAACGCGGTGTAAGAAACTCAGCTCCACCGATTTTTCACGGAACGCATCTTGATAATTCTAAATCAGAGTGTTGCGGCTGGTTTTATTAGCATGAAATTAAGTTGGGCGCCTCCACGGGCAGCTTGGCTCAAACGGTGAGCGACAAGTTTCCTCAAGGCTCAACGCCGGCAACAGGTCCAGGCTGTGTCAAAGCCTGAGAAGCCCCAGATTTGCTAAACTTCCTGTTTGTGATGTCAGGATCCGTACGTCCTTTTCGCTCAGAAAAACAAGTCTTTAGCCACAAACTGAGCTGCGACAATGGTTTTTAGAATAGTTAGCATGGAAACTGATGCGAAATTGCTGATTGCACTGATCTCTGCTGGGTCGGCCATAGCCGGTGGAGTGATCGCCCAGTTTGTTTCGATCCTCCGGGATATTCTCGACAAGCGGCACAAGCGTGGTGTCTTGTTGCGTGAAAAGTACGAGGAACTGGCGGATATGGCAACAAGCAGCCAGGAATGGTTTGGCAGGCAACTTAACGCAATGAGCCTTACGGAATTGAAGACGTCGCCTATTGAAGCAAGGAAAGCAATGGTCCTTTCTCACGTTTATTTCCCATTGCTTCGGGATGCATGCGAAGGCTACGTCAATGCTTGTGCGCGTTTTCAGAAAATGCTGATCGATAACCACGAATTTGTGGAAGGAGTAGACGCTGGCACACAGGCAGCACACAAAAACAGGGTGGAGTTCGAACGTGTCGCAGAGCACCTTTACCTGTGCCGGCAACGCTTGGAAGAAGAGATTATTAGGCATGCCCACAGGTACACGAAGGCCTCCAGGGTTCGACACTTAACCCCGATTTTCGCGCCTTTTCGGAAAGTGACTCCAGTTCCGGCGCGGGTTTGAAGGCCATGATCGCAAAAGTGCTGTGGTGGCACGTTTGTAACAGCCACCGCCAAACTTGACGGCACTTTGTAGGTCGCTAAAGTGGCGGCATGCACGTCAAGCTCACCACCTCCGGAGGCCGCCGCTACGTCCAACTCGTCGAGTCCTATCGCGACGAGGCGGGACGAGTGAAGAAGCGCACCGTCGCCACGCTCGGCCGCGCCGAACAGGTCGATGGGTCGCTCGACGCGGTCATCAACGGCCTGCTGAAGATCACCGGTCGCGAACCGATGGGCGCCAAGCCGCCGGCGCCCACGGTGTCGTTCGAGTCCGCGCGGGCACTCGGTAACGTGTGGGCGCTGACCGAGCTGTGGAAGTCGCTGGGCTTCTCGGAGCTGCGGCGGGTATTTCGCCGTACGCGCCGCACCACGGACGTGGAAGCGCTGATCCGGCTGATGGTGCTCAACCGCCTGTGCGACCCTGAATCCAAACTCGGCGTGCTGCGCTGGGTGCAGACGGTGGCGCTGCCCGACTTCGGGCCGAAGGCGGTCACGCACCAGCAGTTGCTGCGCAGCCTCGATGCGCTGATGGATCATCAGGACGAGGTCGATGCGGTGGTCGCCGGGCTGCTTCGCCCGCTGATCGATCAGGATCTCTCGGTGGTCTTCTACGACCTCACGACGATCCGAAGCGAAGGACTCAGCCAGCAGGCCGGCGACGTGCGCCAGTACGGCATGGCCAAGGAGGGGCTGATTGCCCGCCAGTTCATGCTGGGTGTGGTGCAGACCGCCGAAGGGCTGCCGATCTACCACGAGGTGTTCGACGGCAACACGGCCGAGACGCGCACCCTGCTGCCCACGCTCACCCAGGTGCTCGAGCGCTTCCCGTCGGTGCAGCGCCTGGTGCTGGTGGCCGACCGGGGGCTGCTCAGCCTGGACAATCTCGAAGCGCTGAAGGCCGTGCGCTTGGCCAGCGGCAAGCCGCTCGAATTCATCGTCGCCGTGCCCGGTCGGCGCTACAACGAGTTCATCGAGCTGCTCGAACCCTTCCACGAAGCGCAGTGCGCTGGCGCCACGCAGGAGGTCATCTCGGAGCACACCTGGAACGACCTTCGGTTGGTGGTCGCGCACGATCCCGCGACGGCCGCAACCAAGACCGAGCAGCGCAATGAGCGTGTCGACGCGCTGATCCGCCAGGCGGACCAATGGTCGGGCAAGCTCACCGAGCAGGATGAAGGCGTGAAGCACCGAGGGCGCAAGCTCTCGGACAGCGGCGCCAAGGCGCGCTTCTACCACGCGGTCAGCGAAGCGCACCTGTCGCGCATCATCAAGGTGGATCTGAGCGAGGAGCTCTTCAGCTACCACATCGACGACAAGGCGAAGCGTCTTGCCGAAATGATGGACGGCAAGCTGCTGCTGGTCACCAACGCCGAGGGCCTCGCCGCGCAGAGCGTGATTCAGCGTTACAAGTCGCTCGCCGATATCGAGCGCGGTTTCAAGGTGCTCAAGTCCGAGATCGAGATCGGCCCGGTGTATCACCGCCTGCCCGAGCGGATCCGCGCGCACGCGTCGATCTGCTTCATGGCGCTGATCCTTCACCGGGTGATGCGCAGTCGCCTGAAGGCGGCCAATGCGGGCTACACGCCCGAGCGGGCGCTCGAGCAACTGCAGCGCATCCAGCATCACCGCGTGCGCCTGAACGGCGGCGAGCCGGTGGCGGGGGTGTCGACGCTCAGCACGGAACAGAACGAGGTGCTTCATGCATTGGGGATAGAAAAACCAGCGGCGCCGGAGCAGTTGGCGCTGTTGTAGTGGCATTTTTGAAAGTGCGATCTAGCAAAAACAAGCACTTGCGAGCGTAACTGTCGAACTCGGGAGGCCTAACCATCGGCTCCAGGCGACGTCCTAGTCAGCACTTCGTTCCGTTGGGCGCTCCTGAGATGAAGGGTTGAATGACAGCTTCCCTAAGAGTCCAACGGCAGCAACGGGTCGAAGCGAGCCAGTAAAAGATTAGCAAATGAAAGACCTTGTCCCGCAACGCCAATAACTCCCTCAACGCCTCCCTAAGTGAGTATGAGTAATGAAATACACGCAAAAGATCGCTGTCGTTCTATCAGCACTTACGCTCATCTCCTGTTCTAGTGAGAAAGGAGAGCCACCACTGTCAGCCTCTCAGGAATCGACCGCACACCCCACGGACATTATTTGCTCGTACGCCCCCAGCCAAAGCGCAGTCGTGGCGAACCTCAGTGGTGGGGCAGGTGGCAGCGCCGCAGTAGTCGCTGCGCTAGCGCAAGCACTTGGCCTTTCGGTCGTCCCGCACAGCAGTGGCGCCCTGATACTCACCGGTGGTAGCGGGTACATTGCGGGCACAATTGGGGCTGCTGCTGCGGGGCCGGTCGTCATCGGAGTCGGAGTTCTCGCTGCGGGGTCTGCTGGGGTCGTTGAAATCTTGTGCGCGCCTAAAAACCATCCCGATATGGTGGCAAAGGTGGAGGCCGCTGCTGCGGAGTTCGCGAGCCGCAGCAGTAGGGCGGCGTCTGAGTCTGCTGATGTAGTGCGCTCATTCGTTGCCGAGCGTCGCATCGCGCTCATGAGGACGGGTGAAGAGGCTATCGCTTATGCCAATCGTAAGAGCATCGAAGTCTCAGAAGCCTTAAAGCATGACTAGCCCTGATGCCTGCAATGACGTCTAACCCCTAGCGCAGACAAGCGCGCAAGGGCGTGGTGTTACGCGTCACGCAGCTCGGACGTTGAACGTCAGCTTCTCATAGGCGCTAGTGAGTGTTGCGGGGCGGGTTGAGACTATCGAGGTCGGACTGCCGGACTGCTGCGAAGGTTAGGAGTTAGAGGTCTCACTGCGGCCATGAGCTGCCGGTGACGGTTACATTTTACTTGCGGGTCGATGGCGCTCGTCTATGTTGAAGCCATGGCATGACGACGGGCTCGTGCCGGTCGAAGGAATGCAGTGAGAATCCAGCGCAGCAAGGAGATGTCCTCCATCTGTATGCGTTACGGTCGGTGAGTTTAAGCGTAGCCGAATTTGCCGCGCTGTTAGTAGGAAAAAGCGAGACTCCAAACCCCGTTGGTCGTCATAGCAAATGGCATCCAGTAAACCAGCAATCGAAGAGGTTTCCGGATTCTTGGGCGTAGGTTCGCTCCAGATTCTCGGTGTTTTCTTAATTCTGGACGGCACATTAGGGTTTCTCGCGTTCTTGGAGACGTATGCAAAGACCAGCACCTGGGCGATTCTTGTTACGGTTCCCCTGCTCGTAGTCTCTTACGTTTTCGGCCTTATCTCGAGTTTGGGAACCCAGGCGCTTCTTGAAAGGTTCATTCCGAGCCAGCTCACGCCCGCACTATTCCGTTTAGTCTCCGAATCTAAGAGTGATGCGCTCATGCAGAAGTGGTTCGATGCGGAGCGTCATAGTCTGCTGCTGCACGGATGCGTCGCCGCCTATCTTCTGCTCGCAGTCGGTTCATGGGCCGAAGTATCAATGATGGCGCCATTTGGCTTCGTTGGATACGTTGGGCTTGTTGGAGGCGTGGTTATTGCGCTCCTCTGTCCGCTGCTCGCACGTCGAATTCAGAGGCAAGTTGCGGTCTTTGCGGAAGCTCTCACCGAGCCAGGGGGCACACCCATGGCAAGCGAGATGCCGCCCAACAACGCGCCCAACTTCGACGGTCAGCAAGCTGGCTCCGCCCGCTCGCCGGGCGCCAGCCAGTGTGAACGTTAAGTGGCAGCTCTCCTAAAAGCTCAACAACACCAGCGGGTCGAGACGCTGGCGGGCGGTTCGCCTTGCCGCAGCGAAGAGTGCGGGTCTCAGACCGGCCAGGAGCGGTCCGTCGCTGTTACACTTCAGTTCGCAACTGCTGCGGCCCAAAACATGTTGAATGACAACATCGGAATGAATCCCGGCCTCCCAAAGTTGCTTGGAGTTGACGAGGCAGTCGCCGCTCGAATGCGAGAGCTTCGCGCCCCACACATAGCTCCGCTGACCGCATTCGTTGAAAAGCTTCGGGCGGAAGCGGGTTTGGGAGCGCAGGTTCCCTACTTTGATCCGTGGGACGGCGGGATTGAGGCAACCACGCTATTTCTGCTTGAGGCTCCAGGACGTAAGGCGGTTTTCTCACGTTTCGTGTCCCGGGACAATCCAGACGAAACAGCGAAGAACTTCTTTGAGCTGAATGTCGAGGCCGGGATCGATAGAAAAAGGACGGTAGTCTGGAACGCTGTGCCCTGGTACATCGGCGATGGTCAGAGGATTAGAGCGGCCACGCCAAAGGATCTTGAGGCTGGATTGAGGCCACTTCCACGCCTATTGGCTTTGCTGCCAAGCGTAGATACGGTTGTTCTCGTCGGACGTAAGGCCCAGAAAGCGGCGAGGCAATTCGATAGGGGGAGGTACGCAATCTTCACCTGCCCGCATCCGAGCCCGATGTTCGTAAACAGGTCGCCGGGAAACAGAGGAAAGATTCTTGACGTACTCAGGCAAGTTGGCCTTCATTAACGCATTCCAGCCGACGGACTCGCCACGCTTCAGTCGCCTCTCTGCCGCCGAACGCAGGGTTGGGCGTCACACGAGGTGCTGAGATGATTGACCTTCTGATTGCTGACTCAACGGGCAGCGAACTCGCGCTGACAACCAGCATACGCGATCACTCGTTCGACACAGTGACCTGCTCGCCGCACGCCGACGGTTTCACTGTTCTCAACGGGCTTCTTGGTAGATCAGTGCCCAAGGCGCAGCTCGAAGCCGCGTGTAACGAGACTGTGAGGCGCAATGAAGTTTGTGTCCTTCCGATAGACGTTTCCTCTAAGTGGAGAGTCCTGCTTACACCAGCGTTGCGTTCGCTTGACTCGGACAGTCGCCGAGATGCTTCGCGTCTGATGAAAGATTTGTTCAGCGCGACGCAAACGCAGCAGGTCCGCGCGAATCGATTGCTGATAACTCATTTCGCCTACATCAGAAGATACCCCGAGCCACACATTCAGGGAATTTTCGACGCCCTCAAGGATCTGATGAGCGGTTCATTTCTCGCCCTCGAAGTTCTGGGCTTCGACATCGCCGAGCAGCATCTGGCACGGTTTGAGCGGCAACTATGCGATACGTTTGCAGCCTAAGACAAAGTTAGCCATATCAATCATGGACCCGCGCGTTGCCAAACTGAAAACCCCCAAAGAGTGCGAAATATTCGCTAAGAATGCTCGTGAGCGTGGAGCACCGGAATTAGCCGATGAAGCGAGGCAGCGGGCTGTACAACTCCGAGCAGAAGCTCACGGCGCCACGACAGATGTTGAACGCGAATGCCTTGAGGCCGTGTACGCCTACGAGGAAGTGCTATCTGCGCAGAAGGGAAAGAAAGTACCCGCAGGCCGCACGTGGCCAATGATTGACGAGTACGGCGTCATTCCCGCTGTCGAACGTATCGTGATGAAGAGACAGGAGTCTGTGGGCTTTACCGCGCTCGCAGAAATGGGGCTGGAGGATTTTGCTTTTGAGGCGGTAATTCTTCGCCATCCAGAACAATTCACAGCAGCGGCAGTAGCGCGTTCGCGAGAACGCCTTGGAAAGATCTGAATAGGTCAGAGCTTCCCTAACAGCTACGCTGTTGGGTTCCCTCCGCTCTGTGGGCTCCGGCGGTCGGTTAGCTTCATGTTGAGACTGTAGAGATTCCGTCCTCGTGAACGTCGGCTTCTCGTCGCAGGCGACTGACGGCAGTGGGTCGAACCGGCCCGTGACAGACGAGCAAATGAAGGTTCCGGCCCCGCAACCAGCTATAGTTCATCCTGTCGCAGATCAGTTCGACTTTGAGCTTTGGGCCGAGGCTGGAAAGACCCACTTTGGCTTCCTAAAAAAATAGGCATAACCCTGCAGTCGAGCGGACCTGCGCGAAAAGCCGTGCAGGGCGCTCAGTTCCACGCTAGGCCACACATACGACGCGGAGGTAGCTTGGCAGAACAACAATCGCACTCGATAGGGATGTTCGTCGCCGCAGTGATTGCGGCTATTATCGGCGCACTTGGCTCCGTTGGTGCCGCGTACGTTGGGCTCCTTAAGCCAACAGAGCGGCAGATCGATAACTCAGACAGGTTCATAACGCTAGCTCGTGAAAGTGAGTCATACAAGGCACAAGTTCAGGATCTAACGCGTCAGCTATTAACCCGGCAATCAAATAGCTAAATTACTGAGCGTACCGAACGTACTCATGGCTGAAATACGACCGCACACGATCCGGCATCGCAGCGATGCGTTCCATGCACGTACGCGCCTTCTCGAGAAGTGCGGCGGCGGTCCTGGCAATCCGCCCGGAGCGTATCGTCGTTTTCAGATCCCGGTTCAGGTGCTCATCGGGGTTGAGCTCAGGCGCGTACGGCGGCAGGTAAAACAGCTCGATCTTCTCGGTGTTTTCGGCAGCCCACTCGCGGACACGGTTGGCGCGGTGCACGCGCAAGTTGTCGACGATCAGGAACACTTTACGCTGCGCATCCTGAATCAGGTCCTTCAAGAACACGATGAAGCGCTCCGCATCGATGGCGCCCTCGAAGAACGAGAAGCGCACCAAGCCCTGGTTGGTGATCGCCGAGATCATCGATGTCGATCCGTGGCGACCGGCCGGCAGTCGAAGCTCAGGCGTCAGCCCCGCCATCGAGTAGCCGCGCACCCAGTGCGAGTCCTGGCGAATGGCGGTCTCGTCACCCCAGTAGATCTCGGCATCCTCAGTCTTGGCGCGCGCAACGATCTTCGGATACTCGTCCTCAAGCCACGCCTTGAGCCGGGCCGGATCCTGCTCAAGCGCACGCTTGACCGGCCGCTGCGGCGTGAAACCCCACCGTCGAAGGTACTCGCCGACGGTGCGAATGGGCATGTCGATGCCAAAGAGCTGCTTGATGGCGAGCATGACCGCGCGACGATTCCACAGCGCAAACTCGAGCTGCAGTTGGGCGGGGTTCGAGCCGATGATCTTCAAACGCAGTTGCTCCTCTTGAACCAGCGTCAAAGTTCGCCCCGAGCCATGGCGCCGACCACGTTGCCCGCCCTTGATGACGGCGTCGAGGTCGTCAGCCTGGGCGCGCCGCGCCCATTTCAAAACGGTACCGACATGAACCCCACACACTTCAGCGATGTGCGTCCATGTGTAGCCTTGCTTGCGCAGTAAAAATGCTTGGCGACGAATGTGTTCCAGGGCTTCGGGCGGAAGCTTGCGGGCATCGATCTTTTCCATGCCCGAATTATATCAAAACCTATTTGATTGCCGGGTTAATAAGAGCTGCACAGAGCACTAGCGCTCAGGCAAGGTCTGAGGAAGAGAAGCGACTCGCTGGCGAGATATCGGAGTTGAGAACTAGAAACCAGGAGCTAGTGCAACGAATTCAGTCGCTACTATCGGAGCTCGATGCCCTATCCAAGAGACTAGCCGACACGAAAAGCCCGGGAACACAACCATTGTCAGCAAGTACCGGCGGCGGACCTACACTTGGGCCACAGCAATCCAGTGAAACGCTGGCACGCCCGCAGATGGATCTAAAGATGCTAGTCGGTAGATGGGTTGGGCTCGCGGAATGCAGCAGGGGTGATAGACCAACATCTATTGACGTAGTTTCTGCAAGTGCGTCGGAGCTCAAGGTCAAGTATTCGGATTCACTAAACAATACAGTTGAGGATGCCTTTCTCATACTTCTTCCATCCGCTTCCGGCAAAGCTACGTTTGCATTTCGTACTAAAGATGATCGCTTTATATCCTTGAAGAATGGAGATCGTCTTATCTGGGATGGAAGCGGCCTACTGGTTTCTCCCAGCAACGCATCAAAGCAATGCAAGCTCGCACTAAGGAAGTCATGAGGTTCAGTGATTGTGGCCTGCCGCTGTCGCCCGCTTAGCTCGAACGTTGAATGACAGCTTCCCTGAAAGTTCAACGGCGGCAACGGGTCGGGTCGAGACGCTCGGGGGCGGTCGGCCTTGCCGGATCACAGGTGAAGGTCTCAGTCCGGCCAAAAGCGGTCAGCGGTGGCTACAATTTAACTAGACTCCTCATGAACCTTCTAAGGCATCTGATTCTGCTGCTCAGTAGTTTAGAATTTGAGAAAAATATTCGATAAATCAGGAACCGTAGAGATGCTACCTTTGATTGCTGTACCCCTTCTCCACTCTTCTGGTGCTTGGATCGCATCAACGGCTGCAGGGGGTTATGTTGCGGGTACTTTATCAAGCACGTGGATCGGTGCTTTCATTGCGGGTAATGCAGGAATACTTTCTGGATTGGGGATTACATCAGCCGCTGGCGTTCTCGCTGCGATGGGTGGAGGGTTGTCTAGTGTAGGAGCCGCTTTTGGAAGCGGATTGTCAGCGATTGGATTAGCAGGTGTCGCTCAGAGTTTAGGCCTAGCGCCCGCAACTTTTCTTGGTCTGACAGTAGCGAGTTGGGCTTTAGTCGCCACCGGTGTTGCCGCCGTTGGTGTAGGCTATTTCTTTGCGAGTAAAAAGCTGGCGGAAATCAACCAAGAGCGAGCTAAAGGTGGTCTCTTAGCAGTGACTTGGGCGGAGATCATCGCCGAGGCTCGTGATTATGAGAAGCAAGCGTTGATGAGCATACTAGAGGGCTTGGAGGCTGAATTTCAAGGAGAAATTATTCTAGATCGCTCGAGCGAGACTGCCGTAATCAGGAGTAAAAATTACAAGATTAGCGATCTTAAATACGTTATTGAGAAAAGTGGCAGAGAGTATATTGGCCTGCGTTCCAACATACCCTTCAGAGAGGTCTTACTCTTTGTGGTTAAGAAGCGAAGCGATTAGTTAGATGCCGATAATGTGGCCTTTGATGGAGTTAATTATATTGAGGTGGAAAGTCTGCTTTGGGTCCACCTGAGAGTGTCGTGGGTAGCCTTCCGAGGTGCTGAGTGGGTTCGGCGCTGGAAGTCTCAGCCGGCCATAAGCCGCCATTCACCACCCGATCCGCATAGCGACCATCTGGACGAGGCGGTATGCTTTCTACCTATACGCCAGTAGGGAAGCCATAAGCCGTAAAGGAGATCACCGTGCCGTCATCGCCAATGCTATCTACGACTGAATTGCTGCAAGCGCAGTCACTTGTCAGAGGCCTACAACCCGGAAGATACGAACTGAGTCAGATCTATGGCCCCTCTTGGCTAAGCGTCACCAATCCAACCAATTTCGGAGCAAGATTTAAGGCCTCAGTTATAGCTGGCCAGTTAGAATTTATTGAGCTTTCTGAAAAGAAATCCAACAATCATCAAACGTACGAAATCTTGCGCAGCACTCTGCGAACACAATAGATAAACTACGGAAAATCTATGTCTATAATCGCAAAAACTTTTAAAAACGTACTCCCAGCAATAGTCGGCTTGATGGTTGCCTCATGCGGGACCCAGGAAACTGAGGCAGAGAAGGCGGTGCTGTCGGTTTTGAAAGACCTGGATTCTGCAAAGTTCGGAAAATAAACGAGGATTGACGAGCGAAGTGCTTGCATTACGGTTAACGCAAAGAATGCGATGGGAGGCTATACAGGCGATCAGCAAGCTTCGCTAGTAAAGTACAAAGACTCCGATCGTGGGACGTCCTCAGCATAAGAGAGGGAAGCCACGAGACGTGCATACAAGTTCTTTCGGAAGTAATGAAGACGTCACCCCACTGAAATTTACCGCAATTTCTGCCCAACAATGGGTTGCAGCGGACCATCAAGAAGCTGCGCTTTTTGCCGCCCGCTGACGACGCGCGTTGAACGATGGCTTTCTTCAAGGCTGAACGGCAGCATTGGGTCGGTACTTCCAGTTGGCAGGATGGAGAAGCCGCCGTTCACCGTCGCCCGACGCGCGAACGGCAGGTGACCAACACATTGCTGCCTGACTGCGCCATCAAGCCACCGGCAGTTCCGGCCGACGAGGAGCCACCATCCGTCAAAATCTGGGGTCTGACACTGCTGCCGAACTGAGGAGCTGATCTGGGAGCCTGACGATCCATCGCGCCTATGCTCAGGGCCTCGACACGGACGCCTTGCAGTTGGCGATCAGGGGGTGGCCACAGGCACCCCTCCCATGGGTCGGTGACCTCGGTTCATAAACCTGCACCCTGCCCGTGCTGGTCCCGGGTGCAAGATCGACATCAACTGCAGCCATACGCCCGTCCCGCACGACCGTCCCTGTTCTCGAGTCATCTGACCGCGCCAAGCGGCGGGCACCGACTTATTGATAGCCAGCTTGTCCCCAGTCGCTGGGGAAAGGGATGTGGGAGATCCTGTGGATAAGCGATGGCAGCCCAAGTGGCGAGCCAGATCTACATGCTTGCCTATTCCTGAGGCAGTTACCCTGTGGATGTGGCAGAGGCCCGTAAGAGCAGTGAGCGGTCCGGAAGGCTTGGCCCTCCTGTGCGACAATCCGCCACCGAGTTCCCGTCGCCAGTTGATTGAATCGTCATGACCACCCGCCAAGCCCCCGAAATCTTCCAGATCCCACTCGACGACCTCAACCCGGCGGGCCTGCCGCCGCGCGGGACCCCCGAGTTCGAGCAGGCGGTGATCGGGCGCTACGCGCTCGACTACGCCGCACGCGGCTGGCAGGCCGTGGTGGCGGTCGATGACGCGTTCGTGCGCGTGGTCGCGGTCCCCGAGCGCGGGGTCGAGCCGAAGGCCTACGTGCTGGGGCTGGTGCAAAACGGCTTCCTGGAGGATGCGCTGCCGGTGCTCGAGGCGCTCGACGGCATGCTGGACGACGCCGAGCTCGCCTACAGCCACGGGCTGTGTTTGTCCGAACTGGGGCGACCGGCAGAGGCGGTCGCCCCGCTGCAGCGGGCGGTCGAACTCGACCCCACGCACGCGAACGCGTTCATCGCGCTCGGGGTAGCGTTCGCGCGCACCGGGCGCGCCGACGAGGCGGCCAACGCGTTGCGCGACGCGGTCAAGCTCGAGCCCGAGAACGCCTTCGCCAAGCGCAACCTGGCGGCGGTGCTGATGCGGTCCGGCCGGGCGGCCGAGGCGCTGCCGTTCTTCCGCCAGGCGGCGAGCCTCGCGCCGGCCGATCCGGGGGCGCAGCTCGGGCTCGCGCAGTGCCTGGAAGCGCTCGGGCCGTCGCACGTGAAGGAAGCGGCCGAGCAGTACAAGGCGGTGGTCAAGCGCTTCCCCGAGCACCAGGCCGGCGAGATGGCCGAGGAGGCGCTCACGCGCATCGGTCACGAGGAGATGCGCGCGGCGGTCGACGGCGGCCTGCGCATGGACGCGGTGATGTACATGCAGGCGGCGCAGGACCGCTTCGCCAAGCTCGACCAGGCGAAGGTCGGGCAGATCGTGATGGAGATCGCGCTGCTCGGCCGCAACGGACTCGAGATCAACAAGCCGGCGGTCCGCTACACGCTGCAGAACCTCGAGGGCGAGTTCTCCGGCCTGGCGCTGCTGGCTTACATGCACGTGGGCTTTCGGATGTTCGACGCCAAGGGCGACGCCGGGACCGGGCTCGATCGCGAATACGACGCGGCGGTGAAGATGCGCCGCGAGCGCTGAGCCCGGCAAGGATCCCGACATGAGCCAGCTCCCCGAACGCTACCAGGCGGCGATCGCGCCGCTGATCGGCAAGGCGCGCGAGTTTCTCGAGAAGGGCGAGGAGCTCGCGGCGATGGCCTTCGTCGGCAACTTCACCACCGGCGCCGTGGTGCCGACGCCGCTCTTCGGGCGCGGGCCGGCCGACAAGGACGTCGCGGCGCGCTCGGTGAAGATGCTCGCCGAGCAGCTCGACGCCGACTTCGTCTTCGTGCTGATGGAGGCCTACAGCCTGCGCGCCGACAAGGTCGCCCGCTACGAGGAGATCCTCGACGAGTACGGCTCGCTGGCCGACTGCCCGGCGAGCTGGCGGATCGACGTGGTGAGCCTGTCGCTCGAGACCCGCCACGGCGTGTGGGTCGCCCAGGTGCCGATCAAGCCGAAGGGGATCAGCAAGAAGAAGCGCACGATCGGGGTGCCCGAGTTCCGGCATTACACCGACGTGCGGGGGCGGTTCACGGATTTGCTGCCGGTGAAGGAAGGCGAGGGCGGGCCTTCCGGCCCCCTTCACTGAGGCAGTCGGGGAGGGCGCGCGCATGTGCGGTCGTTATGCCCTCTACGGTCCGGTCTCGCGCCTACGCGAGGCCTTCGACGCGGTGCCCGAAGGCTTCGAGTTCGAGCCGCGCTGGAATGCGGCGCCGATGCAGTGGCTTCCGGTGGTGCGCCAGCGGGCGAACGGCGAGCGGGTGATCCACCGCCTGCGCTGGGGCCTCGTGCCGTCGTGGGCGAAGGACGAGACGATCGCCACAAAGCTGATCAACGCGCGCGGCGAGTCGGTCGGCGAGAAGCCCTCGTTCCGGGCGGCGTTCCGCCGCCGGCGCTGCATCGTGCCGGCGAACGGCTTCTACGAGTGGCAGCAAGTCGCCGGCGGCAAGCAGCCGTTTTACATCCATCCGGTCGGGGGCGAGTTCTTCGCGCTCGCCGGGCTGTGGGAACGCTGGACGAGACCGGCCGACGGCGAGGAGCTCGACACGTTCACGATCGTCACCACCGAGGCCAACGCGGCGATGCGTCCGTTGCACGATCGTATGCCGCTGATCCTGGCGCCGGCGGATTACTGGGCGTGGTTGAACGGGGCGACTGCGGCCGACCAGGTGCAGGCGCTGGTGCGGCCGTGTCACGAGGCGGCGCTCGCGGTGTATCCGGTGGGGAAGGCGGTCGGCAACGTGCGCAACGAAGGCGCCGGGTTGATTCAGCCGCTCGTCTAGCTGCTCTGCTTCCCGTCGCTCGCAAGTTGCGCGTGATTATCGAGTATCAATGGCCGCATCCAGGCCGCCAGTCACGCGGCGACCGAGCTGCCGTCGGCGCGTTCTCATTGTGGGAGAATCCATGCCGTCATCCTCAACAACAAGCACACCCGATGGCGCAAATATCCCCGGCTCTGGATACCCTCCGGCATGATGCCGGCCTGTACCGTGAGCTTGATGTTCTGGACCGCCTGCAGCAGCCGCTGCCTGGCGGTTACGAGGTCTTCCATAGCGTCGCCTGGCAGACCGCGCATCAGGGCGAGGATCGGCACGGCGAGGTCGACCTCGTCGTCCTGGCGCCGAGCGGCAACATCCTCCTGGTCGAGGTCAAGGCCGGCGAGCTCGCGCTGATCGAGGGCAATCTCGTCAAGCTTTACGGGCAACGCGAACGCGATGTCGCCCGCCAGACCCGAGTGCAGCATGCGGCCATGCTCAACCGCCTTGCCGAGGCCGGCCTGCATGCGCACGTCACGGGCTGCGTCGTCCTGCCCGACTACCAGGTGGAAGAGGCTCGCATCGTCTCGATGCCGCGCGAGCGCATCATCGACGCGCACGACTACGCGCATCTTGGTACCCGTGTGCGAGAGCTGCTCGAACATGGCAGCAGTCGCAGCGACGTGGAATCGCTCCGCCGCTTCCTGGGCAACGTCTTCAAGGTCTCGATTGACCTGCAGGTGCTCGGTGACCAGGTGCGGCAGACGAGTCGTCGCCTCGCCGATGGCCTCGCGACCTGGGTTCCGCGCATTGCATCGCCAGCGGGCGTGGTGCGTATCCAGGCGACGGCGGGTTCCGGCAAAACGCAGCTTGCGCTCCGTCTGCTCGACGACGCGGCGGCCGCAGGGCAGCGGGCCCTTTACGTCTGCTTCAACCGCACCCTGGCGGATCACATCGGCCGCATCGCGCCGGCGCGTGCGCGGGTGTCGAGTTTTCATGAGCTCTGCGTGGAGCACTGGCGGCGCACGCAGGGTGAGCCGGACTTCACCGCCGAGGGCATCTTCCAGGCGGTGGTCGAGCGCTACGGCAGGGACGCACAGGACTTCGAGGCGCTGCACGACCTCGTGATCATCGACGAAGGGCAGGACTTCGACCCCGCCTGGGTCGCGAGCCTGCTGCCGCAATTGAAGGAAGACGGGCGGCTCTATCTGCTCGAGGACGAGGCGCAGCGTCTCTATGAGCGCGAGGGTTTCGATCTCGACGGTGCAGTCGCCGTGCGCTGTAACGACAACTTCCGTTCGCCGCGCGCCATCGTCGATGTGATCAACGCCTTGGGCCTGGCGGAGGGTGTGGTCGAGGCACGCAGCCCCTACGTGGGCGAACTCCCGACGTTTCGCGCCTACGACGACGAGCGTGGCCTGCGCCGCGAGACGCTGGCGGCGGTGGAGGCCTTGCGCGAGCGCGGGATCCCGCTTGCCGACATCGTCGTCCTCAGCGCGCGTGGTCACGGGCGTTCGCTCCTGCTCAAGGAGGCGAAGCTGGGGGCGTTCGGGCTGCGGAGGTTTCTGGGGCGATATACCGCCGACGGCGAGCCTGTGTGGTCCGAGGGCGAGCTCCTGATCGAGTCCGTGCATCGGTTCAAAGGACAGAGCGCCATGGGCGTCGTGCTGGCGGAAGTGGACTTCGACAAGCTCGACGAGGCAGCACGCAGGCGCCTGTTCGTGGGGATGACCCGGGCTCAGTTGGGGCTGGAGGTGGTGGTGTCGAGGCGAACAGAGGCGGATCTTGCCGCCTTGCTGTAGGGCGATCCTTCGTTGATCGACGCGGTATTGGATTACGACGCCCTACCGCGTGCCAGACATCATCAACGGCGATCCTGCCGCTCAGCAGTGTTCCTTTCCGACATAGTTCTCTGCCCAGGATGTGTCTGGTTTTAAGGACAGCTTCGGGGGAGGGAGTGCTCTCGTAACTTTGCCCACCTCGAGGAAGCTCAGGCCATAGGCGACGGTCATCCGGTCGTAATTGCTCCGGTGAAGCCCCGGGGCCTCGAGGTTCTTCGGCAACTCGACTCGCCTGGGTTCAGCCCTGAGCCAACTGTAGCCAGGCATCGACTGCATCTGGCTTTGCAGCCTGCTGTAGAACTCCATGCGCATGCCTCCGCCGCAGTAGAACGCAGGTACGCCGATCAGTTGGGCTTGGGTTAGATGCCCGTCCTTCCATGCATGCCAGTAGCTCTTGCCGCGCACCTGGCTGACAACCTTTTTCTGGAAGAAGGTGTCGTCGGGGTCGTCCGAGGGCTTGCGTAAGAACACCTTCGCATCATGGACGTAGCGAGTGAAGCGACTCGGCAGAGCGACGGTCCGATCCGTCGGATACTTGTGCTCCGCGAGCGCATTCGAGATGAGTTCGGCCGTGGGTTCGCTGCACCGCGAAAGCGCCTCTTCCCACCACCCCACACGATGACGATGGAGGTTCATGACGCCGTGCGGTTCGACGATCGAGGTGAAGAATTCGAAATCCCATTTTCCCCCGCGCGCCGGCTTGACGTGGAACAGCGATGAATCGACCGAGCCGGCGCCGACGTCCACCATCAGGTAGATGTTCTGCTCCCTACGATTGAAACGGCTCGAATTCACGAAGCCGAAGATCTGCGCGGCGATCTCCGGAACGACGCTGATCTCGACATCCTCGTCCTCCGACAGGCGCTCAGGGGCGGCCGCGATTTCGTGCTTACGATCCCTTGCTACTGCGATTGTGGTGCGTGAGATATCTCGAGGCATGCACGCGGCAAGCCAGGCCACGTGCGCGACGTCGTTGAAGGTCTGGGTCAGCTCATCGTCCAGGTGGTGGGCGACGGGCAGGCCAATCGAGAGCTTCCACAGGAGTCGGGTTCGGGCGAAGACGTCGGCATGCGTTGCGAATAGCCAGCCCCGAGCTTGCCTGATGACCAGGGCGAGCATGGCGGACACGCGCTCGCGCAACACCACGTCGCCGGGGTTCGCAATCAATGCGAGTTTCAGGTCGCGATGTGTTTCTTCTCCTTCGCATAAGGAGAACCGTCCTGCCGATTCGTGCAAGCGGGTCGGCAGGAGATACCGGGCGACATCGCTTGCCGTTGTGAACGGTACTGCGAAGGCTTTGCCAAGGGCAGGGTCGCCGATCACCACCTTGATGCTCGATGTCCCGAAATCGACTCCCATGGCGATCAGGTGCTCGTCATCCGCCGTCTCGCGGCAGCACTGGCTGCGCCGTCCCAACTCCTCGTAAGCATCCAGCACTTCGAGCTCGACCTGTTCGTCGAGGGTGAGCGCAAGCCTTGCGGCGGCGCCGAGGCGAACCTCATAGGGCGACACCTTGCCTTCGGGCGATTTGCCTGCACGCACGGGCGACGAGTCGTAGCAAGCGAGGGGAGGGGCCTTTTGAGACGATCTGACTGGCACCTTGGCGCGAGCCACCGAATGCTCCGCACGCCACTTCTTGCAAGCTTCGGCGATCGGGTCGGATCTCTTTCCTTCCTTGGGCGCCGGGGGTGCCTTGGGGCCCGCCGGGGGCGACACCGTCGGTGTTATCGCGCTTTGGCCCGTGTGCTGTGATGACTCGCCACTGCCGGGTGGGAGAACCTTTCGGGTCTCGACCTTGGCGCCTGGAAGCTGCACGCCCTTCTCTGCAAAGGCCTTCTTCAACAGTTCTGCCATCTGGCCAGCCATCTTCTTCTCCCTTTTCGTGCCGGTTCAGACCACTCGGATAACGCCGCCCGACACCATGCTGTCGTGGGCCTGGATCGACTCCTTCAGGCCCAACTCAGCGATCCGTGCCTCGATGCGCTGGGTGAGCTTCTTGAGCCGGCCCTCTTCCGCTGGAATCAGTCGCCTCTGCTTGTCGGTACCGTGCAGTCGATACTTCTCGATTCGTTCGTGGAAGCGCCTGCGCTGGTTATCCAGGTGATGCCGAAGGGTGTTCACCATGAAGCTGACGCGATCTCGGTTTTCGCGGATCTGTGCGTCACGAAATGCGCGAAAACGCTCTTCGAGCTCGGCACGGCAGTCGTCGAGCACGCCGGCGGTGTGCGCATGGTTCAGGCTCGTGCTTGCGCCCAGCCAGTCCCGGCCCTGGAGACCGGCGGCATTCACGAGAAACTCCGCCTGCTCGCCGTCGAGCAACGAACCGTCCGCAAGCCGCTGGACCAGATACTCCAGCCGCTCGATGTCGCGGGCACCTGAGACGGTCCAGCGTGCGATCGCATAGACGTAGATGTCGCGCTCGACGGTTCCAACCGTGTTGCCCAGGATCTCCACTGCAGCAACCGGGCTGTAGAGCGGCCCCTTTCCAGCCTTCTTCAATTCATCCGCCACGAAGCGCACGAGCGGATGATCTTGCGTGATCCGTTCCTTTCCGGACGGGTTCCGCCCATGACGGTTCTCGAAGATGAGCCTTGGCGGTGCGGCACCAAGGAGGCGCGTTGCGCCCTGAAGCCGTTGTTGCTGGAGAAACTCGGACAAAGCGACGCGGGCCTCGGTCGAGAGCTCGATCACATGCTCGAGCTCGTCGTCATCGTCCGCAAGCAAACGCGTCCCGGGAAACTCACGCTCGAGAAAATCCTTCACGTAGGCGAGCAGATCTTCGCCTCGGATGAAGCGACCCAGCTCCTTGGCGGCCTGTACCTTGTTCTGGATAAAATCGCCGTGGGCGATCAGTTGGGTGGCTTCCTCTTCCAGCAGCGCCTGCTGCCTGCTCACTCGCTCGATGGCAAGACTTGCGCGGTCGATGCGTTCCTGCTCCTGCTCCGGTGTGAGCTTGTGCGACAGCAGCTCGTAGCTCAGCGTGCGGATCTCGGTGCCCAGCATCGCCTCCATGCTGCCGAGCGCCTGGCGGAAGATGTCGAGGCGCTCCAGCAGTCGGTCGTAGATCCGTTCATCAATCGTGTGCGTGTAGATGAAATTCCAGATCAGGATCTTCTCGGCTTCCTGTCCGATCCGGTCGATACGACCAATGCGCTGTTCGATCCGGGCTGGGTTCCAGGGCAGGTCGTAGTTGATGAGCAGGCTGGAGAACTGGAGGTCCACACCCTCGGAAGCGACCTCTGAAGAAATCAGGATGTCGGGGCCTTCGGTCGACTCGAAGTGCCGCAGCACGCCATGCTTGTCCATCCCGCCGTGGAGCACTGCAGACTGGATCCCTTCTGCCGCCAACCGGCGTGCGAGGTAGTGGAGTGTGTTGCGGTAGAAGGAGAACAGAACGATCTTCTTGCCGGGGTAGGCGGCCCAGTATTGCTTCAGGTTGCGGACCAGCATGTCGTACTTGCTGTCCACCGCTTCGAGTGCCGTGTGATCGCCAACGCGTCGTGCAATGCCCACGAGTGTTCGCAGTAGGGCGCCAAGGTTCGGGCGTTTCTCGTTGTCCTCGGCATCGCCGTAGAGCTCGAAGACCTCGCTTTCAAGCTCTTCGTCATCGACTTCCGTGCGATCGAGCCAACCCTTGCACGCGGCTGCCACGCAGCTGGACAACTGGCGCTGCGGAATCGTCAGCATGAAGCCTTCGGAGATGTCGATCCGCGCGCAGAACTCGCGAACCGCCTCGGTCACTCGATCGTAGAACTCGCGCTCGATAGGGTTCATTTCCACGCGGATTGTCACTGGATCTCGCTGCACGCGCATTTCCTGCACGTCGCGTTTCAGGGTTCGCGTGACGACCTTGGTCAACGGGTTGATTCGGTCCAGCTGATCGGCAATTTCTGAGCGTCCGCGCGGCGAGGAGAGGTCCTCGGCAGAGGGCGGATGATTGATGAGGTGCTCGAGTTGCGCGTTGTCGCCGAAAATGCGACTACCAACTGCCTCACGCAAGGTCTCTACGAAATCCGTGGGCGAGACCACGTGGCTCAGAATCCGGTCGCGCAAGGCGACGATCGGTGCGTTTTCCTGCAGGGAATATTGGAACGAGGAGGGAAAGGGGAAGGAGTCCTCGTCGATCAGGTTGAGCAGGTTGAAAAGATCGTCGCTCCGCAACTGGATCGGTGTCGCCGACAGCATCACCATGCTCTGCACGACTGGACGAAGCAGCCGGGCCAGACGATGGGTAGCCGTTTCGTCGTTTCGCAAGTAGTGCGCCTCGTCGATGATCAGCATGTCGAGCAGGGGCTCTTCGAGGTCCGCCTCGTTCAGAAAGCGCGCCAGCTTTGCAGTGGTTGCCTGGGAGGGTTCCTCATCGTCATTCCAGCCCTTCGAAGGGCGCAAGCCCTGCATGCTGGCGATCAGCGCGAACTGTTGCTGGGGGCGTTCCCCTACGCTCTGCAGGTGGTCCAGCAGGCCGCGTGCATCGACGATCTCCGCGCTCACTCCGAAGCGCTCGGATAGTTCGGCTTTCCACTTCTCGCGAAGCATCGCGGGACAGATCACCAGGAGGCGCTTTGCATCGACACGGGCGCGGAGCTCCGTCCAGATCAGGCCGGCCTCGATGGTCTTGCCGAGGCCGACCTCGTCCGCAATGAGGATGCCGTTCGAAGGCGAGTCGAGGAACTGCAGTACGGGCTTGAACTGGTAGGCAAGGAACTGCGTGTTCGTCGTGTTCAAGCTGTAGATGAGGTTCGCCAGCCGACCGCTCAAGCGGTAATACGTGATCGCGCCACGGAGATCCTCGACTCGGCCGTAACGACCGCTGGCCACCATTGCGTAGGGTCCTGCAGATGCCCGGTCGACCTTTTCGAGCGAGTTCTTGAGCACGAATTGCTCGTCGCCATCCGTGAAAGTGACGAGAACCCGGAGTCGATGTGGTGGGCCATCGGTTTCGTTACCGAGGATGCCAACCCTTCCGGGGTTGGCCTTCAAGCGGACCTTGTCGCCGGGCTGCAAGCTGAGGGTCTCACTCATAGTCATCATGAGATGGGTAGGAGCCAAATTGGCCGCTTCCATACTCCCTGAAGACATGCGTACCGCTTGTTCCGTCTTCATCGCGACCACGAGGAGGCAAGCGAGAGTCTCCCATATCTGTAGAGGCTGCACGCGTGGAGGGGGTGTCCCCCGGCGACACGTGCTTGTGCCTCACCCGACCATGAAATTTCTTCTTCGAGGTGGAGCCAGCAGACTTCACTGGCGTGGGGCTATTCGGCTTGATCTTCTCCTTTCGCTGTTTGCTTGTTCGCTTTGCTTTGGGGGGCTGGGGGGTGGGAAAAGGGCGATCGGATCGCGTGCGTTGCCCGCTGATCGGATGGACCAACTCGGCCAAGCTGTCGTTGATAAGGCGTGCTGGATAGCTCACCCCACGAACGACGACATCGCACTCGTCCAGCGAGTGCCAGATCAGCAGATCCGGCATTCTTGGCAGCCAAGCGATCAGATAGTGTGTCCTCTTCTTGAGCGATGAAATATGCGCAGCAATGACGTGGTTATCCATTCCGAATCGCATGCGGCCAATCATTACCGGTGGCAGTGCATCGGGAGGTGCTGCGAAAAGCGATTCGCGGTTGAACTTGTGGGTGCTGCGATGGAGCGGGTTCACCAGTGAGGGCTCGTCCTTCTGCAGTACCTTTGTTGCCTCTTGCAGGTAGGCTTGAACTTTCTTTGTCAGCGCCCTGAGCTTCTCGATTCTGCCTACGTCGCTCAGAAAAGTGACTTCGTTGAATTCTTTCTGAAGCGCCTCACGTGCCCGAGTGACTTGATTGATCCAACCGATAGTCGCCTTTCTTACGACAACTGGGTTGGATCGAAGCTCGATCAGCTGATCGAGCCCGACCCGGATCTCATGCCCGAGTCTTTGAGACTCCTGATCGAGCTTTCCCTGCACTGCGTTTGAGGTGACGGTGTCGGAACGTAGGGTCGCAAAACCTGTGCCGCTGCACAGCGGGCAGCGCCCCTCGAACCCATCGCCGTTGCATCGTTGACATATCGTCGCCCCGTTCGAACGAGCGCGAGCCTGCGGTTTGGGTGATCCGCTTTGCTTGCTTTTCCTGCGGCCATTTGCAAGCGGGTACATTCTTATGCAGCCTCCTAAAGCCAAGCAGGGCGGGGTTCTGCCGCTTCCGCGTTACGTCACCCTGTGAGCAGCCGACCATGATTCTGGACGCGGTGAAGCTACCGTGCAGGTAGGTGATCCTGTTCGTGATGTCTTGCATAGTATGCATCAAAATGATGCTCATCCAGCCCTTGCGCTGGTACCATCCATGACAGATTCCTCAACCGGTGGTCCTCCATGCAGCTTCCGCTGTCGCATTCCCAGCGCGAACGCCTTGCCTACCTCGAGCTGAAGGCCTTTTTCGTTGGCGAGCTGCGTCGAGGTGATCTCGAGGCACGCTTCTCGATCAAGCCGGCGGCTGCGACGCGCGACCTCAATGCCTATCGCGAGTGCGCCCCCGACAACCTGGCCTACGACCGCTACGTCAAGGCCTACATCCCCACTGAGCATTTCCGTCCGCTGTTCCCCTTCTCGGCAGAACGCATCCTGTCCTGGCTGCTGCATGGCTTTGGCGATGGACAGGCGCCGACGGTTGCGCGGACCTTTCCGTGCGAGGGCGCGGGTGAGCTGGTCCGGCCGGACTTTGGCCTGTTGGGCGTGATCACCCGGGCGATGCATGGCGATCGTCCCTTGCAAGTGACCTACCTCTCCGTCAACTCGGGGCCGGCAAAGCGGGTGATCGTCCCGGTCGCGCTTGCTGACAACGGCCTGCGCTGGCATGTCCGCGCCTACGACCGGCAGCGCAAGCGCTTCTCCGATTTCGTGCTCACACGGATCGCCAAGGCCAAGCCGCTCGACGAGCGCGCCGAACCGCACGAGGGCATCGAGGCCGATGAGCAATGGAATCGGCGGGTCGAGCTGCAGCTCGTTCCGCATTCCCGCTTGAAGCATCCCGAAGGGGTGGTCGCCGATTACGGCATGAAGGACGGCACGCTGACCCTCGACGTCTCTGCCGCGCTGGCCGGGTACGCGCTGCTGCGCTGGGCGGTGGATTGCTCTGCCGAGCACAGTCTGGATTGCGCACGGCATCACCTTTGCCTTGCCAACCGCGCTGTGTTGGAAGGTGTGGAGAGTGCGGTTCTCGCACCGGGCTACGTCCTGCCCGCCGCTGGAGGCGAAGCGTGAGCGCAGCCATCTACAACGCGGAGATCTCCGCCGGTTCGCTGATGCTGCCCGAGAGCCGGCGCGTCGCCCGCTTCATGCTCACACAGCCCGACCGCGCGACCTGGTTCGATACGCTCCGAACCGAGAACATCCTGCAGAAGAAGTCGCCCGCGACCGCTCGCCGGCAGGCGCGGCTCATCCGCAACCGCCTCGAAACGCTCGACGAGCATGCGTGGCAACTGGTGGCCGAGGGCGAGCAGGAGCTCGCGCTGCAGATCCTCCTTGCCGCCTCGGTCAAGCACAGCCGCCTGCTGGGCGATTTCATGCGCGACGTGGTCGCCGGCCACGTTCGCCGATTTGAAGAGCACCTGGTTCCGTCGGACTGGGATGCCTTCCTCGCCGATTGCATCCAGCGTGACCCGGGCGTCGCCAGTTGGTCCGACACCACCAAGGCCAAGCTCCTGCAGGTCATCCTCCGCATCCTGGCCGAGGCCCGCTACCTCGAATCGACCCGTAGCCTGCGCCTCACGCCGCCGCTGCTGCATCCCGAGGCGCAGCGCTACCTCAAGTCCCGCTCCGAGGGGGCCGTGCTCGCCGCCATGGAGCTCACGCACTGACCATGACCATGACGCAGACCTTCGAGGAACGCCTCAACCAGATCCTGCCGCGCATCACGTCCGAGGACTTCCTGCAGAACCGGGGGCTTGGCAACGAGATCGGCTTCTGGATCTTCGACTACCCGCCTGAGCAGGAATTGGCGATGCGCGAGTTTCTGGCGAGTGTCGTCGAGCCCACGCTCAAGAAGCGGCAACCCCCGCTCCGCTTTGCCACGATCAATCTGTTCGAGCTCGTCATCGGCCTGCTCGAGGATCGCAAGCTCCTTGAGAAGGCCATCGACATGCAGGGCAAACAGGGCGACGACAAGGCGCTCGAATCGCTGCGCCGCGTGCTCAAAGAAGACAAGCTCGCCGAGCGCCTGGTGCAGCAGCACGACCCGGCTGAACTCGATTTGCTGATGCTTACCGGTGTAGGCGCGGTCTACCCGATGCTTCGCACTCACACGCTGCTCTCGGCCCTGCACCCACACCTGTACCACACGCCGCTGCTGATGTTCTTCCCGGGTCGTTATGACGGCTATTCGCTGCGGCTCTTCAACAAGCTGTCGGAAGACCACTACTACCGCGCCTTCCGCCTCGTGCCTTGAGCTTTGCGCTTTGACCTTTTCGATTGATCACGGACAACAAGAAATGAAGATCGGCGACCTTTTCACCAAGCCCATCAACCGCCCTATAAACGGGGTGATCAAGGCCGACCAGAAGGACGCCGAGAGCGTCTGGCAGGAGCTCGACGAGTACGTCGTCACCAAGCAGCTCACCGAATACTTCCGCCGCTTCTTCGACGCCTACCTGGCAGCGGCCGACAATCCCAACGACCCGGTGCTTGCCGCGCGCATGGGTGTCTGGGTGTCGGGCTTCTTCGGCTCGGGTAAGTCGCATTTCATCAAGATCCTGTCTTACCTGCTCGAAAACCTCGAAGCCACCAACCCCGCCACCGGGGAGAAGAAACGCGCCGCTGCCTTCTTCGACGAGCACAAGATCAAGGATTCGATGCTGCTCGCCGACATCCAGCGCGCGGTGCGCGGCAGTGCCGACGTGGTGCTCTTCAACATCGACGCCAAGGCCGACAGCAAGGACGAGCGCGACGTCATCCTCCAGGTGTTCCTGCGCGTGTTCAACGAGAAGCTCGGCTTCAGCGCCGATGCGCCGCACATCGCCCACATGGAGCGCTACCTGGTGGAGAAGGGCGCGTATGACGCCTTCCGTGCGGCCTTTGCCGAAAGCAACGGCTCCACCTGGGAGGCCGAGCGCGATGCGGTCGACTTCCTGCGCGACGACGTCGTACGCGCGCTCGCGGTCGCGCTCAAACAAAGCGAGGAGTCCGCCGGTCAGTGGTTCGACCGCTCGCGCGACGAGTACCGCATCAACATCGAATCCTTCGCCAGGCTGGTGAACACCTACCTCGAGACCCGGCCTGCCGGCCACCGCCTTATCTTCCTGGTGGACGAGGTCGGTCAGTTCATCGGCGACAACACCAAGCTGATGCTCAACCTGCAGACGATCACCGAGCAGCTCGGTACCGCCACGCAGGGTAGGGCGTGGGTCATCGTCACCAGCCAGGAAGACATCGACGCTGCGCTCGGCGAGGCCAACAAGGCCAAGTCGCAGGACTTCTCCAAGATCCAGGGGCGTTTTCACACCCGGCTGTCGCTCGCCAGCTCCAACACCGACGAAGTCATCGGCGAGCGCCTGCTCGCCAAGCGCGAGGGCGCGCACGATGCGCTGCGCGACACCTTCGAGAAGTCCGGCGACATCATCAACAACCAGCTCGCCTTCGTCGGCAACTCGGTGAACCTGCGCGGCTACAAGGACGCCGCCGAGTTCGTCAGCGTCTATCCCTACGCCCCCTACCAGTTCACCCTGCTGCAGAAGATCTTTGAGTCCATCCGCAAGGTCGGCGCCACCGGCAAGCACCTGTCGCGTGGCGAGCGCTCGCTGCTCGACGCCTTCCAGTCCGCCACCGTGCGCAACATGGATCGGGACGTCGGCCTGCTCATCCCGCTGTACGACTTCTACCCGTCGATCGAGAGCTTCATCGACACCGTCGCCAAGCGCTCCATTGACGAGGCGCCCAACAACGGCGCGCTCGAAGCCTTCGACGTGTTGCTGCTCAAGGCCCTGTTCCTGATCCGCTACATCGCCGACATCGTCAAACCCAACGTCGACAACCTCGCCACGCTCTGTGTCGATCGCATTGACACCGACAAGCTCGCCCTCAAGCGCCAGATCCAGGAGAGCCTCGGCCGGCTCGAGCAGCAGCGCCTGGTCAGTCGCAATGGCGACCTGTGGTTCTTCCTCACCAACGAAGAGCGCGATGTCGCACGCGAGATCGGCAACGTCGAGGTGTCCTCGTCCGAGAAGGCCCGCCTGCTGTGCGAGCTGCTGTTCGACGACATCCTGCAGGGCAGCACCCGCATCCGCCACCGCGACACCAAGGGCGACTACGACATCAACCGCCTGCTCGACGGCGCCCCGTACAAGAACGCCAGCCACGAACTCAGCGTCGAGGTCGTCTCGCCACTAGGGGATGACTGGGACGCACTCAACGACGCCCGCGCCGTCCTGCGCAGCAGCGAAGGCAATGGCCGGGCGCTGATCCGCCTCTCTGAGGGCGAGCGCTTCGACATCGAGCTCACCCTCTACCGCCAGATCGAGAAGTACATCGACAGCCCCAAGGCCAGCAACGCCACGCCTTCGCTGCGCAACATCCTCATCAACCGCAAGGACGAAAACCGCGAGCGCCGCGCCCGCCTGCGCGAGCAGCTCGCCACCATGATGCTGCAGGGTGACTTTTATGCCCTCGGTCAGCGCGTCGAGCTCAAGGCATCCAACCCCGGCAGCCTGCTCGACGAGCTGGGCAACTACCTCATCACCAACACCTATAACAAGCTCGGCTACCTCAAGCACCGCAATGCCGACCCCATCGCCGAGATCAAGGCCGTCCTGCTCGCCGACGACACCGCCCAGCGCAAGCTCGCGCTCGGGGGCGAGGAGGGCAACCCGCTCGCGCTCGTCGAGCTGCGCGATTTTCTCCAGATCAAGGCCAGCAACACCCGGGTGATCCTGGACGAGGTGGTCAACCGCTTCACCGGCATCCCCTGGGGTTGGAAGCCCGACTGGGAGGTTGTCCTGCTGGTGGCGCGCCTCTTCATGGCCGGCGAGATCAAGCTGATGATGGACAGCGCCGACCTCGAACCCAAGGCCGCCATCGAGCCGCTCACCAAGTCGGCCCGCTTCAAGCACGTGTCCATCCTCAAGCGCAAGGTGGCCGACGCCGCCAGCATCAAGCGCGCGCGCGAGCTGCACCGCGACCTCTTCGCCGAGATGCCGCCCGAGGCCGAGGACGGCCTGGTCGCCGCCACCCGCGAGCGCCTGGCCGCGCTGCAGGCCGACCTCAAGGGCTACGCGCACGTCGCCGCCACGCCGCATCACCCCGGTAAGGCCGTCATCGACAGTGCGATCGCCGCCATCGGCAAGCAGCTCGGGGTGGCCGACAGCTATGAGTTCATCGACGCCTTCGTCAAGGGCAAGGACGACTGGCTGGACCTGTCCGACGACATCCACGACGTCATCAGCTTCTACAAGACCCAGATCAACACCTGGCGCCGGCTGCTCGAGGCTCTGGAGCGCTTCGAGCCCAACCGCGAAGCCCTCGACAAGGACCTCAAGGCCGCCGTGGCACTTTCCAACCTCGAAGGCATCCGCGACAACCCGAACCCTTGGGGTGCCGTCAGCCAGATCGAGCCGCTCATCACCACGGTCGACACGGTCAACGAGGCCCTCGCCCAGAGCAAGCGCGAGCATGCGTTGCTCTCCATCGACGCCAAGATCGCCGAAGTGGAAAAGGCGCTCGACGCCGCACAAGCCTCGGACGGCCTGCGCAACCGCGCGCTGCTCAAGCTACAGGAGCTCAAGACCAAGGTCGCTGGCCTCACCAGCATCCCGATGATCTTCTACAGCCAGGAGCGGGCGGGCGATGCGCTGGATGCGGCGATGACCATGATCGAGTCCGCCACGCCCAAGGCCCCCCCGACCACGGCCGCCGAAAAGGGCAGCACGACCGCTGCCACCAAGACAAGCGGCCCGGTCGTTGCGCCCAAGCCGACCAAACCGGTCCGCGCGGCCGACTTCAGCCCCAAGACCTATCTGGAAACCGAAGCGGACATCGACGCCTACCTCGCCAAGCTAAAGGCCGAATTGCTCGCCGTCATCCAAAGCGGCGGACGTGCTCGGCTGCAATAAGTCGATTCATCGACCATGGCATACTGCATGAAACGTCAACGAGGATTCTGACAATGCCCGCCACCGTCTCTGCCGACCTCTCCCGCCTGGGGCAGGGTGCCCGGCTGCATGCCGGCAAGGTCTTCCGCCGCAAGGATCTGGCTGCCTCTCTGCCCAGTGTCGACCGCGAGCTGGGCAGGGCGCTCAAGGCCGGGCTGGTGCGCCGGGTGGCGCAGGGGCTGTACTACGTGCCTCGGCACACCCCCTTCGGCGAAGCGCCGCCCAGCGAGGAGGAGCTGGTCCGCAGCTTCCTCGATGACGACCATTTCCTGCTCTTCAACCCCAGCGTCTACAACAGCCTCGGCCTGGGCACCACCCAGCTCTATCGGCGCAACGTGGTGTACAACCACAAGCGCCACGGCCTCTTCACGCTCGCCGGGTTCGAGTTCGATTTTCGCGACAAGCCGCGTTTCCCTGCGCGCGATCAGGTCAGCCGCGAATACCTGCTGGTCGACATGCTCAACAACCTCGAACAGCTCGCCGAAGACCCGGAAACGCTGCTCGATGCCGTGTATCGCAAGCTCGACACCTTCGATGCCGCACGCCTGGAGCAGGCGCTGCGTGACTACGGCTCGGCCCGCACGCGCCGCCTGTTTCGCCCATGGATGAGCGAGCACGATGCCCAGGCCTGACGCGGCAATGCCCGCCCCGGGCTTCCTGCACGATCACCCCAACTTCGTGGATCTGCTGCGCCAGCTCGCGCAGCAAACCGGCATCGCCACCTACCTCATCGAGAAAGACTACTGGCTCATGCACGGCCTCTGGGTCCTGCAGCAGCAGGGTTGGCAGTTTCAGCTCAAGGGCGGCACCTCGCTCTCGAAGGGCTTCGGCATCATCCAGCGCTTCTCCGAAGACATCGATCTGCGTATCGAGCCGCCTGCCGAACAGCAGGTGAAGGCCGGCAAGAACCAGGACAAACCCGCACACATCGAAACGCGCCGGCAGTATTTCGACTGGCTGGCGGCGCAGATCCGCACCCGCCCGCTGCCCGGCTTCGAGTCGGTCGAGCGCGACACCGAATACGACGACCCCAAATACCGGGGCGCCGGCATCCGCCTGCATTACCCGGTGCGCACCGACTACCTCCCCGGCATCAAGGAAGGCATCCTGCTCGAGGTCGGCTTCGACGACACCGCGCCCAACACCCCCTGCCTGATCAGCTCATGGGCGCTCGACGCCGCGCTGGCCAGCCCGGTGCAGGTGATCGACAACCGGGCCGTGGACGTGCCGTGCTACAGCCCGGCCTACACCTTCGTCGAAAAGCTGCAGACGGTGTCCACCAAGTTCCGCCTGCAGCAGGCGGCTGATCCGGCCGCCCCGTTTCCGAAGAACTTCCTGCGTCACTACTACGACCTGCATTGCCTGCTCGCCCACCCCGAGGTGCTGGCCTTCATCGGCACGCCGGACTACGAGGCGCGCAAGCGGCAACGTTTCCGGGGCGGTGACGAACTGAACATCGCCCGCAACCCCGCCTTCACCCTGAGCGACCCCGCCGTGCGCGAGCGCTACCAGCGCAAGTACGAGGAAACCGCCGGCCTGTACTACGCCGGCCAGGTGCCGTTCGCCGCCATCCTGGCGCGCATCGCCGAACACATCGACCGTCTCTGAGCCATGAACAAAGCCAAACTCAAAACCTACGCCCCCCAGGCCCGCAAGGACTTCATCGCCGCCGTCACCCAGCGCGCCAACCTGCTCGGCCTGTCCGAATCCGCCGGCAAGTTCGAAGCGCTGCCGGCCGAGCGCCGGGGCGATGTGGTGCTGATCGCCGGGCGCGAATGGCCGGCCCGCGTGGCCCAGCAGCGCGAGCGCCTGGTGCGCCGCATCCAGCGCGACGGGTTTGCCTACACCATGGAGGCGGTGGCCTACACCTGGTTCAACCGCTTCGCAGCGCTGCGCTTCATGGAGCTGCACGACTATCTCGGCCACGGCCACCGCGTGCTCTCCAGCGCCACCGCCGGCGGCCTGCCGGACATCCTCGCCCACGCGGCGGACCTCGCCGCCAGCCGCGAACTGCCCGGTCTGGATGCCGCCCACATCGCCGAGCTCAAGCTCGCCGGCAACAAGGACGGCGAGCTCTACCGTCTGCTGCTGGTCGCCCAGTGCAACGCGCTTTCCGCCGCCATACCCTTTCTCTTCGAGCGCATTGACGACGAAACCGAGCTGCTGCTACCCGACAACCTGCTGCGCACCGACTCGGTGATCGCCAGGCTGGTTGCCGAGATTGCGGAAGAAGACTGGGCGCAGGTGGAGATCATCGGCTGGCTCTACCAGTTCTACATCAGCGAGAAGAAGGACCAGGTCATCGGCAAGGTGGTCAAGAGCGAGGACATCCCCGCCGCCACCCAGCTCTTCACCCCCAACTGGATCGTCCAGTACCTGGTGCAGAACAGCGCCGGCCGCCTGTGGCTGATGGCCAACCCAACGAGCACGCTCAAGAGCCAATGGCCGTACTACATCGAGCCCGCCGAGCAGACCACCGAGGTCAACGCCCAGCTTGACGCCCTCATCCATGCCCGCATGGCCGAGGACGGCGGCAGCCTCAATCCCGAATCCATCACCGTGCTCGACCCCGCCTGCGGCTCCGGCCACATCCTGGTCGAAGCCTACGCACTGCTCAAAGGTATCTACCTGGAACGTGGCTACCGCCTGCGCGACATTCCGCGCCTGATTCTGGAGAAGAACCTCTACGGCCTCGACATCGACGACCGCGCCGCGCAGCTCGCCGGCTTCGCCTTGCTGATGAAAGCCCGCGCCGACGACCGCCGCCTGTTCAACGATCCACCCCGACTCAACGTGCTGAGCCTGCAGGAGAGCAAGGGGCTGGACCTGGACGAACTCGCCAACCATCTCGCGCCCCTCGGCGTCCAGCGCGCCACCGTCAAGGCGCTGCTCGACACCTTCGAACACGCCAAGACCTTTGGCTCGCTGATCCAGATTCCGGACGCGCTGAATGCCCAACTGCCGGCGCTGGCGGAGGCGCTGGCGAGGGCGAACGAGACCGGGGACTTATATGCGCAAGCGGCGGCGCAGGATTTGGTGCCGCTGGCGGAGCAGGCACAGGTGCTTGGGCGGAAGTTCGATGCGGTGGTGGCGAATCCGCCGTATATGGGCGGGAAGGGGATGAATGCGCCGTTGAAGGAGTTCGCCAGGGCCACCTTCCCCGACAGCAAGGCAGACCTGTTTGCCATGTTCATCGAGCGGGGGTTTGCTTGGTGCAAACCCAATGGCTTCAATAGCATGGTGACGATGCAGAGTTGGATGTTCTTGTCGTCGTATGAAGCCATGCGGGAGAAGTTGCTGATGCAGCGCACCCTAACGTCCATGGTGCATATGGGCAACGGGGTAATGGGCATTGCGTTTGGTACGGCTGCAACGGTGATGCTGTGTGACCATGTACCTAATTACGCGGGCAGCTTCTCGTATTGCGAAAACGAGGACATTGCGGAGAGTGGAAAGCCAAAGCAGTTCCCTGTTCAGAGCGAGCGACTGAAAGCCGTTAAGCCGGATGATTTCAAGAAGATTCCGGGGAGTCCGGTGGCGTATTGGGCAAGCAAAGTCTTGAGACACGTATTCTCGAGCACCCCGAAGCTCGGAGATATTGCTCAGACTAAGCAGGGTTTGGCTACGACAAATAATTCGTTGTTTATCCGGTATTGGTACGAGGTTTGTTTCAATAAGGTTGGGTTTGGTTTTGAATCGCAGGATGATGCTTTTGGTTCTGGTCTTAAATGGTTCCCACTCAACAAGGGAGGAGGGTTTAGGCGTTGGTATGGTAACAACGAATACGTCATTAATTTTGAGAATAATGGAAAGGCAATATGTGAATATATTGACAATACGCCTGGCGTAAATGTCAAGTCAAACGGGCGTGTCATTAATAGAGAATTCTATTTCAAAGAAGGGGCAACATGGTCAAGTCTCTCCTCCGGGGGCTTCTCAATGAGATGGAGTCCGAAAGGTTCAGTTTTTGAGACAAAAGGGGCGATGTGTTTCCCCAAAAAAAATGAAAATCTGTTCGAAATTTTAGCGCTATTTAATTCGAAGCTCATTGATCATTTTTTGCTTTGTTTGAGCCCTACGTTGGATTACCACGAAGGACCGCTAAAACTTGTTCCAACGAAAATTTCGGGAAATAAAAAAATTGCCCGTAATGCGAAAAGCGCAATAGAAATTTCAAAGCGCCAATGGGATAGCTATGAGACTTCATGGGATTTTCAGTGCGTGCCATTCTTGGTGGGCGAAGAAGTTTCCCTTCCCGGTTCTTGGAATGCTTGGGCGGAATCAGTGATAGCTGAGATAGCGGGTCTGCGCGGTCTGGAGGAAGAAAACAACCGCCTATTCATCGACGCCTACGGTCTCCACAACGAACTCTCCCCCGAAGTCCCCGAAGACCAAATCACCCTGACCCGCCCCGGCCGTGAAAAAGACTCCCAGCGCCTCATCTCCTACGCCATCGGCTGCATGATGGGCCGCTACAGCCTCGACGAACCCGGCCTGATCTACGCCCACGCTGGCAACGTCGGCTTCGACGCGACCCGCTACAAGACCTTGCCGGCCGACGCCGACGGCATCGTGCCGATCACCGACGAACTCTGGTTCGAGGACGACGCCGCCAATCGCGTGCGCGAGTTCCTGCGCGCCGTGTGGGGCGCCGACACGCTGGACGAGAACATGGCCTGGCTCGCCGAGAGCCTGGGCACCAAGGCCAACGAGACGCCGGACGAGACCATCCGCCGCTACCTGGCCGACAAGTTCTTCAAGGACCACCTGCAGACCTACAAGAAGCGCCCCATCTACTGGCTGTTCTCCAGCGGCAAACAGGGCGCCTTCCAGGCGCTGGTCTACCTGCACCGCTACCACGAAGGCACGCTCGCCCGCCTGCGTGCCGAATACGTCGTGCCTCTCACCGGCAAGATGCAGGCCCGCATCGACATGCTGGAAAAAGACGCTGCTGCCGCCCCCAGCACCGCCGCGCGCAACAAGCTCAACAAACAGATTGAGAAACTGCGCAAGAAACACGTCGAACTCCTCGCCTACGACGAAAAGCTCCGCCACTACGCCGACATGCGCATCAACCTCGACCTGGATGACGGGGTGAAGGTGAACTACGGCAAGTTCGGGGATCTGCTGGCGGAGGTGAAGGCGGTCACGGGTGGGGCGGGCGATGACTGACCTGGCTGTGCCCGTGGCCGCGAAGCACTCTGCGCGTGATGACATCGAGACCAAGACCCGTGGGGAGGTTGAGGCCTACCTCTCGGCGCGTGGGAAAACGCACATCTACGATGGTGCTCGCAACCTGTCGCAGAGCGTTTCTGACGACTACGGCGATCGATTTCTGGTCGAGCTGATCCAGAACGCCCACGATGCGCATGAGGCGGCGCGGGCCGATGGTGAGGTCGTGCTGGCATTCGCGCCCGACGAGTGTGATCACGGCTGCCTCTATGTTGCCAATCGGGGTAACGGTTTCACGAAACCGAACCTCGAGGCGATCACGAACATCGCGCAGAGCAGCAAGCCGGTCAACGAGGGCATCGGAAACAAGGGCCTCGGCTTTCGCAGCGTGCTGCAGATCTGCAGCTGGCCCGAGATCTACTCTGTACGTGGGGCCGGCGGTAGCGGGACGTTTGACGGGTATTGCTTTCGCTTCGCAAGGGAACCGGATATTCGGCGCTTCCTCCCCCCGGGACAGGATGTTGGGCTGGCGAGCGAGATCGTCCAGCGGATGCCGTTCTGGCACCTGCCGGTGTATGCGCAAGATCGGCCTGGGCTGGTTGGGCGCTTTGCAAGGGAGCGTTTCGCGACGGTTGTCCGGATGCCGCTCGACTCCCCCGAGGCCCGCCGCTCCGTGGAGGCGCAACTCGGCGTGCTGTGTTCGCACCCACGTCCCTTGCACCTGTTTCTCGACAGAGTTCATCGGATTGCGATCGAGGGCGGGGACGGGCGGAGTCTCGAGTTGCTGCGGAGGAGTGAAAGTCGGTGGGATCTGCCTTGCGGTACGCGCGTTGAGCGTGTGCGTGTGGGCGATGAGATCTATTGCATCGGGACGCAGGAAGTCCCCGAAGGTGACTTCCTTGTTGAGCTCGAGAAGAGCCTCGCGCTGAAGCAAATTCCCGAGTCGTGGAGAAAGTGGCGCGGCGCAGCGCGAGTCAGCGTAGCTGTCAGGATCGGGGCGCGCGTTGAAAAGGGACTGCTTTATTGCTTCCTGCCGCTTGGGGATGAAGGCCGAGCCCCCTTTGCTGGCTTCGTGAACGCGAATTTCTACACGAAGATGGATCGCAGTCGCGTGAGCGACGAGATCCATCTAAACCGATATTTCATGTCGGTTGCTGCCCGGGTGAGTGCGCGGGTAATCGAGTTTGCGATCACTCAGAACGGGGAGGAGTCTCCAGGAGTGGTCATCGATCTGCTGTGCTGGAGCGGACGCTACTCAGACGAAATTCGTCGGGCACTCGAAAGTGGTGGAAGCGACTTCCGCTCGCGAAAGCTGCTTCCCGTGATTGCGGGAGGCGGCGCATGGAATTGGGCGAAAGCGATCGAGACCCTGGTTTGGGAGCAGCCTGCAGAGGCTTGCATCTCGCCCCAGAAAGTTTCGACTGTTTGTGGTGCGCGGCTTCTTCTTGATTCGCTTTCAGACGATCGACGCAAGGCAGTCGAGACCTTCCTTGGTGGCTACGACTGTTCGTTCAAACCGTCGCCGGAGGTGATCGCGACTTGGGTCGAACAGATTGCCAGCGAGATGCACGCGGGCAAGGCTCCCCCCGAGCGATGGGCCGGATTGTATGACGAGGCGGCGCTTCACCTCCGGAAGACGCCCGAAGCGTTGTTTGGAAAACGCTTCTTGCTTGGGGTGAATGGCGAGTTGATTGCCAGCCAACCGGCCGATTCGGCAACGGGGCGAAGGCGCTCGGCCGATGTGTATTTCCCACCGGTGCTGTCGGTGGATGCGGACTCGGATGATGCAGAAACGAGGAAGTCGCTACCGCTCGAAGCGTTCCCTAAGAGCTTGCGCGACGGATTCGCCCTGCTAAGCCGTGATGTGCCCTGGATGAAGGACGACGGCGGTTATCGCCCGGCTCGCGCCTTCCTCCTCGAGGGCAAGCTTGTGCGCGAGTACGACACACGTGATGTCTTGCGCACGCTGGCAGGCGTGACCAGGTCGCGAACTGGTGACATGACGCGAATGCAGGCGCTTGAGTGGGCCTTCAGGCTCTGGTCGAGTGGTCGCGGGTCCTCGGGTAAGGAGACCCGGGACTCCAATTTCTTTGTGCCGACGAGGGGAGGTTGGACGAGCGCACGTGACGCGATGTTTTCGACTGGGTGGAGTGCGCCCAATGCAAAGCGTCTGGAGACTTTCCTGAATGGCGCTGGTGCCGACTTGCCTGATTTGTCTGAAGCACGCGAGAACTTGCTGCCCGGGTACAAGGACTGGTCTCTTGCTGATGTTGGATCCGCCGAGGAGTGGACTTGTTTTCTGTCGGAAACAGGCGTTCGAGATTGCTTGCGACCAGTGGGCGGCGACAACGAGATTACCTGCGAGGACCGTCCGTGGGGCCTGCCGCAGAAGATAGTGAATGCCGCCGCAAAGTACGTGCGTGAGGACACTCTGCAAAGTTGGCGTCCATCGCTGGAGGCCGCAGCGAAGAGCACCCCTCATGGAACGGTGCTGTATCGGGTGCAGATAGCGCTATGGCGAGTGCCGGGTCAGTTTGACCTTCAGAGATTATCGACCGAGCAGCGCGTAGAGTATGCGAGGCAGGTTGCGCGCATGCTCCCCCATCTGGGCAAGGAACATCTCGAAGGGCGTCTTTCACGTCCGGGGAGAGGGGCTGAGTGGGCGCCAAATTCTGTCTGGAAAACGCCGCTCAGGATTTTCTTCGAGGAAATGCCATGGATGCCAGTGCGACGTGCAGGCTCCCCTGTCTGCGAGTTTGTCCCGCCGCGTGAGGCGCGCTTTTTCAAGACTGACGAAGAGACAGCTCCTAGATTCATTGAGCTCGTCGCTTCAGAGGTCGCCAGAGAGCTTGACGACTTGGTGTCCGAACGACTCAGGACGTTGACTGGGCTTGTTGTTCTCAATGAGCCAGGTGATGTGCGTAAGGCGATTTCAGCCTACGCCGAAGCTGCACGGCAAAGGATCTCCGACCCCAAGGATGTCAAGCGCTTTAGGGAGTTGTTCAGCGCGCTCTGGTCTGAGGCTGTCACGGATAGTGACGGGCTCGTGCTTTCAAGTATTCCGGTTGTGGTCGGAGGTGAAGTGAGAGCGCTCGATGCGGGTGCTAAGGCTGTCGGGAACGATGACGGCTCGGTGACCGCATACCTTTTCGATGAGGAGAGTCCGGCCAAGCGTCAACTGCTTGATGAGCTAGCGATTCCTTATTTCGATTATGGCCTTGATGCTATGAGCGAGACTGAGGCCCTGCTCGACAAGTTGGCTCCCCACCGATTCAAGCGGATTTCGGACGAACCTTTGTCGGTGCTGGTTGATGGCTTCAAGGTCGAGGCGCTCGGCGATCCTCCGTATCTGTCCGAGGTCTTCGGGAGCTGGATCGTCGACTTCATCGTGTGTGCGGCGGAGCACAAGGGAGGTGTCTTCTTTTCGAGCACCCAGAAGAACCTCGCCAGGATCCGCCGCTCGGCCTCAAGTCTGCGTTTCTTGACGGGGCGTCGGGTACAAATCGGGATGACGTCAAATGTCCGTGATCTTCCTGCATCCCTGAGAGGAGGAGTGGTCGCCCGCTTGGGGGATTGCACGGTATTGGTTGCGCAGACGGCCTTGGATATGCCTGATGTGAGTCTGCTGGCCGGCCTCTCAGAGCAACTTGCGGTCGGGTTGGAGGAGCGACGACTCGCCAATGGCCTGGAGGCTGCTTTCCTGAGGCTTGAGCAGCGTGTTCATGGTCTCGATGCTCAAAGCCCAAGTGAGCATGACATTGCCGAGGCTCTCGGCACGACCGTTGAAGACCTTGCCCAAACCCGTCGTTACGCGCGTGCGGATCTCTCCAGCCAGGTGAGGTTCGCCCTCGTTCTGGCTTGCGCACTTGAGCGCCCATTGGAGCGCGAGAAGCTCTCACAACTCATGCGAGTGGAGGATCCTGCCGAAACGGATGTTCAGGAAGTGCTCGGCTGCCTTGGTGAGGCGCTTGCGCTGTCTTCGCACGAGATTCTGGAGCGCTTGAGTACCGTGACGAATCTGCAAGACCTCAAGGATACGTTCGGACTGAGCCTTGCGCAGTTGAATGAAGCGGTTCGATCCATGCCGGGCGTCTTCAAACCGATCCGATGCGAAGCTGCGAATCGCAGGCAGTTTGCCGCCTTCTTGAGCCAGCATGCGGAGGCACTCGAGGAGCGTTTGAGGGCGGCCTTTGCTCAGGCATTCGAACAACGCGAGGGGATGTCCGACTACGTTTCCTTGCGAGACTCGGTGCAGGCGATTGAACCCGATGAGGATTGGTTCGAGAAGTACGAGGATTTGCCAACGGGGGTCATGCAGGGATGCGTTGAGAAATGGTTCGAAGATCACGAGGTTGAATGTCCCGTCGAGACTTACGCGCTACCCCTGAAGCACGTTCGCAGGGAGAATGCTGCGCGGATCCGGGATTTCGTAGGAAGACATTCGAGGGTGCTGACTGCTTGGATCATGTCCGGTGCGCCAGAGGTAACGACTCGTTTGCGCAGCACGTGGGTTGAAGGGGCAAGCAGCGTCGACGAATGCCAGAGCAGCGCCTACAAGAACGGATGGGGTGACTTTCGCCCGCTTGATGACAAAGAGATTGCGGCTTGGCTTGGTGAGGAAGGGCTTTGGCCGCTTGGCAAACCGGTCAGCCCGCTTCTTGAGGACTGGGGAGTGTCCGAGTCTCAAGTTCGCGATATCCAGCAGACTTTGGCTGAAGAGCGAGAGGAGCGAAAGCGTCGTAGGTTGCTGATTCAGTTTGACGGCACGGACCTATCTGCCCTCGAGGCGGACTTTGGGAGCTTGGTTGATGTGGTGTCGCAGGGGCTGAGGGGAGTCACATCGTTGAACGACACAGCGAGTGCGAACGTCAAGTTGAGCGACATCCATAAGCCGGTGGGGAGCGGAGGGATGTCAGGTGCTGGGACTTCAGCTCGCAGGGCGCGGCCGGCCGAGTCCTCTCTGTCTGATGAACAAAAGGTGGCCGTTGGCCTCATCGGCGAGCTGGCTGCCCGTGAGTGGATAAAGGCTCACCACCGAAACCGTCACCAACTTGAACTCAGTGACGAATGCTGGGTTTCTGGCTATCGGGATCGCGTGCTTGGGACAAACAAGGGCGACGACATCCTGGGCTTCGATTTCAAGGTGCAGCTCAAGAGCACAACCTATTACTACGAGGTGAAGGCAAGTACGGGCGATGCGCACGTCTTTGAGATGGGGCCAACGGAAATCGGTGCGGCACTGAGATACCGTGCAGATCAGGACAATAAGTACCGGATTCTCTACATCTCTAATGTCCTCGATCCTAAGCGACTTGCGGTGACGCTGCTACCGAACCCGTTTTCCCGCGAGGGGGAGAAAAAGCTGCGGGCGATCGGGCGAGGAAGCGTTACTTATGAGTTCGCGGTTTGGAATTAGAGCGTTGCGGGCAATCGGCAGTCGTGCCTTGTGGATGGAGTGATCGCAGCTTCTGAGAAACCGGGCTGGGTTTCCTTTTATGGGATGTTTTCAGGATGAGGTTCATTCTTTTTTTCCTGATTCTAATCGGGATGATTTTCTTGTTCGCCACCATCCGTAGCGGCATCAGAGACGGTGCGACGTTGACGCTGAAGGTGATCCTGAGTGGGCTTGGCTTCATCGCGTCGCTCCTCTTGTTGGTCGCACTGGCTGGGTTGTTTGGTTGACGAGAGAGACGACATGAACAGGATTCGCGTACTTGTGTTTGGCGCAACGGGCTCCGGCAAGACCAGCCTGTGCAACGTGCTAACTGGGCGGACACGACCGACCGATAACGACGCGCGTGGGGTGACGAGCAGATCGCATTCCTATGCGCCGTTTGAGGCGCAGGGCCACCGTATCGAGCTGATCGATACGGTCGGCCTCCACGAAAGCACCGAGGGTACGGTTCCAGCCGACAAGGCGATCATCGAACTGGTCGAATTGCTCGAGAAGGCCCGGGACGGCTTCAGTCTCCTGATTCATGTGACCCGTGCCACGCGTATCACCAAGGAGCACGAGGACGACTATGCTTTCTTCGTGAAGAAGATGACTCAAGGGAGGATCCCGGTGATTCTCGCAGTGGCCGGCTGCGAGAACGAGCAGCCCATGGGTGCGTGGGTGGAGCGCAACCGCCAGGCATTTTCAAGTTACCGCTATCGTGAGCTGATTCCCTGCTGCTTTGCATCAGGCGGGGTACTCGAACCACACTATGAGCCGCTGCGGGAGCAGTCTCGTGAGGGGCTGATTGCATCGATCGTGCGCAACGCATTGCTTGAGCCCGAGAAGCTCTACGGTGAAGGAACGGGGAGCTCCTTCAACGAGGCCCTTGCCCGAATATGGAACGAGTTTGTTGAGATCGCCGGTCTGCCGCAGAAGTACCGACGGAGAGTCAACGAATCAGCGTATGACCTACTGAAGCGAATGGGGGTGCCGAAGGCACTGTGTGACGCGGTCGTTGCACACATCCCGGACCTGTTGCAGGAGATCGGTAATAGGGTGCCTGTGCCATTCGTCGGGCGGCTCCTAAAGTTTGTTGCCGAGAAGGCGCTCGGTTCGAGCAAGGGGCGTTGATGGCCGAAACGGCGTCCGGAATGAAGGGCTTGCGGGCAGGCGCTGCCATTTTGGGCGTTGGCGATGCAAGCGCCAGTTGGTCGCGCCTTCGCTTGGCATTACTGGGTTTCGTCACTGCATTGGCGATCGTTCTTGCGCCATCGGGTGAGGTGAGAGCCTTCTGGGGCTCCACCGGAAAAGCGGTCTCCGTCATCGCGAAGATCTCCAAGGCCAGTCAGGCCTTGCCGGAAAACGAGATTGTGCGGCTTGCGCGCCTTGCCGCCGACACCAAGGGCACCGCCCGGGCGGGCGAGGAGTTGGGGCGGCTTAATCTTCCCAATGAGGTGCTCGAAGATGCCTTCTTGCGCATTGCCGTTCATCAGGGACGGATCCCCCGGGCAGAAGCTGAGGGTATGTTCTCCCGCCTGACCGGCGCCCCGGGCTTCCGCACGACGCTACGAAAGGTCGTCGGCAACAGCGAGGTGGGGACGGCAGGCCATTTGTACGAACTGCGCTTGGCTGACGGTGCAGCCGGTCGCGGCATGAAAGTGCTCGGGATCGGCGAGAAATTCGACGATGGCCTGAAGCGGGCGCCGACCGATATCGACGTGCTGCTTGAGCATGGACGAACGACGTTTGCGATCGAAGCGAAGAACTACGCGCCCACCACATTGATGCCGCTCGATCGCTACCGTGCCGACCTGGATTCTCTGGTGGCTTACCGCAAGGTGCATGGAAAGAGGGTGGTGCCGGTTTTCAGCATGAGCAACCGCCCTGAGGATATGCGCTACCTGAAGTTGTTACAGCACGAGGCGAAGAAGCGGGAAGTGGAGTTGATCTTCGGCAGCGCGGAGGAGAGCGTGGAGCAGATCAAGCTCCTGGGAGAGCTGCGATGAGGGGCGTTGTTCTGTTAGGGATGCTGGTGACTCCACAGCTCGGTTTGGCAGGCGATGAGGTCGCGACGTTTGCTGCGTTCTATGAGCCGTCGGGCGTGGTGAACTGGCTGCTGATCAGCCTTATTGCGATCGCTGCCGGTGCCGCCATCTTCTTCACTGGAGGCGCGGCGAGCCCTGCTGTTGCAGCTATTGGAACGTGGGTTGGTGGAACGATGGGTTTGTCGGGAGCAGCTGCAACCAAGGCTGGCCTGGCCCTATTAGGTGGGGGTTCGATTGCCTCGGGTGGCTTTGGCATGGTTGGGGGGGCTGCGCTGCTTACCGCTGCGCTGACGTTCTCGACCGAACTGGCTTTCGACTATTCGTTCGGTGCGCTGTACGCGAAGTACGAGTATCACGAGCTGGTTGAACGGAGCAAAGGTCTTACGACGCTGCCATTGCCCAGGACTACGGGGGGACTTGAGAAGCGGATTACAGCGTTGGACGCGCTCGACGATGTAGACAAGGAAAAGCCACTTGTGGCGCCTGGGAATGTCGAGCTGATCCGTAAGACCATCACCGAGCTGCAAACTGCTGCCGAGAGTGGTGAGTTCGAGCGGCATGAGCAGGCGAGATTGCTCAGCCTGTTGTCGCTGCTGCTGTTCATCGCCAACGACTACCAGTCTGCACATGACCATGCCGAACGTGCGATCGAGATCAGCGAGGGGTTGGGTTTGTCGAGCACCTTGCCAACCTTCGTCCATGCCACAACTCGGTTGTATGACGAAAAACTGCGCTGGCAAGACGCATACGCGGACGGTTTGCGCACTGCGCTTGTCGATGAGCCAAAGAACAAGTTCATCCCGCTGTTGGTGGCGATCTATGTTGATCGACTTTCCTTGCGAATGGACGACGGCTCGGTCGGCCCGGAGGCGCTTGCAGTCATCAGGGCCGTGGTGAATGACCCGTTGCTCGAGAAGCACCGGACTACGAATCTGATCGGGCTGACTGGGCGTTACTTCGTCCGGTTGAAGCTTGCGCAACAGAAGATCGGTGCCCTCGCGACGAGCAACAGTGCACTCATCCAGGGCGATGCCCGCTCGGCCGACGTGCTGGAGCAGACGCTGTCCGATTACGACGTGTTGCTGGAGGGGGCTGAGTCCGCGCTGACCGATCTGCAGGGCACAAACCCATCTCGCAAGGATGCCGAGCAGATTCAGGTGTTCACGAAGCTCTTTGCGGACTACAGCGGGGATCGCCACCGGCTTGAGAGGCTTGTGAACGATTTCCGCGAGCGACAGGCTCAATCCGGCGTAGCCACAGGAGACGAGGTGATATGGCTGATTCTGGGGCCTGTGCTGTTGTTGCTGCTGGTTGCGCTTGTCGGGGTTCGCATGAGAGGAAAGGGGGCTTGAGGGGAAGGGGCAGGCTCAGTGGGGTGGGACAATCATTGCTAAATGCTTTATGGACACCGGCAGAGGTGACTTATGGGTTTCCTGGAATCATTGTTTTCTGGGGCGAGGGCATTCCTTCGAGAAGTGGTCGTACCGGTTCTCCAGGTCGCAAAACAGGTTGCGATCGACACGGTTCGAGCAGTGCTGGAGGAGATAGATCGCTCCGAGTTTGGGCGTGCGGCGACGCGATATATTGATGGCGCGTCACGGCAGTATTTCAACCGTGCTGAAGACCTTGCGGCCGAGCAGAGAGAAATCGCGGAGCGTGCCAGGCGGGATGGAAAAAGATCGTCCCGTGACGACGATCGGCTTCGTGAGATCGATCTCGAACGAAGAAGACTGCGCGAGGAATTGGAGGCCGCCAAGGCAGCGGAAGCGTCAGCTGAGCTGAAAGACGCCGCCACGCAGTTGGTGTCGGCCCCGGTATCTGATGACGAGACCAGCGCTGCGGTGGGGATTCTGTCGTCGCGGGTGTGCCCTACTTGCGGTGGGAGCATGAGGATTAGGCAAGGTGGTTATAACGGGACGACTCGTCGCCGAAGCTTTTACTGGTTGTGCTCTGCGCATCCGGGTGCCTGCCCGACGATCAATTTTGATCCCGCAAAGGAAAACCTGATGGCGCTCAGAAAATCCGACCCCAACCTCGACCTGCCGACGAAGGAAAGGCGCGAGATCTGGGAGCGGAAGGATGTTGTTCGCGAAACCCAGATTCGCTTGCGGCAGCACTTGGGTGAAAAGGACGACGAGGTGATCTGTCCGCACCACCTTCTGCCCATGAAGTTGCTGGAGCAACCCGGTAACAACGGGCTTCTTCTGACTACCTATCAGTACGTGTGTCTGCACGTGGATGACGACGGCCGAGCGTGTCAGCACCGTATCCCGCTTGAGACATTCCCACAGGTTTCTGAGACGCTTAGACGAAGCGAAGGGGCTGGGATCATTCACTGATCCGAGTTCGTGCAACAGGTGTTGCACAAATTGCCCCGCATCAATCTGCGTTTGTGCAAGCAGTGCTTGCACAATTTGAGCATTACAAGGGTCTGAACCAGAGTGAGTCACCAACGCATTATCGAAGCCCTCGAGGCGCAGTTCGCGACCCAGCAACTTTTGTTCTGGGACGACCCCGATGGCGAGTTCTCCGCCTGGGTGGATGGCCTGAGCCTGGAAGGCGTACATGTCCTGCGGCTCGACCGCACGCCAGCCCTGCAGGTGAAGCTCGACGTCGAGCGCGCACCTGGCACGCGCTGGCTGCTCTACCGGCCTGCAGCCGAACCCGATCCGGCAAAGGATTGGCTCCTCGATTTGCGCCTGCGCGGCAGGGCGTTCCGCGCGGACTCGAACTCCATGCTGCTGGACGACCTGGGCCTGACGAGTCAGGCCCTGCGCCCGCATCTGAAGGCGCGCAACAAGTTCCTGCGGGCCAAGGACCGTGTGGAGAAGCTGCGCCGCCTCGTGACGCCGAGTGATGACGCCGAGGCGCTGGACCGCAAGATGCTGGCGGTGCTGGTGCGCTCGGAGCAGGCGGATTTCCAGACCATTCTTCTTCGCCTGTTGAGTTCGATGGTGCATGAGGGCGAGGCAGATCTGGCGGCCGAGCCGCGTGCGTGGCAGGACATCGTCGCCAATGAGCTGGACTCGGCCTTCTGGGCGTTTGCGCTGCAGACGCTGGGGTATGGCGCGGATGGTGTGGCGCCGGCCTTCACCTTGCGGGATCTTCTGTACCGCATCCTGGTGACGGACTTTTGCCGGTCGCTGTCCGGGAAGGCGCCGGAGTCGCTGCGGCATTTTGTGTTGCCGGATCGCACGCTGGCGGCCAACGCGTCGGTGTTTGCCGCGCGGTGGCGGACTGATATGGCCGCCTATGAGAGCTACAACCTGCTGTCGGACGCGGTGGCCGGCGAGATCGGCCTGGATGGGGTGCTGAGCGTGTTGCCGGGCGAGGCCTTGGCCGAGGCCATGACCTTTGCGGTCGTCGAGCGGCGGATCCTGAAGGACTTGAAAGATCGTGTGCTGGCCGGTGCAGGGGCGAGCGATGAGGCGATGCAGGCGCTGATCGCCCGTCGGCGAGATGGTCACTGGGCGAGCCGGCTGATGGCGCAGAGCTCGAGTGAGAGCCGCGCGCTGGCGGCGTGCTACGACGCGATCGAGGCTGGGGCGGCTTTCTTCGAGCTGAAGGCGCGCTTCGATGCGGGCTTCAGCTTTTCCAACGCCGAGGCGGCGCTGACGGTCTATCAGTCCGAGCTGTTCCGCTTCGACCAGTTGTACCGGCATTTCCATGAGGCTGCAGAAAAGGTCGAGCCGATGGGCTGGGCGGTGCTGCATGAACTGCGCGTTCGAATCGAGCAAACCTACACGGGGTGGTTCCTGCCGCAGTTTGGTACCGCCTGGGCGAGGGTCGTCGAGGGCGAGGGGGGCTTGCTGAGTCACTGGACGGCGGCCGGGATGCCGAATCAGCATCGCTTCTTCGATATCCAGGTTGCGCCACTGCTGGCGGCCGGTGCGAAGCGGGTGTTCGTGGTGATCTCGGATGCCTTCCGTTACGAGGCGGCCGGGGAGTTGGTGCAGCAGCTCAACAGCAAGAGCCGGTTCAAGGCGGGGCTGTCGTCGCAGTTGGGCGTGCTGCCGAGCTACACCACGCTGGGGATGGCGGCGCTGCTGCCGCATCACAGTCTGGCCTACAAGGCCAATAGCAATCTCGATGTGCTGGCCGATGGGCAGCCAGTGTCGACGCTGGAGCAGCGCAACGCCCACTTGGCGAAGTATGAGGGCTTGGCGATCAAGGCCGACGAGCTGCTGGCCTTGGGGAAGGACAAGGGCAGGGCGCTGGTGCGCGATCGGCGGGTGATCTATGTGTATCACGACCATATCGATGCCCTGGGTGACAAGCAAGCCACCGAAGGGATGACGTTCCGCGCGGTGGACGAGGCCCTGGCTCAGCTTTCGCAGCTGGTGAGCTTCGTCATCAACAGCTTGAACGGCTCGACGGTGCTGGTCACCGCAGACCACGGCTTCATCTATCAGGAGGCGCCGCTGCTGGCTGCCGACAAGTCGGCGCTCGAAACACAGCCCGAGGGTACCTTGAAGGCGAAGAAACGCTACCTGCTCGGGCGCGGCATCGGCACGTCGCCCAAGGCATGGTGCGGCAACACGGCGCTGACGGCGGGCACGGATCCGGAGGCTAGCCTGGACTTCTGGGTGCCGAAGGGCGCGAGCCGTTTCCACTTTGCCGGTGGGGCGCGCTTCGTGCACGGCAGTGCGATGCCGCAGGAGATCGTGGTGCCGGTGATCACCGTGCGCGAGAGCGAGTCCGACAAGGAGAAGGCGCGCTACGTGGAGTTCAGCCTGCTCGGCGCGTCGAACAAAGTCGTCACCAACACCCAGCGCTTCGAGTTCATCCAGACCGAGGCTGTCTCCGACAAAGTGTTGCCGCGTACGGTGGTGATCGCGCTGCGCGATGGCGAACGGCCGATCAGCAACGAGCAGACGCTGACCTTTGATAGCGCCTCGCAGCTCCTCGACGAGCGCAAGAAATCGGTGTTCCTGACCGTGCTCGCCGGCACCTACGACAAGACGCGCGACTACTGGCTGACCGCGCGAGATGCCACGACCAAGGTCGAGGTGTTGCGTGTGCCGCTGCGGGTTGATCTCGCCTTTACGAACGACTTCTGAAACACACATGACCGTATCCGTGGATACCGCCCGACTTGATCGGCTTCTCAACACCCACTTCGCCGGCAAGGTGGTCCGCAAGGACCTTACCAAGCTGATCAAGGAGGGCGCGAACGTTCCCGTTTATGTGCTCGAGTACCTGCTCGGGATGTACTGCGCGTCGGACGACGAAGCGACGATCCAGAACGGGATGACGATGGTCAAGCGCATCCTGGCCGAGAACTACGTGAGGTCGGATGAGGCCGAGAAGATCAAGTCGAAGATCCGCGAGAGCGGCAGCTACAAGGTCATCGACAAGGTGACCGTGAAGCTCAACGAGAAGCGGGACGTCTACGAGGCGCTGCTCTCGAACCTGGGGGTGAAGAATGCCGAGGTATCGGACGCCTTCGTGCGCCAGTTCGAGAAGCTGCTGGTGGGCGGCATCTGGTGCATCGTCACCCTGAACTACCAGTTCGAGGAGAACCAGCGCGGGTCGCCCTTCACGGTGACCGATCTCAAACCGATCCAGATGCCCAACATGGACATGGCCGGCCTGTTCGAGGGGCGGCGGGCCTTCACGGAGGACGAATGGATTGACGCGCTGATCCGCTCGACCGGTATGGAGCCGAGCTGCTTCAAGGAGCGGGTGAAGTGGCATCTGCTCGCGCGGATGATTCCGCTGGTCGAGAATAACTACAACTTCTGCGAGCTGGGTCCGCGCGGCACGGGCAAGAGCCACATCTACAAGGAAATTAGCCCGAACAGCATCCTGGTGTCGGGGGGACAGACGACCGTCGCCAACCTCTTCTACAACATGAGCGCGCGCAAGGTGGGTCTGGTGGGCCTGTGGGATACGGTCGCCTTCGATGAGGTGGCTGGCATCAACTTCAAGGACCACGACGGCGTGCAGATCATGAAGGACTACATGGCGTCCGGCTCCTTCAGCCGGGGCAGGGAGGCGATCAACGCCAATGCCTCGATGGTCTTCGTGGGCAACATCAACCAGAGCGTCGAGTCCCTGGTGAAGACCAGCCATCTGCTTGCACCGTTTCCCGAGGCCATGATCGACTCGGCCTTCTTCGACCGCTTCCATGCCTATGTGCCGGGCTGGGAGATCCCGAAGATGCGCCCGGAGTTCTTCACCAACCAGTACGGCCTGATCGTCGACTATCTGGCCGAGTACCTGCGCGAGATGCGCAAGCGCAACTTCGCCGACGCGATCGACAAGTGGTTCAAGCTCGGCAATAACCTCAACCAGCGCGACACCATCGCCGTGCGCCGGACCGTTTCCGGCCTGCTCAAGCTGATCTGCCCGCATGGCGAGTACGACAAGGAGATCGTGCGCCGCTGCCTGGAGTACGCGCTGGAGAGCCGCCGCCGGGTGAAGGAGCAGCTCAAGAAGATCGGCGGCATGGAGTTCTACGACGTGCACTTCAGCTACATCGACCTGGAGGCGGGCGAGGAACGCTTTGTCACGGTGCCCGAACAATCGGGCGGAGCGCTTATCGCGGAAGGCCGGCTCAACCCGGGCACCCTGCACACCATCAGCCTGGGCGACACAGAGATGCCGGGCGCCTATCGCATCGAGATCCAGACCCTCGCCGGCGGCGGCAAGGTCTCGGCGTCGGGCCTGGCGCCGCGCGAGGCGGTCAAGGTCGCCTTCGATTACTTCAAGGCCAACTCGGGCCGGGTGAGCGCATCGATCAAGCCGGGCGAGCACGACTTCCACCTGCATCTGGTGGAGCTGCAGCACACCGGCACGCCGAAGGCGCTGACCCTGGCCGGGTTCATCGCCCTGTGCTCAGGTGCGCTCGCCAAGCCGGTTCAGAGCCAGATGGTGGTGATGGGCGACATGAGCCTCGGCGGAACGGTCGTCCAGGTGCGCAACCTGGCCGAGAGCCTGCAGGTGGCCTTCGATGCCGGCGCCAAGCGGATCCTGCTGCCGATGTCGAGCGTGACGGATATTCCGTCGGTGCCTGGGGAGCTGTTTGCGAAGTTTCAGACGAGCTTCTACTCGGATCCGGTGGATGCGGTGTTCAAGGCGTTGGGGGTGGAGTGAATGTCGACGAGGTGCCAGGCCCTCGCCGACGTTTCCGATCAAGCGCCGATTGGGTTTTGTCTGGAGTCACACGACGCGAGGGAACCGATCGGTACCTGAGGCTAACGCCAACCCAGCCAGTGGGGCCGCATCGGGAGCGGCTCGTTCGACGCTTGGCGCACGGGCGTGCTTGTCTGCGCAGGCGGGAAGGGATTGGGGACGAACTTGCCGAGCGCTTCGCGCTGGCTGGGGGTCAGGCGCCGGTCGCCCGTGGATTGCGTGCTGATCATGGTCTTGCTCCATGCCCCCAGTTGAGCCGGCGTGACCGGCCTCGCGGGGGCGAAGAGGCGGTGACGCTTTAGCCGGTATTTGTCATCCGCCCCGGCAAGTTGTCGTTAATGCCGGCGGTTGGGTGCTGGGCGCCCGTGAGGTGCTGCAAAAAACAAAAGACCCGTTGGCCATGCAGGCTCAGCGGGTCTCGTCAGGCCGCTTTAGCTGCATTTATTACGCGCCCGCAAGCTGTGATCTCAAATCGGCGCGATGACCGGATTAAAGCGGAGGGGCATTGGGGCTGTCAAGGCGAAGGCAGTCGTTGGGCCCTGGCCGCCGTGCCTATAATCGCGGCCGGTCATCAAGGTGCGCATGGCCCATGCGCCACGTCCTGGAGAAAGGTGTCGAGCATGGAAGCGGTGGCAGTCATAGATTTCGAGACCACGGGGTTGTCACCCGCGCAGGGCGATCGCGCCACCGAGATCGCAGCAGTCATCGTGGAGGATGGTCGTGTGGTCGACCGCTACCAGAGCCTGATGAACGCGGGCGTGGGGATTCCCGCCTACATCGAGGCGCTGACCGGGATCACGAATGCGATGGTCCGTAGCGCACCCTCAGCGGGCGAGGTCATGCGCGAGGTGCGTATTCCGATGAAACCCACCACCTGTTCCACGGCAATGCATGCCACTCATTCCACGCCAAACGGGGCCATCGATCCCGGTCTAAACCCAGCCAGCGAATCCACCTCAAAGTTGGCCATGGATTCCGAAGTCTGTCACCAGGTATCAATGCAGATTTCGCCGATAAGCCTCGATCACAGTCGCGTGCTCGGCGCTCCCGCCCCGAAGAGAAGGCCGTAGGCCTGAACGTAGGGGCGGGAGCGCCGAGCGTCGCCCGACCGGTTGGCGCGGACTCTGTGAACCAGGCCCCTCTTGCGTAGTCGCCCCCGCTTGTATCGCTTGACAGAGCGCAATCAGTTGGTCCGCCAACGTAGTCGAGCTAACTGTCGGAACTAACCCGTTGTCCCCATTGGCGGCCCCCATCGATTGCCACCGGCTGCAGTACGGGTGTAGCAGGTCATCAACGGACCAACGCGAGCCGTCCGCTTCTGCCGGTCCGATAAGCCGCGTACACGACATATTTCCGGAGCCCGCCTTCGCCTGGTGTCAAGCGACACGAAGATTTAACCCCCTGACGACATCTGGAATTGACCCTCCCTGGGTTAATCAACTCTCCGACGTGATCGGGGTGGGGGTGGGGGTGGGGGTGGGGGCAGCGGCCTTCTGCAGAAGGCCGCTGCGGCGCTTGTCGCGCAGCCGGTAGCTGTCGCCCCGGATCGTGATGACCTGGCTGTGGTGCAGCAGCCGATCGAGGATCGCGGTGGCGGCCACCGCGTCGCCAAACACCTGTCCCCACTCGCCGACCGGCCGGTTGCTGGTGATCAACATGCTGGCCCGCTCGTAGCGCCGCGACACGAGCTGGAAGAACAGGTGCGCAGCAGCCGGCTCGAGCGGCAGGTAGCCCAGCTCATCGATGATCAGCAGCTTGGGCTTCGAGAGCTGCAGCAGTTTCTCCTCGAGCCGCCCGTCGGCGTGCGCCTTGGTGAGCCCGGCCATCAGCGCCGCCGCCGAGGTGAAGAGCACCGTATAGCCACGATCGACCGCTTCACGCCCACGGACTAAACCGCTCGCGCGGTAGGGGTGTGCTGAACCGCTCGTGACGAGCATCGGAGTTCGTGGTTTCCATCGGCAGCAGGCTTGCCATGTTGGGAGATGAGGCAATTGGCCTCGTCTTCGACAGGAGCAAGCCATGGACAGCCCGACTCGTCCCGTCAGCCCCTTGCGCCAGCGCATGCTCGACGACATGCGGATGCGCAAGCTCACCCCCAAGACGCAGAGTGCATACATTCGCGCGGTGTGCCGGTTCACGCGCTACTTGGGACGCTCGCCCGATACCGCCACCGTGGACGACCTGCGCAACTACCAGTTGCACCTGGTCGATACCGGCACGTCGCCGATGTCACTCAACGCCGCGATCAGCGGACTGAAGTTCTTCTTCGACATCACGCTCGAGCGCGGCGAGCTGATGGCGCGAATGCAGCCGGTCCGGTTGCCGCAGCGCTTGCCGGTGGTGCTGAGTCGCGAAGAAGTCGCGCGCCTGATCGCCGCCTGCACCAATCTCAAGCACCAGACGGCGCTCTCGCTCGCCTACGCGACCGGACTGCGAGCAAGCGAAGTGGTCTCGCTCAAGGTGAGCGACATCGACAGCTCTCGCATGACCTTGCGGGTCGAGCAAGGCAAGGGCCGCAAGGATCGCTACGCGATGCTTCCGCCCTTGCTGCTCGAGCGGTTGCGTGTCTGGTGGCGGGTCGCTCGGGCGCAGGGCAAGATGCTCGACGGCGGCTGGCTGTTCCCGGGCCTTAACCCGATCGACCCGCTGAGCCCGCGCCAGCTCAATCGCGCCATTCGTGCCGCCGCCCTGGCGGCCGACATCGACAAGCGGGTGTCGATGCACACGCTTCGCCACTGCTTCGCGACCCACCTGCTCGAACAGAAGGTCGACATCCGCATCATCCAAGCGCTGCTCGGCCACAAGAAGCTCGACACCACGGTGATCTACACCCAGGTCGCTGCCGACCTCCTTCACGAAGTCGTCAGTCCGCTGGAGAAACTGCAGCCGGTGTAGGCGCATCGTGGTCCGCCCCGCACTGGAGGTCGCGGACATCTTCCGCGCCTTCGGGCCGGCTTGGCGCCTCGCCCAGCACGGCCACCTGAGCCTCGGGCAGTTGAAGGTCATGTCGGCGATCGAACAGTGCCGCACTGCGGCGCTGGGCGGGCACGTGCTGCGCTGTGAGGCCTGCGAGCAGATCGACATCAGCTACAACTCGTGCCGCAACCGGCACTGCCCGAAGTGTCAGGCGCGGGCCGCCCAGCGTTGGCTCGAGGCCCGGCAGGCGGATCTGCTGCCGGTCGAGTATTACCACGTGGTCTTCACGCTGCCGGCGCCGATCAGCGCATTCGCCTACACCAACAAGGCGCTCGTCTATCGGCTGCTGTTCGAGGTCGCCGCCGAGACGCTGCTCACCATCGCTGCCGATCCGAAGCACCTCGGCGCGACGATCGGCGCCACGCTCGTGCTGCACACGTGGGGTTCGGCGATGACGCACCACCCGCACGTGCACGGCATCGTCCCCGGCGGCGGCCTGTCGGCCGACGGGCAACGCTGGATTGCCTGCCTGCATGGCTTCTTCTTGCCGGTCCGCGTGCTCTCGCGGCTGTTCCGGCGGCGTTTCCTGGAAGAGCTGGCGAAGGCGCATCACGCCGGGGCGCTGCGCTTCTTCGGCGAGTTCGCCCCGCTGGCACAGACGGCCGCGTTCCTGCGCTGGCTCGCGCCGCTGCGCACGAGCGAATGGGTCGTCTATGCCAAGCGACCCTTCGCCGGCCCCGAGGCGGTGCTCGCCTACCTGTCGCGCTACACCCATCGGGTGGCGATCTCGAACCGTCGCCTGGTGTCGCTCGACGCGGGCAGCGTCTCGTTCCGCTGGAAGGACTACCGTGCCAAGGGGCGCACCCGCCACAAGACGATGACGCTCACTGCCGAGGAGTTCATGCGCCGCTTCCTGCTGCACGTGCTGCCATGCGGCTTCCATCGCATCCGGCACTACGGCTTGCTCGCCAACGTGGGACGGCGGCAGAACCTGGCACGTGCGCGGGAACTGCTTGGCGCAACGCCTCCAGACGAGCCACGCACCCTCGCCTCGGTGCCGGAAGCCACGGCGATGTCGACCACGCCCACCACCGGCTTCGTGTGTCGCTGCTGTGGATCGGTGATGCGTGTCATTGAGACCTTTGCTCGGGGTGCGACGATCCGCGCACCGCCACTCCAAAGGGCGACCTCATGACCAGGCATCGTCTCCACGCCCGTAGCCTACCGCCAGCACCCGTTCGGACGGGCCTGGTCGAGCCCCGCTGCGCCCGCCACTGGCATTCGCGTCATAAGCCTGCGCTGCAGGAACGTCGCCCATGCCACCGAAGGCGCGCAACGGCTTCACGCAACACGCCGCGCCTGGCGCAGCACCATGCTCATCGCGTACCTGCGCGATCGGGCGGCACTCAAATGCCCATAGCGCCGCTCGCCGACTGAACGGCCTCGCCTCGTTTCGCGGTTTCCTCCCTGGAGCTTTGTCCAACGCCTGCCCGTCCGGCCCGGGCAGGCCATCGCGCCTCGCGCGGGAGGGGCAGGCGTCGAACAAAGCTAGACCGAGGGCGACCGCCAGATGCGTCTTGCCCACGCCAGGCGGACCGAGCAGCAGCAGGGCCTGGCCATGCCCGATCCAGCGACCGGTGGACAGATCCCGAATCTGCCCCGGATCGATCGAGGGCTGGGCGTCGAAGTCGAAGCCTTCGAGCGTGCGCACGCATGGGAAGCGGGCGAGCTTCATGCCCATCTGGATGCGTCGGCTGTCGCGTCGGGCGACCTCGCGCTCGGCCAGGAATAGCAGCGCTTCGCGCAGCGTCATCTGTGCCCGGCTGGCTTCGTCGAGCAGGCTGTCGAGCTGGTCGCGGATCGCCGTCAGGCGCAGCCGAGTGAGTAATTCGTCGAGTCGGTCGGGATCGATCATCACCAGCCTCCTCCGACGAGCGCCTCGTACTCGGCCAGCGGGCGCAGCAACGCATCGGTGGGCGGCGGCGCCTCGATCTCGACCGGCGGCGGCGATCCACCCAGCAGATGGCTGCGCTCGATGCTGCGCCCCCGACTGCCGGAGAGCTCCGCATGGCGAGCCACTTCCTCGCCGGCGTACTCGAACACCACGGTGTCGGCGCTGACGACGACCGTGACGGTCTCGCCAATCAAGCGCCACGGCACGCTATAGGCGTTGGTGTCGAGCTCGATGCAGCCCTCGGCATTGACCCGGCGCACGAGCTCACGCACCTGCAGGAAGGGCACGATCCCGTCGACTGGACGCAGGTGATCGCGCTCCAACTCGAAGCGCTCGGCGGGCATGACGCCCGTCGTGCCGTGAATGCGCACATCGGCCACCTCGCGCTGCCAGCGCGCCAGGTGCGCCTCCATCGCGGCCCAGCTCTCGAAGGCGTGACCGGCGATGGCGTTCTTCTTCACGTAGCCTACGCCGTTCTCGGTCTTGCCCTTGGTGCGGGCCCGAAACGGCGCGCACGCCTTGGCCCGGATATCCCAGTGCCGGCAGAACGCCTCGAAGCGGCTGTTGAGTCGGACCTGGCGGGTCTGCATGTCGTGCTTGTCGACCAGCGCCTTGGCGTTGTCGATGAGCAGCGTCTGCGGCCGTCCGCCGAAATGGGCAAACGCTGCCTCGATCCCGGCAAACCACGCGCTCTGGCGCTCGTGCCGGAACGCGCATGCAAACCCCCGGCGCGAAAAGCCCAGCGTCGCCACGAACAGGAAGACCCGCACCGGCTCGCCGCCGATCAGCACACGCGTCTGGCCGAAGTCGATCTGCATCTGCTCGCCCGGCGCGGTCTCGAAGCGGATCGTCGCACGACGACTCGCCTCCAGTTCCTGGCGGAACCCTCGGCACGCGCGCTCGACCGTGCGCAGGCTCGTGTCGATCCCGAGCTCCTTGCTCAACTGCTGACGTACCACGTCGCAGTTGCCCCGGTGCTGCAGGAAACGCTCCCGCAGCCATGTTTCATGACCGCCCAGCACGCTGTCGCGCTGCGGCTGTCGGTAGGGCACCGGCCCGCCCGCGTTCAGATACCGCCGCACCGTGTTGCGCGCGATGCCCAACGCTCTCGCGATCCGCTTCGCACCCCACCCTGACTGCCCCAACCGAACGATCGTCGTGACCGCCTCCGGCTCCAACATCTCCTGCACTCCGCAAACCAGACGGCGTACAGGATTCAACTCCATGTGCTTCGTTTCCAACGATGACCTCCTTGCGAACGAGGGGGTCAGTTCCTCGTGTCGCTAGGGGGTCAATTTACGGTGTCGCCTGACACCTGGAGCCATCCGCCATAGGCGCATTTGCCCCGCTTGGAGCCCAAGCGTTCCGTTAGCTGTGATCACCGTCGGGAAGATAGAATCAAGAACGCGCCTCTCTTGCCCCGATGCAGATCGCCTAACCGGTGGATTAACGTGAATATAAGGCAACGAATCGATAGTCCGGCCAATCCGGACGATACGATCAAGACGCTAGTGGCCATGTTCAGTTTTTGCGACTACGCGCCTGGACAGGGGGAGCAGCAGAGCCTGAAGTCTTTGAAAGGCAGCGCTGAGGCGCAGGCGAGGTTGAGGGCAGTCTTCGAAGCGCCGCGCTTTCGCGAGGCAGGGTTCAAGGTACTGGATCTTGCGCCCTGCCCTGACGCGGGTGCAGTCCTGAAGCGGCTAAAGGAGGTCCGTGACCTGATCACGTCACGCCCTGAACTAAACGTGGTGCTGGTGTGGAGCGGTCACGCGCGGACTTTCGATCGTCGCCTGAGGCTGGCCACGCCAGAGTGCGTGGATCCGCTCGACGAGGCATCCGGGGTGCCCGCTGACGAACTCATCACGCAGTGCGGCGCGAAGATGGCGCGCAACTTCTGCGTCGTGATCGACTCCTGTGAGGCCGGCGGTGCGTTCCTCGATTTCGCCGGCGTGGCTGCGTCGGTCCAATGGAGTCCGGTCGAGCATGACCGTTCGTTCGCAGCGTTCTATGCAAGTTACCCCTTCCAGGAAGCGAAGGACGGTGTCTATCTCAACCTGATGGCTTCAGTGCTGGATCGAGGTCCATCCGAGCAGGCTGAGGCCAAATTGCGTGGGATATACGGCAACTTCGGCTTCAGCGATAAGAATCGCCTGCTCAGTGCGCAGGAACTGGACCAAGGTATTCTCGGGGAAACCCTCGCAAACCCCGCGAATGCGCATGGGGTCCGCATCCCCGGAGCTTCCGTGTTTGGCAGGCAGTACCTCTTTCCGAATCCGCGCTTTCGCCCCAATGCGCGGGCCTGTCTTGTAGATCGCCATGCGCTGGAAACGCATTTCCTGCCCAAGGCGCGCGGGATCGAGTTCAACGATATCGACGACGACGGCTGGCATTTCGCAGGCCGCGTCCAGGCAACGCGGGACGTTCTCGAATGGATAGCCTCCCCTTCGAACAGCAAGCGGGGAATTTACGTCTTGACGGGAGAAGGCGGAACCGGGAAGTCCGCCTTGATGGGCCGCTTGATTGCGCTATCAGACCGTGATGTTCGAGAGCATATTCGGGCCACAGGCTGGAAGGAAGACGAGGATCGTGCCAGAGGTACGGTGCCACCCGACGACGCGTTCGCTGCGGCCCTGCATTTGCGCAGCCTGACGGCCCAGGACACTGTCGAGCAGCTGGCGGAGTTGCTTGCACTGAATCGTCCCGATTCTGCGGAGTCTTTCGTCGAACACGCCGAGGAGAGTGGCAAACCCGGCACGCTGCTCGTGCTCGATGCTCTCGACGAAGCAGAAACCCCCGGGGCCATTGCCCTTCGTGTAATACGTCCGCTGGCAAGGGTGGGCTGGCGGATAATCGTCGCCACCCGCCGCAGCGCAGCAGCGCGGGGGACAGACGACTTGATCGCACTCCTCGCCAGCTCCGGCACGGTGCGCGATTTGGATGCAGAGCCGCAGACGCACAACGACATCAAGGCCTACGTCTGCGAGCGCTTGCGTAACGGAAACTCACCTCAGTTCGACGGCAACCCTTCACTGATCGAGTCCGCAAGCGAGAAGATTGCGGAGCGAGCAAGCGGCAAGTTTCTGTACGCGAGGATTGCCACATCTAACCTGCTGCGTTGCATCGATGAGATTACCGAGAAGACGCTCGATGCCCTGCTCGGCAACGGCCAGGACATAGGCGAGGTTTTCGAGAAGGACCTCAAGCTGCTCGACGGGGCGTTCCAGGCCCGTTTCAAACGGCGCGACCGCGGCGCGACCCGGATGCTCACGGCCTTGGCATGGGCGCAGGGCAACGGCGTCCCGGTTCGAGATGGCCTGTGGGCGGCGATCGCCAACGCCCTTCTGACGCCCCTAGCAGCGAGCGCCCTGACTGAAGTGAAGGACGAGCATATCCATTGGTTACTCGCCGAAGCCGGCCGCTACATTCTTGAAGATGGAGACGGCGAACAGGCAGTCTATCGACTCTTTCATCAGTCACTGATCGAACACTTTCACCCTTATTCCGAGGCCGAATCGGGCAAGGCTCACGCCGTCGCTTTGGCGCTCGACCACGTGGTCGGCATACAGGGTGGATGGCGGCATGCCAATCCCTACCTACTGCGGCACATGGCCGCACATTGGGCTGCCTGCCAACCCCAGGTAGGTTTGCATCAGTTGCTGCTGGATTTCGCCTTCATCCGCGCGCGCTTGAACAAGACGGGTATCCAAGCGCTGCTGAGTGACTATGACCGTGTCGATGAGCCACAGCCCTTGCCCATTTCACAGGTAGCTCGAACCCTGTCGCTGACGGCGCACATCCTGTTCGAGGACCCACAGCAACTCATTCCCCAGTTACTTGGGCGGCTTCCACCGGACGACGGACGATGTGAGCAGTTGCGCAATGACGCACGTCAGGCGATCGATAGGACGGTGTTGGTTCCCCGACTGGGCGGACTTCGTCAGCTCGGCAGTCTGATTCGGGTCCTACACATAACGCCCGTGGCGGGTCGACTCGGCGGCATCGCCTTTAGTCCCGACGGTAGTCGGCTGGCGACGGGTGGTTTCTGCGGGATGGTGCGATTGTGGGACGCCAACACAGGCGCGGCACTGGGCGGGTCGCTGTGCGGGCATGACGGGACTGTCAGTAGCGTCGCCTTTAGCCCAGACGGTCGCCGACTGGCGTCGGGCGGTACTGATGGGACAGTACGTTTGTGGGACGCCAACACAGGCGCGGCACAGGCCGAGCCGCTGCGCGGGCATGAGGGGCCTGTCAGTCACGTGGCCTTCAGCCCCGACGGTCGCCGACTGGCGTCGAGCGGTACTGATGGGACAGTACGTTTGTGGGACAGCAAAACAGGCGCGGCACAGGGCGAGCCGCTGCGCGGGCATGAGGGGACTGTCAGTAGCGTGGCCTTCAGCCCCGACGGTCGTCGACTGGCGTCGGGCGGCAATGACGGTACGGTGCGGCTGTGGGACACCAAAACGGGCGCGGCACAAGGCGAGCCGCTGCGCGGGCATGAGGGGACTGTCAGTAGCGTGGCCTTCAGCCCCGACGCTAGTCGGCTGGCGACGGGTGGTCACGACGGGATGGTGCGATTGTGGGACGCCAGCACAGGCGCGGCACGGGGCGAGCCGCTGCGCGGGCATGATAACTATGTCTTGAGCGTGGCCTTCAGCCCCGACGGTAGTCGGCTGGCGACGGGTGGTGATGACGGGATGGTGCGATTTTGGGACACCAAAACAGGCGCAGCACATGGCGAGCCGCTGCGCGGGCATGAGGGGGCTGTCAGTCACGTGGCCTTCAGCCCCGACGGTCGCCGACTGGCGTCGCTCGGCGATGACGGTACGGGGCGGCTGTGGGACACCAAAACAGGCGCGGCACAGGGCGAGCCGCTGCGCCGCCATAGAGGGGGCGTCTGGAGCTTGGCCTTCAGCCCAGACGGTCGCCGACTGGCGTCGGGCGGTACTGATGGGACAGTACGTTTGTGGGACGCCAACACAGGCGCGGCACAGGGCGAGTCGCTGCGCGGGCATGATAACTATGTCTTGAGCGTGGCCTTCAGCCCCGACGGTCGCCGACTGGCGTCGGGCGGTACTGATAGGACAGTACGTTTGTGGGACGCCAACACAGGCGCGGCACAGGGCGAGCCGCTGCGCGGACATGAAGGGTGCGTCCGGAGCGTGGCCTTCAGCCCCGACGGTAGTCGGCTGGCGACGGGTGGTGATGACGGGATGGTGCGATTTTGGGACGCCAACACAGGCGCGGCACAGGGCGAGCCGCTGCGCGGGCATATTTTGTGGGTCTGGAGGATGGCCTTTAGCCCCGACGGTCACCGGCTGGCGTTGGGCGGTGCACATGGGAAGGTGTGGCTGTGGGATGTCCGCACGGGTTCAGCAAAGGGCGAACCGTTGGACGTGCATGCTCCGATGGCGATGATGGTCAGTGTCGCCTTTGGCCCCGATAGCACCCAACTGGTGTCCGGTACCGAAGACGAGACCGTACGGGTCTGGAACTCAATAACCGGCGAGTGCCAAGCGGTGTTGAGGCTGGACGCATCCGTGTATGCAGTGGCAGTTTGCGGTAGCACGTCACACCTGCAAATTGCAGCTGGGGACAGCTTGGGCCATCTAATCTTGATTGATCTTGTGACGCCGTCCGATCATCCTTCTGCGACCACCAAGACATAATCTGATACCCGCGACCATCGCCCATCCTCAGGCTGCACCGTGAGAAGCCAACTTCCTTCCGTCGGTGTGCCAAGGTCGATGTCCAAGGGCTGACCGCTGCCTGGTACACGTGCTCGCGTCGAGAGCCAAGGCTTGGGAACCCCGACCGGACTCAAACTCGCTGTGACGTTGGCACCTTTATCCAGCGTGTCCACCTCGATCACCAATCGGTCGCCCTCCCGGATCGCAGCTGGAGACTTGAGACCAAGGATGGCACGGTCCGTGACTGTGCTGCCCCCCATGTAGGCCCTTGCATCCTGGGGAAGAAGCCAGTTCTTCAAGACCTCCAGTACCTGCGATGAGGCCGGCATGCCTACATGCTTCTCGGCGACGACGACGGCATTCGACGTGTCGCCCCATTCCAAGGGGATCGCGGAGACTGCGGCCACCGTGCCGTCCCCACGGTTAGCTGGGTCAGTCATTCCCCCAGGTGCAGCCATGGGGTCAACGGTGGACGCTTCTAGCCTGCCATGATGAAGAATCGCGGACAGGATGGTCGGCTGGCGTCGGTTGATGAGGCAGCGAATGTTATAAGGCGGTGCCGCTTCCGCATCCATCCTCTTTACCACCGGCTCGCGGATCGCCGCGTGGAATTTTGCGGCATGCTGGAGCATGCGCCGGTCCAGCTTCAGCAAGGCATCCCACTTTGAAGGCACATTGCCTGAGGGCCGGGTGGAGCACTGCGGAACCGGCAGGTAATCCCCTAAGCCGTAGACATCGAACAGCCCAAACGCTTGGCCAATTTCACCGCCAGGCTCGCTCAGCATTGGACGCAGAACCGGATATTGAGGCAACAGTTCATAGACTGAAGGCAGGCTACGAACGAACGACGACACGTCGATGATGCCTGCTAAACACATGCCATTGACGAGCACGTCGAGTGCCTTGGCAGTGCCCCGGTGAGGCGTGCCAAGGGTGATGAGTTCCCGCGTGATGTCGGCCCCACCGAGATGTTCGCAAAAGTATCGGGCGACCAGCCCGCCCATCGAGTGGGCCACGAGCCAGAGTTTGGCGCCCTCGTTTCCGCTGGAGCGCTTCCATGCATTCAACGCAGGGCGCACCACATGGTCGAGGTGCTCGGCGGCCCATCGGTTCGAGGCACGCCAGTCATATGGAAATGTGAGAACCTGTTCGTCAGGGCACTTCACGCAGCGGCGCAGCATGGCAATGAGCGAGTCGTAGTCATCATTGCCGAAAAAGCCGGGTAGCAATTGGTACTTGAAGACGGCTCTTGCAGTGACTCCGTCATTTGGGGGGCTGTCCATACTCAAATCATGGAGCCCCTCCGAAGTCAGGGTCCGTAAGGTTCTTGGTAAGGCGGCGAGCGTGAGGTCGTAAAGCAGTGTGCCGTCTTCTCGCTCGAGCCGAGAGCCAAAAATGCCCGGAATTACCACGATCAGATCACCGAAATCGGCCATCGAGCATCTCCCGACTCCACTCAGCATCGTTCTCGATCAGATGGCCGAAGGGTGGCAACTATTGCGCGCTCGGTCCACCCGTCAGTTCAACCCCAGCGCCTTGAACGCAGCCTGTCGCACATCACCATAGAAAATCGGGTCGACATGCTCCAACACATCCGGAGCGAGCTCCAGCACCTGTCGCTTGTTTCCTACCGGCAACAACGCGCGTTTCGCTCCATTGTCCATCGCGACCTGAAGAGGTTCGGCCAGCGATCGAACTGGCTTGATGTTGCCCTGGACGCTCATGTCGCCCAACACGAGAAGGCCGGGTTGTGGCTGCGCTTTGCGGGTGATGCTGAACGCGGCGACGAAGAACGCGACACCAATCTCGGCCTCCACTCGATTTCCGAGTAGGTCGATGACCTCGACGTGGAAGTCGGAGGTGTCGAGCTCCCGGCCAATACCGAAAGACACTTTGTTCGCCTGCAGGTAGCTGAATGCGCGGCTGACGGACTCCTTCATCGTGCCGCTTACACCGCCGGCAAGCTTGAGCTTGCCGGTGCCTGAAGACTGCGACACCTCCACGCGATAGAGGCCCACAGTTCCGTCACTGCTGACTGACGCTGTGTAGACGGTCCCCGGCGGCAACGGATCGGCGGAGATGAGATCACGACCACCTTGCTCCGGCACGCCCACGAAGCGCTCCTCACCCGTAGCGCTATCCAGGTAGCTGAAGCTGGTGTGGTGGTATTCGAAGCCGCCCATCTTCTTGAGCTGCTCCTTTACGCGCCGACGGCCTTCGATGGCAAAAGCGAGAATGTCCTCGAGGTCCTCCTTTGAAACCTGCCCGTGGGGGTGCAAGATTTTCATCATCGCCGACACCGTGCGACGCACCGCCTTGCGGTCCCGGGCGTTGAGATGGCTCCCGAGACCAAAGTGATGGTCGATGACCTCGGTGAAGTTCGACTTGCGGAGCTCGCGCAGCGCCTCTGCCAAATAGTCGACCACGAATCCGTAGTGATCGGTGAAATGGTCGTTCTGCATCTTCGGCACTTCCCAGCCCGGAAGGTAGAAGTGCAGGCGATCGATGAAGGCCATGTCGTCCCGGATGATGTCCGGCATCGGCGCGAAGAGGTGACCCGTCTGCACCATGACGTCGATCGGCTGCTGCGTGTTGCCGAAGAGCGCGATGCTGGCGTAGCCGGAAACTTCCTCCTGACCCCGTTGGTAGCGCCCAGACTCGCAGTAGGTCTTGAGCGTTGTGATGACCTCTTTCGGCATCTTCTGGAGATCAGCAACCTCGTCGAAGCCGACTACATCCCAGATCTGAACAAGACCTTTCTGCCGGCCCGACATGTGCCCGAAGAGGTTTGCGACCGTGGTTCCGCCCGTGAGCAGCGATGAGTACGGCGAGAGCTCCTGAACTGCGTATGACTTCCCCGTGCCGCGCGGGCCGAGCTCGACGAGGTTGTAGTTCTGTTCACAAAGCGGTGCAAGACGCAGCAGGAAAAGGAGCTTGAGCCGTCGCTCCATGACCGTGGGCTCGTATCCCATACTGCGAAGGATGAAGTCCATCCACTCGTCGGTGGTGAACTCGGCGCGCAGCCTGCGGTACTCCTCCAGGTCAAAAGCGGCGAGCTGAATGGGCGTTAACTTGTCGATCCAGAACGGATACTTGCCGCGGTTCTCCTCGTCGTACTCGAAGCGCATGTCCACCTGAGCCCAGATGCCGCCGGTGAGCAAGCGATCGAAGTCCCGGACATAGTGGTCGGGAACATGCACGTACTTGTGGTCGAAGTGGGAGAGCTCAGCCCAGTAGTCGGAGTCGACCAGCCGCACCTTGACCTTGTCGAGGAAGGTCCAGCGCTGCTTCTCCTTCACCTTGCTCTGGGCTTTCATCGACTCGTCAGGACGAATGTAGTTGTCGGACAGCGTATCCATGACAACCTGCATCCCCATCTGGATGGCCATCTCGTCCGACGACGCACAGTACTTGCCCAACAGGTACTCGAGGACGAAAACCGGCACGTTGGCGCCGACCTTCACCTTGCGGACAAGATCCTTGCGGACGACCTTGCCTGCAAACACGCGGTTGACCTTGTCGTCGAGGTCGTCTCGCCTCGCTACGGTCTCGTTCATCATGGTCACATTCCCAGCTTCACATCGATGTCAGCAGATTGGGCGAGAACCGCGTCGGTGGCGGGGTCCTGCGCGACGATGCGGATCTTGTTGACCTCATCCCGGGTGAGCATCATCGCCACATTTGCTGGCTTACCGGGCTGCAGCATCAAGACGCCAGACGCTCGGTCGAGCTCAGCATCCAATGCCATGCCACAGCGGCCAACTTCGAGCCCATCCGCCAGAAGAATGAGACGAACGGGCACTTGCTCTTGAGAGAAGAGCTCTGCAGCCACCAGCACGCGCATACCGAACGTACGGTTGGTGAGCACACTGGGGTAGCCCTCGAGCGCAACTTTTGAGCCGGACGCTGCCTCCGGCGCCCCCGCCGACGGCATCCGCAGCGTGACCACCGGCACAATCATTTCCTGAAGGCTCGGGCCGCCATGATGGAACGCCAGATCGCCACCGGCCCGGAACACAGCAAGCCCTTTAGGGAAGATGAAGTCGAGATCAGTGTCGTAACCGAGCTCCGCACCAGACACACGGGTCGCGGCTGCGGGGGTGTGCGCACCGCGGCCGGCCCAGCATCGCCGGTGCTGGTCCACCGTATCGCCCCCTGGCTTATCCATCAGCATGTCCTCTTCCTTGCGGATCGAGAACTGATGGCCATGGTCTGCGGTGATGACAAAATGCTCGACGCCAGTGCGGGCGAGCTTTCGAACGGCTCGGGCGAGATTGCCGATGATCGTGTCCATGATCTGTCGGGCAAGCAGGCCACCGTCCATCTCACCAAGACCATCAATCGACTGCGATCGAACGATGGTCAACGGCGCATCAGCGAGTTGCTTCTCTAGCGATCGCGTCGACTTCTGCAGGAGCTCGCCAAGGTCGATGTCGACGGCTTCGGGGCGAACGGCTTTGAGATACTTCATCCGTTCCGAGAGCCCCGGCATGGTCGTGTCACCAATCCGGGCAGCCAGCTTTCCTTTGTGATCGATCACCGAAAAGCTCGACGATGCGCCTGGCAGCAGCGCTGCCATGCCGATCGGTGTGATCGAGGGGAGCGCCCCCACAGCAGGCACAAGGCGGAGCTCCTGAGCCCCTTCGAGCTGCTCGACCAGGTCGGCCGCCATCTCGAAGCGCATCGCGTCGACAAAGAAGTAGGCGATCCGGCCGCGTATCGGCTCAACGAGCTCCGGATAGATGCGGGTCTGGTGGAGAACCCCATTAACTGACCACCCGGCTGCGGCCAGCGCAGCCGTGTAACCCTGGGTCATCTCCTTCAGCAGCGCCTCATGGTTACGACGAACCAGCCCAAGTGCTCTTTCGAGCGAAGGCTCAGGCTCGTCCTCGAGCTTCGCTACCCAGGACTCAAGCGCACGCTGGGCGAGGTCGGCCCGATACCACTCACTCGCATAGCCTTCGACCCAGCTTTTCGGGGTACCGTTGCCCTTCTTGAGCAGCGGACGAGTAGTGGCAACCGCCCGCCCCAGCTCGGCCATCAAGCGGCATGTTTCCCACTGTCCGAGTCTGCCGAGACTGCGATCCACCCAAAAACTGCGTCGGCGGGCTAGCACCAAGTCAAGGGCGCGCTCGTAATGTGCGTCCCCAATCAGCTTCGCCGCATGTTCGAGCAAAATCGTTTCCTCGAAGCGGAAGGTGTCGACCGTTCCGAGTGCATCAGCATCGATCGCTAGCGCAGGGAGGCTGAGCTCGCGTTCGAGTCCATCAGCGATCTCCGTGTAAGCATCCGGATACTCGTGGCGAAGGCGTTCGGCAACATCACGAACCCGTTGCACCTCGTCCTTCGTCGGCGGCGTCGGGATCACATTCAGCTGACTAGGCGCCTCGCTCGCAAGATCAGCGCGGAACTCATTGATAAGTACGTAGCGCAGGGTCTGGTGCCGAGCCTTGACAAGGCTGGCATCGGATAACGGGAGGCCAAGGCGGGCCTGTACAAGCCTGTGCAATTCCGGTACGGCCTGCTTTGCCTCGAGATCAGCGTCCCAAGCATCATCGGCGAGCCAACGACAGATCAGCTCCTCACTCGACCCTTTACCGAGGACGAGCTTAACCAGGGATGCGGATCCGCCCTCAGTGCTGCTCTGGTCGACCAAGAATCTCACGACGTCCTGATAGGTCAGCGATGTCGGCGCAAGCATCTCGTCAATATCGCCATCGGTGTATCGCCGCCGCAGTTCGTTCCGTGCGAGCGCCCGCAGGCTGGGCTCGTAAGACCTGCCGGCGCAGTCGAGCTCGAAGAGCACATTCCAAACCTCTTTACCCTGCGCGGTATTCGGGCCAGCCGGCGCCCGCAGCTTGCCCAGCTTCTGTTTGGCATAGCCGGGAACGTACACCAGGAGAGGCTCAGGGAATGGCGCAGCGAGGATAGGCTCGACCGCGGCCTTTAGGGCAAAGAACGAACCGTCAAAGCGGGCCAAACAGGCCAACGTATCAAGGATGCGGACACGTGGGAGATCGCCCACGCCAGCACCCACGACCTCAGGTTCCTCGAAAAAGAGTTGGAACTCCTCGCGCAGGTCGTAAAACACGACGATCCTGCGCTCTCGAAGGAGCCGGTCGAGCGTCGACGCGATCTGTTGATGGAGACCGTGCACTATCTGTCCTCCCCGTGCGTGCCCACGTGGTAGCGCGTGCCCCGCTTCTGTCCGCTGCGAATGACATCGCCTCGGTCGAGCAAGACGGCGACTGCTTTGTTCCAGTCCGTATCGGATAGACCGGTGGCGGTGAGGACGTCGGCTTTTGAGGCGCCTCCGGCAACGCGGGCGATGGCAGCCTTGACCGCGTTGAGGGTCGCCTCATCAACGATCGCCTCCGCAGTCGGAGCACGAGCGGCGGTCGGAACAGACTTCGGCGCCGCGCTTTGCGGCGACGAGCTTTTGGCCTTCGGCTTCCGACCCTTACTCACTGCCGGTGTCGCGGCAGACAGCAGGTCCTTCAGCGCAGCCTTGACCGTCGCAGAGGTCCGCTCGTCGATGAGTTTCTGAACCGTAGTCTCATCGACTTGCTGCTTTTGCCAGGTGCCGGACGCGTCCTCATGCCAGAACACTTCTTCTAGACCGTGGGCAATTGCAAGGCTGCGGTCGTCGATGCACTTGAGGACCACTCTTTCCGGCCACAAGTGCATGGCGAGGTGCGCCCAGTCGTACTCGCCACTGACGAGCTTGTCCCAAGCCTTCTTGCATTCGGCCTGCCAACTCCTGCTCTGAGGAACTAACCGCCAGAGTGGTGCGAAGTTGAGGATGACCCCATCGTCGAGGTTCGGCTTCCAGAGCGGCGCAACTCGCGCGATCTCAGTTCTAAGCGCACTGAGTTCACCGACAAAGATCTCCTGTAGCTCGATCTCGCGCCGCGCAGCTGCCGAGGGGTTCGCTCCCGCCTCCTGAGTGAGGCTGTCGAGCTTCGACTTCTCGTGATCAAGCTTACCGCCAAGAACGTCGGCTTCGAGAAGTCTGAAAAGTGTGTCGCTGGTTGCTCGGTGGATATAGATCCACACGGAGTAAGAACCCGACGCAGTTGCGAGTTGCCAGTAGATGGGCGCTTTGCGGCGACTCTTGCTGTAGCGCTTGATGTGCAGCTCAAAGAACTGAGTGGCATACCAAGTGCGCAGGTCCGCGACACCGAGCAGCTCGGCGGCCTCGTGCCATCGGGCGTTGGCGTCGTCGAACACCGCCTCGAAAACCGCCCGAACGGCGTCGACGAGATCACGCGGGTGCCCAGGGTCGTCAACAAGAAATCCGTCTATTGGGAAACTCAGCGGGTAGCCTTCCGGATGTACTCTGAGGGGAAAGCCGTCGACGCCAGTGAGCATCCCGGGGGCGCAGGCGGGCAGAGGGTCGAACGGCTCGGGTTCGGGAGGGGCGGCACGCTCTCCTGTCGCTAGGCATACGTCGAACCGACCAAGCGCCACGCCTACCGACCATGAGAGCAGCGAAATTAGCATTGGTAGCGCGTCGAGCTCGACGATCTCCTCGTCGGAATCATTGGCATCACCTTCCTCCTGCTCTGCCCTTACGTTCTCGGTACTTACCCCGAATCCTTCCTCGATACGCTTCCGGTCTTCTGCCGAGAGTTCGTAGAGGCGGTAGGCATGGTCGTCGATCTCTGCCGCGAGCCTCTCCAACTCCGCTTGCGTGGTTGCCGTAACCGCTTCCCAGGCCTGCGCACGAGCCGTTAGCCGATCGGCGTGTACCTGGAGCAGAGCTGGAAGAAGAAAAGCGTGAGAAGTCTCGTTGCTAGTATCAAGCCGCCGCTTCAGGGACCAGCTTCGCAGGGCGCGTTCCGCGAGCTCGTTTGCTGCTCCGGGATTCAAAAGTGGGATCGGCGTAGCTGCGATCATTCCGACTTCATACGTTAGAGTCTGACCAGATCCGGCGTGCCCTCTGGACATCATTAACTGGACGAGAAAGTGAAAGACCCTTGAGTTGAGCAGCGCGAGCCAAGCCAACTCGCAGCCACGCTCAACGAACGCCATTGGGCCGTTGTGGCCGAAAAGGCATCCGGCTGGCACCGCAGCAAACCAACCTGCACTGTGTGGTCTGGCTGGATAAGTTAGCCCCCGCCGAAGAAAATAGTTTGTGGCAGTATCTCGGAGCATCCAAACATTCGAGCGAACTCCACCCCGTTCGTTAAGATTATTCTGGATTTCTAAGCCATTACGCGCCCAGTTCACGACCAAATACAAATCCGCGTAGAACGGAGACAGCCTTCCCCCTTTCGCGAAAGCAAACCATCGCTCCGACGCACCACGAGGATCAACTTCGGACCAAAGGCGTAGAAACCGGAAATCGTCGGCAGTTGCGAGGCCTTGTTTGACGGTTCTCCCGCTTGAAGCAAACGAGGCCAGGTCGCTAAAGAGATGTCGTACTCGTTCGCTTACCCAGTACGCAAACGGGGCGCGAGGGATTTGGCCAAAGGTCGTGATGGACGCCTCGAATCGAGCTGGGCTCGCACCACGAATGGCCTCGCGCAAAAGTGAAGCCTTTTCCGAAACGGGCGCCTCAATGGCACGAATGAACACCGTCTTCATCAGCGCGCCTCCCCATCGCGTTTGAGCGGCACGCCCCCGCGGCGTGCGAGTCTAAAGCCAAGACGGTAGATGTCCGGCACATCGATCCGGCCGGTTGTCATCTCGCGCCAGATCCCAAGTTCCACAAGGCGCTTTCGAGCGCTATCGGTTGAGTCGATCTCAGCTGCGAAGACTTCGGGAGCAGCGAGCGCTCCTACGTCGTCCCATCGCTTAGCTGCCTCGGCGAACTCGAACGGCACGGCCACATGCCCCGCGAGCGCGGCCATTAGTTGCCCGACCCAAGGATGCTCCTCACGGATCTCTTCAAGCCGGATGTCAGACGCTCTTTGGACACCCGCATGAAGGCTACGGAAGTGAATGGCGTACTCGTGATCGGCATGCTGGTCTGCCGTGTGTGACACTGCCGTCGCCAACGCCGAAAGAAAAGAGCGCGGGCTGATGTCGTTACGAGCGTCGGCAAGGTGTATCGGCAGCCAGCGATATGGGAACCCCCTACGTGCACTTTCGCCCATGAAGGGCCCGGTGAGCCGGTGAAACAGTCGCTCCTGAATCGCAGGTTCGAACTGCGATTCAGGAGGAAGTGTCCAGTTTGCGGCTTGCGATAGCTTCAGGATCTCCTTTAACTCTACCCGGCCCAGGCCCCGACCCTTGAGCTTTTGCTCAAACAGCGTGGTGTACAGATCCTGACGGTACTCTGCGCCATGCAGAGGATGGTTGCCGAGCAACTGCCAAAGTAGCCCGTAGAGCTCCGTTGTTAGCCAGCGTAGCGATGCCGTCGATGCCCGCAGCTTAGATGCGTCGGGGAATCGGCCCACTCTAGGGTCTTCAAACTGATCCGTGCGCAGGAAGACTTTGGCACGTAAGTGCCTAAAAGATCGAAGCTCGAGTGCGAACTGGCAGAGGCCTTCCACCAGGACGTAAAAGTTGGCAGCGTCGTCCGCAGCATAGTCCAGGGCGTCAAAGACCCAGATACAGTCACGATCGATGGCATGCAGGGTCGCGTCGAATTGCTCCAGCAGGCGATCAGCCGCCTCGGGGTTTGCCACGGTCCAAGCAACTCGCTCTTCCCAAGCGTCGATGCCGGGAAGGACCAGGTTGACGAGTGGAATCTGACGACCATCCGCGAATCCCACTCCGCCCCCCTCAGCCACATCTCGACCGAACCCGTGCTGTTCTGCGAAACGTCCTGCGCTCCAAACGACAACCGCCTTCCAGATAAGGCGCGACTTCTGACCTGCATCAATAAGAGGCGTCAACGTGTCTTTGCTCGGGTACTGGGTGGAATCGCGCGTCTTACCGAAGCCCGGGAAAACGAGTGTTTCCTCTCGGATTCGGACATCAGGCGCTAGACGCGCCAAAAGGCCACGGTGCTCGCGGGATTGAAGCGCCGCCCACCAGTAGCTCTTGCCCATACCGCGATCGCCTAGCACCACAGGAATATTGATGTGGAGCGCCCGTGCGTGCGTTTTTGGCACGAAGAATTGATGCCTTGGCGGAGGCGCTCCGTACTCGGCGCTTTCTACCGGAAGGGCATCGCGAATCAGCTCGCGGAGATCTGTTGTGCGCATGCGGGTGTTCACGGCGCCTCCTCTTCCTCTAGCAGGACGCGATCAAACCACGCCAGAAATCCCCCGTAGGCCGCCGCCACATCGTTCTCGGCCCACGCTTTCTGCGGATCAAAGGCCATGAGGGCACGCTGCCAGAAGACGGTCCTTGGGTAGTGCCGTCCGGATGGATCATCCGCAGGCGAGTAAAAGATGTCGGGGTCGAGTCCGTCACCTTGCTCGTCGTAGAGGGTGTCGCGGAAAAGATCCCACGCGTTGTCCGATAAGGCGTTGATGTAGTCGTCCCGGCCGGTGTCGGGTACCTGCGCCCCAACCACCCAGAGCTTCTCGCGAAACGCGCGGCGGTCTGGATGGATTGCCCAATGTTTGAATAGGAACCCATAAGCGCTCCATGTCTGCGGCGTATCCACGGCAAACATCAGCGTGTCGGCGCCCATCGCGAGAATCAAGGCTGCGCTCGTATCGTGCAGCCCGGTGCGGCTATCGAGGAGCACGACGTCAGGCATCTCCTGTCCTTCGATGCCCTCAACCAACCGCTTGAGACGGCTCGGCCAAGGCTCGTGACCGTTTGGCCCGCGCTCGAGGTAAGCCCGCCCCAGCTTCGCGAGGTAATCCCCGGTGTCAGAGCCAAAGGCCGGCACAACAGTGATCGTGCCTGGACCATTAGCCAATGTGCTCTGCCGAACCATCTCGCCGAGCACAGCATCGCCCTGACCAAGCGCATCCTCGACAAACCAGTCCACAATGCCAAAGCGAGGTAGGTCGGCACCGAGAAGCGCGGCGCCGACGCCCGGTGATTCAAGGTCCAGATCGAAGACAAGGACTCGCTTCCCCTTCTTGGCAAGATGCCAAGCAAGGATCGTGGCCGTCGTCGAGCGCCCCACGCCCCCCTTCATAGAGAACAGTGTGAAGCGCTTGCTGCGAGGGGTCCCCAGGGGGGGAGACGCACTCCACTCTGCCCCCATCAGCAGTCGGTCGTGAAGACAAACCTTGTGACCTGCGTTTTCGGCCAGCACAGCAGATGCCTGATCGTCCGGCAACTGGATCGACTTGAGGTCCTCACGGTACATGACCAAATCGTTCGCCGGGTATGCGTAGGCCCCCAGTGCTTGGGCAATATCAGTAATGAGACCTTGAATGTGTGGATAGAACGGTGACTTATCGTCTCGCCGCTTCTTCAGCAAAACCCGAATGCGGCCATGCAGGTCGCGGACAAGAAATACGTGTTCCTTGAGGTCCGGGAGTCGTGCTTGCGCGAGCTGCGTTGCCTTCTCGAGGGCGTCGTTGAAGTTCATGCAGTCACCCCGTCAAGGATTAGCTTCTCCAAGCTCAGGCGGCATTGATTTGCTGCAGCCCTGTGGCTCGGAATGGCGGATGCCGTAATCGCATCGCGGGCCCAGTAGCGTTGATCGATCGACCAGTCGGCAAAGGGATTCGACTTTTCCAGCGGCTCAAGGTATCGCGACGCAAGGCCACCCTCAGCAAAACTCTGAAAAGCCGCCCAGAGCTCGGGCATGTGGACCCTGTGCCCCTTGTCCTGCGGTGCTCCGTCCGGGCTCACCGCCATGCCCAGTGCAAGCATGACTGCCTTGAGAGAGCACTCTGCAGAGAGCCCAAATAGATGGTCAGCGTTCGCCCCACGCGCTTGCGCGAGCAGCAATTCAGCGTCATGGAAGTGGCGATCGGAGGCGTCCAAGAAGCTGGTGCTCATTCAGTTGCTTCCTTGCGAAGGCAGTAGGCCGCGACCTCAACCATGGCACTGTCAAGGACGCCTTGCCCGAGATCGGCAAAAACGATGGGTGGGGCCTCCTTCAGCAGAATCTCTTCCCGCCATTTTTGGAAGCTGGAGAGGAAGAAGCCGGTTCGGGAGGTGATGGCACCGAGGTAACCATTGGGATGAAGCAGTTCGATGCCGCGCTCCACGAAGGCTGCGTAAATGTCGTTCTTCGTGCGCGGATAGGCCGACTCGAACTCCTTCTTCGCTGCCAGGCTCGCTGCACCGAAAGGTGGATTCATCAGCACGACGTCGAAATGCTTGCGGCACAAATCAATGAATGCGATGCCCTGCGCGGCATCATCGGCGAAGAGTTGCCGCCGGACACCCACTGCAGTTGGCGCCCCAGCAACGTATTCCTGAAGTGCCTCGATGATGCGTTCCTCAGCCGAGTCGAAGAAGGACTCGTCCGAGATGCCCGATAGATCGAACTCCAACTGATGACTGGGAGGACGCTCGAAGCCAGGGAGACTGTCCTGTGGCGCACGCTGTGCCTGAACAAATTGCTGACGGGCCTTGGCGACCGCGCTCCTGATGGCGCGGTCAATCTTGAGCAAGGAGCCAAGCTCACCCGCAAGTTGCATCTCGTCGACCATGCGCTGGAAGAGCTCCCCGAGCACGTTCGGTCGCAGTGTCGCGGCAAACTCGGCCACCATGCTTCGATCGCCCGGCATCGGCTCCGCGACGACGATATTCGTTCGCCCAATGATCGGACGCTCTTGGGCCTGGACCTTGCGGTCGTTGTATGCGCGCTGGGCGCGCATCCATAGTGCGAGGGCTGCGATCTGCGCAGCGCGCGGGTCGATATCGATGCCGTAGAGGTTGTGACGGAGAATCAGTTCGGGCACTGCGCGGTGCAAGGCTGACTCGGACTCGTAGTCTTCGCGGAGCGTCCGGCCGGTGACCTCGGACTTGGGTGCACCCTCAGTGCGCCACGCTTCCTCGTAGATGCCGAAGAAGCTGCGCGTCGGATCGCCGGCAAGCAAGTCAAACGCGTAAAGAAGGAAGTGACCGGAGCCGCAGGCGGGATCGAGCACGCGCATGTCGCGTGGATCCTTCGAAGCGCGTCCCTCGAAACCCTCCTCGGACTTCACCAGGTAGTCGAGGTGGGTGAGTTGCGTATTGGCGCCACGCATCTCGCACCAGGTTCGGCCAAGGGAGTTGTCAGTTAGAAACTGTACGACGTACCGTGGCGTAAAGAACTGATTGCGAACGGCCAGTTCGCGGCTATTGCGCGGTGCCTGGCTTTCCGCACGCATCTGGCGCCGCTCGTCCTCCCCGTTGAAGTACTGGTAGACCCAGCCGATGGTTTCGTCCTCAATCCATACGGAAGCGATCTCGGGGTCGTTCAGGGCAGCCAGAAGATCGTGCAGCGCCTGGCGTCGTGGCCAGAGAATGGTCGCAGCGTCACGCCGATCGAAAAGCGCACGCACTTCCTGCGCGATCTCGTCGAAAATCGTTTCAACGTAAATCCGGTAGCCCTTGTCGGGCAGCGTCACGAGCCCGGGCGCGAGGGCGATGTACTCCTTGAAGCCGGCCGAGTCTTCACCCCGCGAGATGCACTCCTGCACAAGTTTGCGCGCCTCGAGCATCTTCAAGGCGACGAAGCGATTGAGCGTATGGAAGGCTGCCTCGCGCAGGTAGGCTGCGACAGCACCCGCAGACGTGATGCCCAGCGAGCGCTTGTGAGCGACGGCGGCCACAAGCTTGTCCCAGATCACGCGCTCCCGAGGAGGCAGGTGCGCCCCAGGGGCGAGCGGGATCCTCCCGTCCAGCAGGATGTCGTAGCGCCCCTCCAACTGCTCCCGAAACTCCTCCTCGAGAAGCCGTCGTGCTTGCTGGGTGAGGCGCTCCAGTTTCTGTCGTGTCTCCTTCTCCACGTGATGCTCCTACTGAATCCAGACCTTCTTGCCTTCGCCGAGCAACTTCTCGATGCGCTGGCGAAGGGCGACGATAGCCGCTTCGAGTTGTTCCGGAGTCTCGACACGCCCGGAGAAGAAGTCCCCCACGTTGATGGTGACGAGGCAATTGCCCTCGATGAGCTCCATCATCTGCTGAAGTGCGGTTTTCAGGTGCTGCGGGCATGCGCTCAGCTCAGAACGGAGGAATGGGATAGTCGCCGACGCGGGCACGGTTGCCGATGCTCGGCTTGCGATCGGAGCGGAGACGCGTGCCTGCTGCTCCTCGTTCAGCTCGGTCCAGGCGGGGTTGCCGTGCAGTGTCCCCAGCGCCTGCTGGTAGCACTCAGTGCGCGCGACAACCGCTGCCTCGAAGCGAGCCGCGTACTCGGACTCAATGGCCGTTGCGAACTGATCGATTTGCGCGAGATCGCGGTAGAAGGTTTCCCGCGCCATCACGTCTGCCAGTACCTGAGCCTTCGGCCGAAGCTCATCAGGCAGGTCGGCTTCCTGATCCAGGAAGGCCCAGTGAGTATCGAGCGCTTGGCGCGCACGCCTGAGGTCGAGGAGTCGCGGTTCAGTCAGCGCGGCAGAAAGCTCGCTCGCGCGCTTCACAGCCTCCTTCAGACCCTTGTGCGCCCCGTTGAAACTGAGGATGGCATCATCCTCATTTCCCCCACGGATGGCCCGCATCTGGTCAATGGCTTCCTGGAGCACGGTGGCGCCGGGTAGCGCATGGCTCAGCAACGTGGAGTGGACTTCATGAAGCTTCTCCTCAGCCTCGCCAACCTCCCTACGGATTGCATCGGCGATTACGCTCGCCTGGAGCTCCGGTAGCTGCTTGCCGAACACCTCTCGGTAGGCAGCCTCAGCTTCGAGCCAGTCGTTGATGTCGGTGCCGGAGACGCGCTTCTGGAACGAACATGCTCGGAAGAGGTTGTTGCTCGAAAAGGTGTTGCGCGCCTCGACAGAGAGGGCAGAGTCGATGGTCGTGCCCTTGCTTGTCGCCTTGACCTTGCCGGCGCGAACCAGTGCAACAACGAAGAGGCGAACCACGTCGAGGTTCCAGCCAAAAGGTTCCTTCTCGAACTCGTCAGCCAGGTAGCGACCCGTCGCCGTTTCGCCGTAACTCGTCTTGTTCTCGATCCGGTCCATCACCTCCTTCAGCACGCCGGTTTCTGTGTTGAAGACGGTCTGGCCCTTCTCGTCGCGCACCAGGTTCAACTGCCCGAAGACTGGCGTGAGCCCCCTGAGGTTCTCATTCGTCATCAGGGTGTCGAGATCCTTCGTCGTGACCCGTGCGGCGCCTTCGCCAAAGCGCTCATAGACGTCCGGCAGCACTTGACCGAGCACCCGGCTCGCAGCCTGGCTCACTGTGGTCGCTGAATCGCTCGGACTACGGTCGTTGCCTTGGAAGAAGACGGAGCCGCCAAGGAGGGCCTCGCGAAGCAGGCGGCGCAGCTCGGACTCGTGTGTTCGAAGACGCAGTTTCTCGTCAGCTACGAGCGACGTTTCGTCCTTTGTCTTTGCCGCACGCTCCTTGCGCGCGAGGATCTCACGCGATCGGAAAACCTCAACCGTCTCTCGATCGATGTGTTCATCGAGGCCAGCGACCCAGAACACCGCCTTGCGCTCCACTTGGGAGCGGGCGCGTGCTTCGCCAGCCTGCCGCTCAAGCTCGGTCCCACGTTCGGCAAACGCAACGTGAAACGCGATGTCCTCATCCAAGACTGACCTGCCATTGAAGGTCAGCCCGCCCTTGAAGGTGCGGGCATCCTGCAGGTTATGTGACGGCCTGGGCTCCCAGAAGGTTGTGACTGCGTCTGCGTGGATACGGTGGACGTCACCGGGCTTGGGTTGAAAACTGGCGCGCGTGACCTCCCAGTCGTCTTCAGCGGGGGTCGGGATTCGGTACTGGCCATCGGTGACACGCACCTTGTGTGCGTCGACGAGTTGCCGCAGCGCCTCCTTGACCTCGGGCAGCACCGAGTCGCCATCGACCGCAGGATGCAACGCAGAGGCAATGTTCTCGGCCGTGCGGTGGATGCTCTTGACGTACTGAAGCAGGCAGATCGCCTTCGCCACGGGCTGGGCAAACGGATGTGGGACCTCGGTCTGAATCGCGGCAATCTTCCCGCGGATCTCGCTGGGGATGTTGCTTGCGATAAGAACGTAGATCTGGTCGATTGTCGCCAGCTTACCGACCGGTTGCTCGGCGAGCTTCACGCCCTCATGGATCAGTAGCTGCTGCGCAAGCTTGATGATGGTGCGATTCGCACCACCTACGTGCTTGGTCGCTCCACCTTGCGTGCGCAGCCCAGAGACGACCTGGATGATCAAGTCGATCTGATAAGGAAGCAGCGGGTAGAGGTCCTGGAAACGCTCGGTAGTGAGCTCCGGGAGTTGAATGTCCGCCGTAAGGCGCGTGTTTGCCGCCACACGGCCACTGTGCCTGCTATACAGCTCGCGCAAGACGTCGAGCGCCGCGGCGTTCTTGGCAAGGACGCGTTTGCTCGTGACTTCGGAGATGTCGGAAGGCTCGAGATGAACCTGTAGTGGGAACCGATCCATCAGGCGGGCGAGTTCTACCCGTTTGTCGTCTAGGCCGCCGACCAGCTCCGTCAGCTTCTCCTGCGAGGTAACGACGATCCAGATCTTGCCGCGACCAACCCGACCCAAGCTCTGCACAGCCGCCTGAAGATCGAGCATCTTCTGAACGTCACGCGCGACAAACTGGCCGACCTCGTCGATAACGAATATCAAGTTCCGCTGCGGACGGCGGCGCCCCATCAGATCCTTGCAGCGTTCTGCCAGCCGGCCCGCGGTGATGTCAGCGCGATCCTGAACACCCTGGACCCAGGAATCCTGAGTCTGGTAACGGTTCGGAAAAAGCTGATGCATGACTGCGCTCGCCTCACCGAGCGAAAAGGCGATCAGGTCCTTGTTGGCGTTCCAATCCTGCTCGAACATCTCCCGATACGTTGTCTCGTACCGCTCCAGTTCACCCTTCTGCTCGAGCGTGATCTCAAGCTCGGCAAGATCCAGATCTTCTGCGTAGCCAAGGCTCTTGAGGAAGAGCCGGTACATGATTTCGGTGAGCGTCTGGTTCCCACTCTTGATACCACGGTCGGTCGATACGTCGAAAATGACGGCATCGGTGGGGATGTGCTCCGTGATCTGCTTCAACAGCACTGTGAGCTCAGTGTCGCCAGAACGACCCGCGAAGATCTCGGACGCTGCTTCACCCAGCACTTGGCGGTTCTGGAGTGCAAGCCCAAGCATTTTTGCGAAGCTTGACTTACCTGACCCGAAGAAACCAGAGACCCAGATAGCGATGCCCTCGTGGGGCTTGTTGGGCGTCTCCCAGTAGCTGCGGAGGATGTTCTTGTAGTGGCTACGGATAGCGTCCGTCAGTACATACTCGCCGAGTTCTTCATGCAGGATGGCTTCATCGGTCTGGTCGACCTTGATGACTTCCTCAATGCGACGGTAGATGTCGCCGGCAAAGAGCTCCTTGATTTGCGTGTTGCTCATTGATCGCACTCCTAGAAGATCTTCGGTCGGTAGTTATGGTCTGCGTCCAGCACGCCCATGAACTTCAGGCCAGCCACCCCGTCGAGCTCACCCGGGTAGAAAAGCACTGCAGGCACGTCTAGCTTCCCCTTGAGCTGTTCGAGCAAGGAGGACGTTCGGTAAAACGGAAATAGCGAGCCGGCACGCACGATGAACACGACGTCACGGAGGGGGTCCGCCTCCTTTGGCATCCGGGCCGCAACCAGATCGTCAAGAGGCCGACGCTCACTGATCACCTTATGGATGGTGTCCGTCATTTTCTCGGTGCCGGTGCGCTTCTCGGCATTTGCGATGCGCGCCGTTGTCAGCCCCTCGGCTGCGAGGGCATCCGCCAAGCATTCAGCCAACGATATCGTCGTGACACGCTTGCCGATTTGTTCCAAGCGTGTGGTGAGCATGGCCAACTCGGCTCGCAGCGGGATTTCCTCTTCCGGAGGGTAATGGAAGATGGCGTAGGGCATGTTGTGGTACGCGCTGATGCGCGCCCTCGGATCCATTTCGCGTAGCACCGGTTCGAGGTCCCTCGTGAGGCGTTGCTTCCAGTCGCTCATGCAACCATCTCCCGTGCGTAGTCGCTAACGGAGTTGAATGGCAGCTTGAGCTGCGCAAGCGAACCGGCGACCTCGTAGTGAACGCGGCGAAACTGATGGAGACGGAACAGCTCACGCTCGACGTCGCCGGCGTCCATCAAAAACATCCGCCAATCCGTGCTGTGCACGACCTGGTTTGCATTTGGCTGCAAGTCGATCATCGCGTGAAGTAGATAGAGAAAGGACTCGTCGGGAAGGCGGTATGAGGCGAACTCGCGCGTCACCGTGCCGCGCATGAGGCCAAAATCGACCGCGATGCGAAGCAGCTCTGAGGACACCCGCTTCAACGTGCTTTCCTTCCAAGGCTCTGCTACGAGCCCCTTTTCGTGGAGACCACGGAGATACGGCCACAGATCGTCGGCTCGAACACGCAGGACACCTTGAGCGAAGCGTTCGTAGAGCCATTCAACGAGAAAGTCACGAAGAAGAAATTCATCGCGTGTCATGTGCCAGAGGAGCAGTGGCTTCCAGAGCTCAAGTGGGCACCCGCGCTGAGCGAGCTCGACCAGAATCCGATCCCGACCCTCAGGGTCGAAACGTCGATGCAGAACCTTGTAGATGTCGACAAGCCAACTCGCACTCTTTGCGCCCACCGAGTTCGTCCGCCGCACGAAATCGAGGTTCTTCTCTGGTGACTGAGAGAAGTCCCAGCCCCGGAAAACCGTGTAGGTCTCGTCAATCAAGGAGCCCTTGATGATCGTGAACGAGGAGACCACTGACGCGCGGCTGCCACCCATCAGTCATCCATCCGTGCGTAAGGCACAGCCAGTTTGCCCGGTTCTCCGCGAGAGAAGCCGGCTGCAAGCTGGGTAATCAGAGCATCGGTCACCACATGAACGCCGGGCAATGGCACCGCTCGCCCCTCGGCAGATCTGCGCAACTTCGAGACGGCTTCGAGCTCGTTCTCACTTGCCAAGCCAAGCGCTTGGATGGTCTCGAGCAGCTCGTTCGGTGCAGACTCGATGGACGCGAAGAAGCCCGCCCAGTCCGCACGGTTCTCCAGCCATCGGGCCCAACGGGCATCGAACTGATCCTCGATCGCCGGCGGTAGATTCCAGAGCGTGACGCACCCCGGAGGGTCAAAGACCTCTGCACAGCGCGCTCGCGCAACTTCAAAAACAAGCCGAGCCTGAGCAAAGCGATGCGTTCGCGGAAAACCGCGGCTCATCAGGACGGAACCCGCGCGCCCAAGCAGAGCGGTGCGCCGTGCGGAGTCGCCCGTGTTCCACCAACGCGCCGCATCCATTTCGCCATAGCGCGCGACGACTAGTCGCAGCCGAAGCAGGCGATCGAAGTCGATGTTGTGGCTAGCCGTACTCACTCGATCTCCTTGTCGTCAGGCTCTGCTGCTCCGCCTGCCTCAATCCAGGCATCGACCTGCGAGATCTTGAATTTCCACAGCCGACCCACGCGGTGCGCAGGGAGGGACTTCGACTCGATCCAGCGATAGACCGTGTCCTTGGCGATCCCGAGATGCCTAGCAACGTCATCCACAGAGACCCATGGCTCTTGTTCTTGCATTGACCGACTCCAGCGGGGCGAAACGGACAGAAGTCACGTGCGCCGAAGCGGCGCGCCACGGTACCCTATCACGCTCGAACGCAGGCGTTCAAGCGCTGCTGAAATCTGGGAAGATCGTTGAAAGTCGGTTTGAAGAAGTAACGGCTGATCCGCGCTCGCAGCGGCGGCCGACGAAGAACTCGAACACGGGAGCCTGTCACCGGATGCGGGCGAGGACGTCTTCCCGGGACCCAATCCGTTCATGGCCCAGTGCAACCTCAGCCCGCAGACTGACTCGGCTCACCCGAAGGTTCGATCTGGCTATTCGGGAATGGTGAAGTTCAGCAACTCTGAGGGCGGCAGCCCAAGAGCTTGAGCCAGCCTGCAGATGTTCACCAGAGCGATGTTGCGTTGGCCGCGCTCGACTCCGCCGAGGTAGCTCCGAGCCAGCCCGCTCTCCAGCGCGAGAGACTCCTGGGACCATCCACGCTGCCTGCGCAGGCTGGCCAGATGCCGGCCGAAGAGAATTCTGGGGTCGTGGGAGTCCACTTGAGGCCGAATGAGTGATTTCGGCCGATGCTAGGTACCAGGATCCTATGGGGCCACGCGCTATGAGTGACAATCGGCGCGCCGAACCCTACTATCTGTTTTCAGACAATCAGACGTGACCAGACTGTGGGCTCGAAATACAGCGGATTGCCGATCAAGCAGTTACGCGATCACCTGCACAAGCGAGAGCATGAGGCCTTCCTGTCTGCCTTCAAGACTCCCAGCCTCCTTGCCCTTGCGAGCGGGGACAACTACGTCAAGGCGCTTGGGGGTGAGGCACTTTGCCTACTTCTTGAGGAGGAGGCCGAGCCACCAGAACATCTCTTGAGTGGCTATGAAGCACTTCTACTCGATGGGGCGCTACTCGTTCCCTGCAGTGTTGTTCTCGATTTGGCGACACGCCTGCAGTCCAAGGCCCTCAAGTTGCTTGGTGAACGTCTTCGCTTGCTCGAGAACCGTCTTTCTCGCGCACAACCCCGCGAGCCTGTTCGCAGCGCGCGAACCGAGAACCTGAAAGGCCCAATTATCGAAGTACGTCGCTTCGTCCAGAGCACCTTCATGGAGTTTACGCCTCGTACTGCAGCCGAGACTTTGGGGATGCGTAAGTCGATTTTCCGCAGCGAACAAGAGCGTGCCTTTCTGAAGGCGCTGTCGTTGCGCTTTCCGGCACTCCTGGCTCTTCCAAATTATCCTCTCGATCAGGTCGCTGAGCTTTCGAGTCTGCGCAAGCCGCTTGGAGAAAAGGTGTGGTCGTACGGTAAGCATTGCCGTATCGACGCCCTTCTTGTCTTGCCGGATGAGGGCAGCCCAGTCGCAGCGTTCGAGTTGGACAGCAGCTACCACGATCAACCCAAGATTCGCCTACGCGACGAGATGAAGGACGCGATATTCCGCCTGCTCGGGATGCCATTCTTCCGGCTTCGCATCCAGTCGCCACATTCAGCTACGAGCGACGAGTGGTACGCCATCCTGACGGACGAAGTCGTGCCGCGACTGGATCTTGGTCAACGCCTGTTTTGCAGGGCCACCTCATTCGGATAGGGCCCTTGCCGTTACTCCCTGGGGGCAGGACGGAACTCGATCGCGCCTGATCGCTTCAACGTGTTCCATGGAGCGATATGGCACTTGAAAAGAAGCGAAGCACCCGCAAGCCAAAGTATCGCGACAAGCGTCTGCCCCAGCCCCTGCTTCCATTCTGGCGCTCCGGAAAAGGCTACCTGGAAGATCATCCCGACGCAGAGAATGCTGAACAAAGTGATCTGAATCCAGCCAGCTATCGGCATCAAACGGCTGGGATCAATAGTTACACCCGTCCGCGAGATACGGAGGTGGCCAGCACGCTTGAGCCACCGAATGTCGCCATCTGACAGTTCATACTTCTCGCGCAGTTCGATCACCTGCTGGCGAACAGGTGGCGTTGCCTCGAATCCAAAACGGTAGCGGAACATTCTGCCGTTGCTCTCGGCGATATCATCCAGCTCCTCTTCGGGGGTCGTCGCGAGCACCATCCTGATGTTCCGTGGCATGAAGTACTCGTTGTAGTCGCGTCCCGCATTGCGTTGGAGCTTCGCCAGGTTGAGTTGCATTTTTGGGGCGTCTTGTGCGGGCTTCATGCGGGATTCTCCATGCCGGGGTTAAACATCGCTCTCCGTAACTCGTCAGCGCCCGTGATGATCTCTGCCAGCATTGCGCTGGTGGGTGCCTATGTTGATCTGGATAGTGGCACCAGAAGCCTTGGCTAGCGAGGCGATCTTGTCCATTGGTTTACGTGCTTCGAAGTGCGCGACGGCTGCAGCCAGAAGGTTGCGTTGCTGGGCAGCAGGGTCGGATGTCCACAGGTGGCCGTTATAAAGCTCCGTGACCAACTCGAAGTCGTCGCCGTTAGCACAAAGCTGATCTAGGAAGGCGCCCAATGTGGGATCGGCAGTTGCCTCCCCCAATCGCCCATCCCGGATCAACAACAGCAAAGCCTTGGCTGTCGGGTTGTCATCCACCACCGCGGCCCGGGCCACCGCAACCTGCAGGCGGATGGCGCGCAGCAGATCCAAATTGATACCAGCCCCTCCGAACATCGTGCCGTCGCCCGACAACAACCAGTCGCTACTGATCCCGAACGTCTGCTTGATGCCGAAGAGAAATTCGGCTCCCGGTCTCTTCACACCACGCACGACGTCGCTCACGAAGCCTGGCGACGCACCCACCCGCCGCGCAAACTCGGACTGACTGATTGCGAGGTGAAGAATGGCGAGCGACAGTCGCGCGCCGAGACCATCAAGGCCATCGGAAGTAGGTGCAGCCATGTATTGCCCAGCCATTCTCAATAGGAGTATATTTGTCGCTATCGCGTATATATGCGCTTACTATTAGTGATAGGTTACTCCGGTAGTGGATCGCCTGTCACGGCCTGCCCGATGGATGCCCTCGATATTTCTTACCGCTTAAAACGTCTCGGGAAGACCCAGGCCCAGATAGCGCGCGAGCTCGGGGTTCGTCAGGGGGTCGTCAGCAATGTCATCCATAACCGCGCCACAGCCCACGGCGTAGCGAGCTATATCGCCGATCTGCTGGAGATGCGAGTGGAGGACCTCTGGCCGGAACGCTACCGTTTCAAGCCACGCGTGCCTGCACGGCGGATGCTGCTCGCCGACACCAATTCTGATGGGGAGGTGCCCTGATGAAATGACGCTCGACCAGATTCGAGGCCAGGAAAAGCAAAAGGGCCCGGAGCGCCAACTCCAGACCCCTTCAGAACTTCTATGCAACATCTGCGCATAGATTTTGCGGTTCCTCTGGCTGGCCTGTCAAGGCTGGCGGCCTTTCATCCTTGTTTCCAATAGCCAATCTAGTTGCCATCCAAGGGGTGGCACGGGGTGGCATTACCTGGAGAAACAGCCGCTTATGCGCTTGCGTGGCGGACATCATCATGGCCAACAGGAGAATTGCCATGCGCAAAATACGGCAGGTGTTACGACTTGCCCTCGACGCCGGCGTGAGCCGACGAAGCATTTCCAGGAGCCTCGGGCTTAGCCGAGATGTGGTGACTGACTACTTGACCCGAGCGGCAGCCGCAGGTCTCACTTGGCCACTGCCGCCCGACCTCGATGATGCACAGCTTGAGGACCGCCTATTTCCGCAACTTGCAATCAATCTTCTCCGAAAGCCTGAGCCAGACTGGGCTGTCATCCATCAGGAGATGAAGCGCAAAGGTGCAACGCTCCAGGTCTTGCATGAGGAGTTCTTAGCGGACCAGCCGCACGGGATCGGCTACAGCTTGTTTTGTGAGCGTTATCGTGATTGGGCGAAATGTCTAAAGCGGTATCTGAGGCAAGTTCACATTGCCGGTGAGCGAGTGTTCGTCGACTACGCAGGACCGACAGTGGGTATTCTCGATCCTGAGACTGGTGAGATGCGCAAGGCGCAGATCTTCGTTGGAATCCTCGGCGCCTCTAACTACACATTCGCAGAGGCGCACTGGAGCCAGCAGCTACACGACTGGATAGCTGCGCACGTTCGGATGTTTGAATTCTTTGGCGGCGTACCGGAGGTCGTCGTTTGTGACAACCTGAAATCCGCTGTCACAAAGGCGAGCCGCACTGAACCCAAACTACATCCGATATATCAGCACTTGGCTGACCACTACACAATGCTGATCATCCCGACCCGGCCCCGGAAGCCGAAGGACAAGGCTAAGGTCGAGAATGCCGTACTCGTGGTTGAACGTTGGATTCTCTTCCGGCTGCGCAAGCGGGTGTTTACATCACTGGCTGAACTCAATGCGGCAATCATGGAGCTACTTGTCGATCTGAACAATCGGCCGTTTCAGAGAATATCCGGCTCACGGCGGAGCCAGTTCGAGGAGATCGATCTACCTGCGCTTAAAGCGTTGCCGACCGAGCCCTTTGAGTACACCGAATTCCGTAAGGCGGTGGTCGGATTGGATGGATGCTTCGACGTCGACGGCCAACTCTACAGCGCACCTTACACGTTATCTCGGAAGCCGATTGAACTGCGCATCACTGCCAACGTGATAGAGGTTCTCCATCGAGGCCGGCGTGTTGCAAGTCACGAACGGACCGCGGGCAAGGATCCCGTGATTGACCCGCAACACTTGCAGACTAAAGATCGCTACTTTGGGATGTGGGTTGCTGATCAAGAGCTGGCATGGGCGGCCACCGTAGGGCTCAGAACCAAAGAATTCCTTGAGCATCTGCTCGCAGGCAAGAAGTTTAAGGAGCAGGGCTACCGCGCGGCGGGGGCGTTAAAACGGATGGCAAAAGAATATGGGCCCGAGCGGTTAGAGGCCGCCTGTAGTCGCGCCCTAAGCATCGGCGCCAGTTCGCTCACGAGCGTTCGCTCCATCCTGAATACTGGCCTAGACCGCCAGAAAGCGCCAGAGAGCGACATCCAAGAGGCGGCCTTTCATCACTCCAATGTGCGTGGGTCCGGCTATTACCATTGAACGGAAGAGAAAACATCATGATGATAAACGACACTCTTCGGAAACTAAATGAGATGAAGCTCTTTGGGATGGCCAAAGGCCTCCAGGAGCAACTCTCTAGCACGATGACTGGCCCGCTGAGCTTTGAGGAGCGGCTCGGTCTCCTAGTCGACCAGGAGGTTACCTGGCGTGAGAATCGGCGACTTCAGCGTCTGTTGCAACTCGCAAAGCTACGCGAGAACGCCTGTGTCGAAGACATTGATTATCGCCCAGGGCGTGGGCTTGAGCGATCTGAGATCGCATCCCTGGCGTTGTGTAACTGGATCCAACACGGGCACAACTTGATTATCACTGGCCCCACCGGCGGCGGTAAGACTTGGCTCGCCTGCGCACTGGGCAACCAAGCATGCCGACACGGACTGTCGGTCAACTTCCTGCGCTTACCGCTGCTGCTCGAGGATCTAGCTGTATCGCACGGTGATGGAAGCTTCCGCAAGCGGCTGCAGCAGTTGTCCAAGGTTGACCTCTTGATCCTTGACGACTTCGGCATGGCGGCCCTGAATGCAGTGGGACGCAATGACTTGCTTGAGGTCATTGAGTGCAGAAATGGTGCGCGTTCTACGTTGATAACGAGCCAGTTGCCGGTGGATCGCTGGCACGACTACTTGAGCGGCGGCAATCCGACCGTCGCCGACGCGATTCTAGACCGGTTGGTCAGCGGCTCACATCGGCTCGAACTGAGAGGTGAGTCCATGCGGAAGCAACGCACCAAGAGGTTGGCCAACGCCTGACCTCGCGTCCTCCAGGATCGACCCGCCCCCGTGGCGGGTTTGCTTTGGAAGCGGTGGCCGACTTTGGACTGGAACGATTGGCAGGGTTTCAGGTGGAAGCTGTGGCGGGTTTCAACTGGAATAGCTGGTAGGGTTTGGGTCGGAATGCGCGGTGGTATTGGGGTGGTTTACGCACGAGGTGTCCGATTTCGTCGGCGACATGCCGATCATCGCCCACAATGCCTCGTTCGACGCCAAGTTCTGGGACGCGGAGCTCGCGCGGATCCAGCGCAGCAGGAAGCAGGACTTCGTGTGCTCGCTGCTGCTGTCCCGACGCCTTCTGCCGCTCGCTCCGAGCCACAAGCTGGGCGTCCTGGTCGAGTACGCCAACCTGCCGGTCGCCGGGCGCTACCACCGTGCGCTGGCCGATGCCGAGATGGCCGCGAGCCTGCTGCTGCGGCTCGAGGATGAGCTGCGGCTGCGGCACCAGGTGCCCAGCGTGTCGGTCGATCTGCTGCGCCAGATCCAGCGCGCGTCGAAGGCGCAGCTGCCAAGATGCCTGGCCGCTGCCCGGGGATGCTGATGCGCGTGCACCGGGTCGCGCGGATACGGACTGAGCGATGACGACCCGCTTCACCCTCTCGCCCGACGAGATCGAGATCACCGCGATCCGCGCGCAAGGCGCGGGCGGCCAGAACGTCAACAAGGTGTCGAACGCCGTGCACCTGCGCTTCGACATCGCGGCGTCGAGCCTGCCCGAGGACATCCGCGCGCGACTGCTCGCCCTGCACGACCATCGGATCAGCAAGGAGGGCGTGGTGATCATCAAGGCGCAGAAGTTTCGCAGCCTGGAGAAGAACCGCGCCGAGGCGCTGCGCCGGCTGGAAGAGCTGATCGAGCGTGTCGCGGCGCCCCCGAAGGCGCGTCGTGCGACCCGGCCAACGCGCGCGTCGGTCACCCGCAGGCTGGAGGGGAAGGCGCGGCGGGGGTCGATCAAGGCTGCACGCGGAAAGGTCAGCGACTGACGGATCGGTGCCCTCGAGGCTCAGTCAGCGTCCCGCATCACTCGGCGTTCAGCAGGCGCGCGCATTCGTCCATCATCGAGCGCGCCAACTCCGAGTCGTAGTTCGGATCGAGCGCTTCCATCATCTCGTGCGTAGTGTAGAGACCCGCTTCCCGTGACAGCGAGTCCGCGATCTGGCGCGCCAGCCCGTCGCTGAGCGCGGAGAGCTGGCGGCGCTCGGCCAGCGGCAGCGTGCGCTCGCTGCGCCGGAGCCAGTCGGCAATGAAGCTCGCGCCCTGGGCCTCGGTGAGCCACTGGCCATGCTCGTAGTGGATCGACAGGCGCTCGGCAGTGAGCGCGAAGATCAGCGCGGCGCGCGTGCCCCGGCTGTCTGCGGGCGGTGTCGGGCGGGGATGTGGGGACATGGTGTAACGGGCAGGTCGGGTCAGGAGACTGCCGGATGCTATCAGCCCTCTGCCGGTTTTAAAGCACAGTTGTACTGTGCAAATAAAAGTGGCTTAATAGGCGCCATGAACACCGACGCCTCCCCAAGCTATCCGCTGGCCGATTTGGCCGTGCTCGCGGACCTGCCGCCCCGCACGGTGCGCTACTACGTGCAGATCGGCCTGGTCGACCGCCCCGAGGGCGAGACCCGGGCGGCCCGCTACGGCGCTCGGCATCTCGAGCAGCTGCTGCAGATCCGCAAATGGACCGCTGCCGGCGTCTCGCTCGAGCGCATCCGCGAGTTGCTCCACGGTGCGCCGCCGCCGGTGCCGCCTCGCGAACGCGCCATCGGCAGCGTGTCGGTGTGCAGCCATCTGGCGGTGGCCGAGGGGGTCGAGGTGGTGATCGATCCGCAGCGCGCGGGCCTGAGTCCGGAGGCGGTGCGCCAGTTCATCCAGGGCGTGATGGCCGCCTTCGAGGCGGTGCAGGGGCAAGGCGGGGCGGCGTCGCAGAGCGCTGCTTCGAACAACACGGACAAGAACGACCGACAGGCGGGAGAACGATGATGCAGCAACAATCGGCACGACTCGAGACGAGGGCGGGTGAGGCACTGACGCTGCAGGGCGTGCGGTTCACCGGCACCTTGTGCGGCACGCTCTTCGAAGCGGATCTCGAACAGCGCTTTGCCAACCCCTTCGAGCGCCATGTCGAGCTCGTCTACTGCTTCCCGCTGCCCTGGGCGGCCGTGCTGCTCGGGGTCGAGGTCCTGATTGGCGATCGCCGCCTGTCCGGTGCGGTCGTGGAGCGAAAGCAGGCGGAGCAGGGCTACGAGGACGCAATTGCCGAAGGCAACACCGCCATCCTGCTCGAGCAGAATTTCGATGACAGCTACACGCTGAACCTGGGCAACCTCGCACCCGGGGAGACCTGTGTGGTGCGGCTACGCTACGCCCAGGTGCTCCAGTTCGAGCAGCATGGCCTGCGCCTGGTGGTGCCCACGGTCATCGCCCCGCGTTATGGCGATCCGGTGGCCGATGCCGGATTGAAGCCGCACCAGGTGGTCGAGCATGATCTGATGGTCGTGCATCCGTTCGAGCTCAGCCTGCGCGTCGAGGGCGCCCTCGCACGCGCCCGGATCGGCTCGCCGAGTCATCCGCTGTCGATGCGGCTCGAAGGCGAGGGGGAGACGACGACGATGCTCGTATCGCTTGCGCGCGGTGGCCGCCTCGATCGCGACTTCATCCTCGTGCTCGATGAGGTCGCGCAGGATTCGCTCGCCCTGTGCGCGCAGGACACGCAGCACGCGGGCGCGGTCAGCGTGCTGGCGAGCTTCTGCCCGCGCGTGCCGGCGTCGGTTCATCCGCTCGCGGTGAAGATCCTCGTGGACTGCTCGGGCTCGATGCAGGGCGACAGCATCGCCGCCGCGCGTCGTGCGCTGCAGGCCATCGTCGCCGGCCTGCGCGAGGGTGAGCGGTTCTCGCTGTCACGTTTCGGCAGCACTGTCGAGCATCGCTCCCGCGCGCTTTGGCGCACGAGTCCCGCGACCCGGCTGGCCGGGCAGCGCTGGGCGGCCGGGTTGCAGGCGGATCTGGGTGGGACCGAGATGGAGAAGGCGCTGGATTCCACGCTGGCCCTGGCCGGCGATACCGACGCAAGCCCCGGCGCTGTGGAAGGTGCCGCGCCGTTCGATTTGCTGCTGATCACGGACGGACAGATCCACGCGATCGAGCGCACGGTAGCGAAAGCGCGCGCGCTGGGTCACCGGGTCTTCGTCGTCGGTATTGGCAGCGCCCCTGCCGAGGGTGTGCTGCGCCGCCTGGCCGACGAGACCGGCGGGGCCTGTGACTTCGTCGCACCGGGAGAGGCCGTGGAACCGGCCGTCCTGCGCATGTTTGCGCGCCTGCGCTCGCAGCGCATGGCGTCCCTGGACTTGGTGTGGCCCGCAGGTGCGAAGCCCGTTTGGATGAGCGCGCTACCGGGCTCGGTGTTCGACGGCGACGCGGTGACCGTATGGGCACGCTTTGCGCAGGTGCCGGATGGGACGGTGCGTTTGGTCGGCACGCGCGCGCATGCCGAGGCGCCCGAGTCGCTGGGCGAGGCCAGCCTGACTGCTGCCGAGCATGATTCGGCGCTCAGCCGTATGGCCGTGGCCGCGCAGATCGAAACCCTACTCGCCGCCGAGGGCGCCCACTCGCGTCAGGCGCTGGAACTGGCCGTCGCCTATCAGCTGGTCAGCCCGCTGACGCATTTCCTGCTCGTCGAGACGCGTGCCGAAGCCGACAAACCGGCGGACATGCCCGATCTCGTGAAGGTGCCCTCGATGCTGCCTGCCGGCTTTGGCGGCCTCGGCAGTCTCGACTTCTGCATCGACCCCTGCATGGCGCCGCTCAGCGTGAATGAGGCGCCGGAGCATTACGGCTCGCCGGCTGCGGCAAGCGGTGCGTATCTCGACTTCGACGATCCCTTCGATGCGCCCGTGGTGCTGCGCTCGGGTCGACGTGCGGATCACGGCGATACGCCCAACAAGGCTGGGACCTATGACATCCCGGCGTTCCTGCGCCGAAGCGCGAACCAGGACGCCGGGCAGCCACCCCGGGACGATCCGCGTTACTGGCGTGCCGAACCGCATTACACAGGTCTCACTCCCCTGGGTCTGACACAGTGGCTGCGCAGCCACCCGCAGGCCGAATGGCCGCAAACTTATGCCGAGCTGCGCCGAATCGGTGTCGGGGCGGCGGTGCTCGACTGGCTCGAGTTCGTGCTGGCTGAAGGGGAGGGCGAGGCCCTGGTGGTCGCCTGCTTCGTTCAGGCGATGGCGCAGCGCGATGTGCACGAAGCGCTGCTGTCGGACACCGGCGCGCTGGGTCGGCTCAAGGCCTTGGCACAACGCGTGGCACCGGGCGCGGCGCTGAAGGTCAGGCAGGATGACCCTGCGGCTGCGTCGATCCTTGCTCGCCTGCAGGTGTTTGTAAGTACGCTGCGGGCAGAGCGCTGGCCCGACTGCGTCTTTGCGCTCCAGGACGGGGCGTCGGCGCTCGAACAGTCGGGTGTCGGCGTTGGATAGAGGCAGGGAAACGTAAGGGAGCAGTCATGCCCGTGAAGACCGTCCTCGACGGCAGCGCCGTACCGGTCAGGATCTGGACCGACGACATCGACGAGGGCTCGAAAGCGCAGCTCGCCAACATCGCCAGCCTGGCCTTCATCCACCATCACGTGGCTGCCATGCCCGATGTGCATCTGGGCATCGGCGCGACCATCGGCTCGGTGATCGCCACCCATCAGGCCATCATTCCGGCGGCGGTGGGTGTCGACATCGGCTGCGGCATGGTCGCGGCGCGCCTGTCGCTCACCGCCAACGACATCGACGAGAAGCGCCTGAAGAAGGTGTTCGATCAGATCAGCCGCGATGTGCCGGTCGGCCGCGACCAGCATGCGGACGGCCGGGTACTGGTCGACGCGGTGCGCCCGTTCGAGCCGGGCCTCAAGGCCCTGACCGAGCGTCACCCGCAATTGCTCAAGGCCTTCGGCAAGTTCTCCAAGTGGGCGAACCAGATGGGCACGCTCGGGGGCGGCAACCACTTCATCGAGGTCTGCCTGGACGAGCATGAGCAGGTCTGGGTGATGCTGCACTCGGGAAGTCGGGGTATCGGCAATGCCATCGCGACGTACTTCATCGAGCTGGCGAGAAAGGACATGGCGCGCCACATGATCCACTTGCCTGATCGCGATCTGGCCTACTTTGCCGAGGGCAGCGAGCACTTTGCCGATTACGTCGAGGCGGTGCATTGGGCGCAGAAGTACGCGATGGCCAACCGCCAGGCGATGCTTGAGCTCGTGCTCGCGGGGCTGGGGCGCCACCTGCCGCCGTTTGCGGTCACGACCGAAGCCGTGAACTGCCATCACAACTACGTCGCTCGCGAGCACCACTACGGCGCCGACGTCTGGGTGACGCGCAAGGGCGCGATCCGGGCGGGGAAGGGGGAACTCGGCATCGTCCCCGGCAGCATGGGCGCGCGCAGCTACATCGTGCGCGGCAAGGGCAACCCGGAGAGCTTCTGTTCCAGCGCGCACGGCGCCGGCCGGCGCATGAGCCGCACGGCGGCGACCAAACGCTTCACCGAGGCCGATCTCGCACGCCAGACCGAAGGGGTGATCTGCCGCAAGGACAAGGGCGTGGTCGATGAGATCCCCGGCGCGTACAAGGACATCGACGAAGTGATGGCCAACCAGCGCGACCTGACCCAGATCCTGCATACCTTGAAGCAGGTGGTGTGCGTGAAGGGGTAGGGGGCGACGGCGCGTCAGGCAATCTCTCACATCGCATGTCTTTCTTGAATTGATGCGGGATGCAAGCCGCTCATAGAATCCGCGCATGAGCACTCCACACCTCGATCGGCTTCTCTTCATGCAGGGCGGCCAGTGTTTCTTCTGCCGGCAGCCCTTGCCTCGTGGTGAGGCCTCAATCGAGCATCTGGTGGCCAGCGCCAACGGGGGCACGAACAGCGAGGACAACTGTGTCGCCTGCTGCCGTACCCTCAACAGCCTGCTCGGATCGAAGTCGATCAAGGAAAAGCTGCAGATTGTGCTGAATCAGCGCGGCGACTTCCGCTGCCCCCGGCCGCGAGAGTCCGCTACCCCGCCAGGTGCGCTGCCCCTGCCTGAAGGCGACAACCCGACCCCACCGGTCGTGAAGCCGCCCGCTGTCGCCGCCAGTGCGCCTGCAGCGGCCGCGCCGACCCGGGACACACATCTGGAGCGGCTTGCGCTCGTCCTCGCGGACCTTCGCAGGCGCGGCAACTCGCGACCGCGCAAGGAGGCGACCCTGATGACGACGATCCAGGCCCTGATCAAGCAGCGTACGAACCAGCCGATTTCCGACGCCAACCTGAAGAAGCTGCTTGCCGAACTTCAGCAGCGCGGTCAGGTGACGATCACGGAGGGCAAGGTTGCCTACAAGCTCTGATCCCAACACTGCCGTCGCGGCGGGCAACGTGATGCTGGCGGACGCCGACAACCTGGTGCAGCGTGTCGCCGCCCGCATCCGGTCCCGGTTCGCCGAGGAGGCCTCGGGCCATGACTGGCACCACATCCACCGTGTCTGGCGGTTGGCCCGGAAGATCGCCGTGGCCGAGGGGGCGAGGCTCGACGTGGTCGAGTTGGCCGCGCTCGTCCATGACATTGCCGACTGGAAGTTCCACGGCGGTGACGACGCCATCGGGCCACGCGAGGCAGAGCGGCTGTTGCGCGAGGAAGGCGCCGGGAACGACCTCGTTGAGCCGGTTGTCGAGATCGTGGCGACGATCTCGTTCAAAGGCGCAGGGGTCCGGCAGCCCATGCGGACGCTCGAGGGGCAGTGCGTCCAGGATGCCGACCGGCTCGATGCGATCGGAGCGATCGGTATCGCCCGCTGTTTCGCATACGGCGGCCATGCGGGACGCCTGATGTACGACCCCGAAGTGCCGCCTGTCCTGCACGCGACCGCTGATGCCTACAAGGCCGCCAAGGGTACGAGCGTCAATCACTTCTACGAGAAGCTCTTCTTGCTGAAGGACCGCATGAACACCGCGACCGGACGCCTGCTCGCGCAGGAGCGACACCAGTTCATGGCCTCCTTCGTCGAGCGCTTTCTCGAGGAGTGGAACGGGGACGAGGGCTCAGCCCATCATGGTCCAGCGGTGCTTGTGGAGGCCAGCAGCGACGCATCAGGCGGGAATGAACTTCGTTCCAGTGGATCGCGTTCGTAACCGCTTACCGACGTCAATGTTTGGAGCGACTTCTTCCGTCAGGAATGCATACCAGTCGTCTGTCGTCATCGTCTCCGGAGATTCGGCGCGCAGACGATAAAAGGGAAGTCCAACGAGACCGAAAATCGCGTTCTTCATCTCATCGCGGGTCTTGATTTCGGGCCGATCATGATATGAGCTATCGAGCTCGAACGCGGCAACGGGATCCCCTTCATCCGGCACGATCAGCACCGCATCGACCCGGGAGTTTTTTGCGTAGGCCCACGTCGACTTACCGACGAGCTCACGCAGGCGACTGAACTCGATCATCTGGTCAAGTGGATAATTCGGCAGCGCAAGTAGCGCGGGAAATCTCAGCGACAAGGCCTTGAGAAACGCTCTCTCCTGGCTACTCCTGAAAACCGAACGCCGGATTCCCATTGCGTCGGACGCGTTTGGATCGCCGAAGCGCATAAGTGTGCTGCTGACAACGCGCCGCACCTCAATGACGGGCTCGGAAAGAGCCTTGGCTGCTTCCAACTGCTTTCGATTGGTATTTTGGCGTCGTTCGGACCAACGTCGATGCTCGTCGCGAAGTGTCCTCGCGATAGCGTGCAACGCGCTTGAATCCAAGCGCTCGGCGAGGCCGAGGACGGTTGAGTAAGGAGCTGATATCTCACCAGCGAGAAGGAGCTGCTCATACTCAGTCAGTAGGTCCTCTGCTGCTTGCGGTGCTTCCAGGAGGAGACATAAGGCCTCGCCGGCGAGGGCCTTCAAGTAGTCGTCGTTCCTCCGGAAAACCCGAACCTCACCGTCGAGAAATAAAGTGACAAAGGCGGCATGCTCCCGCCGATGCAGATGCCCACGCAACGTCCGAATGACGCTTGCTTTATCCCTTGTCTGCACGAAGTCTCGTCGTCTAAGTCGTCAGAATCGAGTGGGAATGGTACGTGTCGGCGCGCCCATTGTCACTCATAGAGCGTCGCCTCATAGAGGCCACACTCCTAGCATCAGTCGAAAATCCATTTCCGACTGCTGTGACTTCTTCCTCCGACCCCAGGGTCCTCTTCGGTAAGCACCTTGCCGAGCTTCGCCGAAGCCGCGGATGGTCCCAGGAATACCTCGCGCTTGAGAGCGGTCTCGCGCGGAGTTACTTAGGCGGCGTTGAGCGTGGGCAGCGGAACATCGCGCTTCTGAACATCATTCGCTTGGCAAACGCGCTGGAGCTCCCGCCCTCTAAGCTTCTTGAGTACGAGGATCGCAACGGCGGCCGTGTTGCATCGGGCCTGAGTTAGAGGTCAATCGAGGGCCCGCACGCCAGCATCAGGACCAGGCGATGCGGTGACCGCGCTCTGTAGCCTTGTGGCGTTCATCATCGTCGCCATGGAGGTATAGGCTCGTGGTTGTGATTGACTCGTGGCCTAAGTTATCGCGGACGAACCGCAAGTCGACCTCGGCGCCTGCCATGTTCGAACCGGCCGTGTGACGTAGCCAGTGCGCCGAAGCCGCACGCAGTGCATTTGCCCGCGACACAAACTCATCGCCACGCTCCTCAACTCGCTTCGCTGCACGCTCAAAGACTTCTTTCACGACTAGATGCACGGCCCCGCGCGTCAGAGTCCGACGCTGTCCGCCGATTGGGAGGAGGAGGGGGGTCGGCTCGCCTGGAACTGGATAGGGCGCCAACGCGTACTCCCGGCGGTAGCGCACCAACTCCATCATCAGTTCGTTCGTGGCAGGGACGATCCTCGTCTTCTCACCTTTGCCCGTTACTTCAAGCCACCAAAGGTCGTCCCCGTTTCGGTCACGCCGGGAAAAGAAGCACCCCATGGTATTGGTCGTGACCTCCGTGATCCGAAGGCCGCACAGGTACAGCAAACTGAAGAGCCAGCGCACGCGGAAGTAATGCTCGCGCTCGCGATCCGTCTCGTTTGGCATCGATTCGATCGATGCCTTGACTTCCACCCAGGTAGGCTCATCGAGGAATCGGGTGATTCGGGGCTTCGACCGCCGCTGGCGCTGTCGAGAGAGGGATAGCGGATTGCCAGCAAGGTACCCAGCATTCACAAGCCAGGCGAACATCGTGTTCAGGATGACAATCGCTTGTCGCTGACTGCTGGCAGACAGCGGCCCAGAGAACGGTCTCCAGCCAGGATCATTTCGCGGCCATTTGCGGCCTTTGGCCATGACCCAGCGTGCAACGGGCTGTGGGTCTGAGAGAAACCGCCTGTACAACAACAGATCCTCGTGACTGAGGCTGGAAAGGGGCTTACCCAACTCCGTGACCGTCCAGAGGAGGAGGCGCTCAGCCTCCTTGCGGTAGCTGTCGAACGTCGTTCGGGTGTCGACAAAGCGGGCGAGCCACGCTCTGACGGCATCGACGTCGTTCTGCGCTGAAATCTGCGGCCGACCGCCAACGGCGCGGTTATTACCGACACTTCCGTTGAGGTCGCTTGGCAAGTTGACCAGTTCCAACGGGCCGAACGCGTTTCGGGGCATCAAATTCACGAGGGTCACATCCAGAACGGCGGATTCCGCACGTTACTACACATTATAGGAATAATGTCTAAAGTTAATGATAATACGGGCAGAACTGACCGGTTTCCGGACTGGTCCGTCTGTTTTAGTTGATTCCACCGCCAAGGCAGCTACCATCCTGACATTGGTCAAAGATCCGAGCCAAAAAATGAGCCGTAGCTCCGTTGTTACATACGAGCATGTCCGTCAGGCCTGCTACGAGATCCTCGCCAAAGGGGAACGACCAACCCGTCCAGCCGTCCAGGAGCTGCTTTCCACTGACCGGTATGTTGGCCAGAAAGGCAGCAACGCCGTCGTCCAGAACCACATTCAAGAGTTCTGGAGTGCCATGGCAAACACGCTGCAGGTGCCCGTGCGGGCGGTGGACGGGATCCCCGAGGCCTTCGTAACGATCATCGATCGCGCACTTGGCGATATGGTGCAGGTTGCTAAGAGACTTGCTGAGGAGGGCCTCAGGGAGCGAGAGGCCCATCTGGACAAGCGATCCAGAGAAATGGAGGCAACCGTTCAGGAGGCGAACGAGCGTGCCCTCGAATCCGATCAGCTCCGCCTACGCATGGAGAGTGAGGTCGCGGCCTTGAAAATGAGGATCGGAGACCTGGAGGCCAACCTTGCGGAGTGTCAGAGGAAGCTGGCGAAAGAGTCGCATAGGGTCCTTGAGCACCAGCGCACGATCGACGAAAAGGATGCCGAGCTCGTGCGCCAGTTCTCCTCGCTGGACGCGGCGAGACTTGCCATCGAGCAAACTAATGAACATCACCGCCTGGAGACCCATCGGCTGTTGCAGCAACTGGACAACGAACGTCAAGCTGCCAGCAAGGAACGGAGGCAACAGAACGAAGAGGTAGAGCGCGCACGCAAGGACGCTGCCACGGCGCGAGAGGAGTTCATAGCGCTGCGTGAGGACTGCGCTCGACTCAAGGGAGAGAGCGTCAAGGCATGTGAGAGGCTGACAGAGGCAACAGCCTCAATGGAGACCCTGCGAAGCAGCCTCGAGAAAGCGGAGGCCCAACTCTCCATATCGGAGCGTGACCTTGCTGCGGTGAGAGTGCGGCACGAGATGGCTGATCAACTCCGGCAAGAGGCAACGGTCAGGCTTAACGTCCAGGCTGAGGAAATCGGACAACTGCGGCAAGAAATTGCAAATCTTAGGAGGAGACGCGTCAAGAGCCGTGCATCAGAAGAGAGCTCTCTTAGGAGTAAGGAAGAGACAGATGCGAAACGGGCAAATAGTGACTAGCCATTCGCGTCAGCCCCTTGTAGCTCTCCACGACGGTGGTTACAAAATTACAAAAATACTGGTAACAACTTTAGTTAAATGAACGTGAACAGACTTGGTGATTCGGAATCTCGGAATATAGTTTACATAACGCAGATTCTTGGCTTTCCAGATGAGGACGAGAAAAACGGCACCGCCTCGAGATCACTGCTCCCCAAGTGTGCCGCCGAAGAGCCTCAGGGCCTGCGCGAACACCGCAGCAAGCCTGCAAGCCTGCAAGCCATTGATTCAATTGTTGGTGCGGGGAAAGAGACTCGAACTCTCACGCCTTGCGGCGCTGGAACCTAAATCCGAATGGCATCAATATTCAGCAACAGAGCACAGCAAACTAGCGCAATATATTCAATGGCTTGGGACACTTGTAACACTGTGTAAGATTGCCGTTTGTTGTGCTGTTTTGCGGTTCATTCCCCCAGATTTCCCCACGTTCGCGCGGGACTTTCAGTCCGATAAGCCCAGTGGGACACGATCCATGGGGGAACGTGGGGGAACGCGCGCCATCGCATCCACCAGCTCGGGGATGTTGCGCTCGATGACTTTCTGCGCGGCTTCCAGCGTCTTGCCGGAACCGAGGCCGGCTTTCGCGGCGGCGATGTCGCGGGTGTCGCCGTGAGCATCCGGAAATATTTCCGGACCCTCTTTCTTGACGTACTGGTTGCTTCCCTTTCGGTCGTTCAGCCGCTCCGCAATCGCCTCCGCCAACGCGACCTTCTCGCTGATCGTCGGCTCCTTGCGCTGATCGTTCTCGTCGCGCTCTACCTTCAGTGCGTCGAGGTCAATTTGATTGTTTTCAAAAAGAGGGGATTTTTCTGCGCGTGCGATGCCGAGGGGATTACAGCCGGCCAGGGTTCCAGACTTTTCGCCGGCCTACCCCGTCAGCATCGCAAGCTCCTCGAGGATGCGCTCGCGCTTGGGCAGCAGGATCGGTAGCTGGTGATTGCCCCACGCCGACGGGTGCGCGGTGTAACGCTCGATCTTGCCTTGCACGTCCGCCAGCCTGCCCCGTAATCGGTCGATAGCGACTTCCTGAGCGCGTCGGCATGGGATGCTGCAATAGACCTTCCTGCGACCGCGTGCGGGCCGTTCTAGGGGCTTTCCGCAGACTCTGCAATTCTCCGTCATCGGGGGAATCCTCCGGGGAGTCGACCTAAAAAGACCACGTTTATGGTTGAAAGGCTAACCGTGCGGTTCCCGGGTTCGATGCTCCAGACATTTCGGGGCGCATATCCCCTAGCCTGCGCTGGTAGCACGTCAGCACCGTGTCAGGATCAACGCCGGCCAGCCCGGTCAGGCGTTGCAGCATCGGCCCAGGTCGGTTCAGTGCGTGGTGCGCTTCCTCGCGAAAGCCATGCCGGTCAGGTCCGAGCCGGCGATAGTCGAGCGCGTCCTCGATCAGTTGCGCGACCACTGCGCCCCATAGGCTTAGCTCGGCGGCGCAGTCCTCCAGGCTCACCACTGCCTGCCCTTCCGCTGCTGATAGGGCTGCAACTGGTCAGGCAGGACGTTTTGCAGGTCGAGCGTGTCGATATGCACGCCGAATCCACGGATGCGCCAGACCTTGCCCACTTGGGTTAGCGTAAGTCCTCGTTGCTCGATCAGATCCTTGATGACTTCGCGGCGGCTCTTGGTTGCGTACATGGTCACTCCAGACGTGAAAACGCCCAGGCTCGAAGGCCCGGGCGCTGAGGGTTGGCAAGGTCAGCGGGCAATGCGTCCGCCCCTTGCCGCCGTGGTTATTCAGAAACGGGACACTCACGGCTAATACCCGTCGCGGCTTTGGCTTGCGCCCCGTCCGCGCTACGGTGGTTAAACGGTCTTGAGTTGGCGGAACAGCGCCTTAGGCTGCACCACGTAGCCATCCATCCGGGCATGTGCAACGAGGGCATGCTGCGCCTTGGTTGCGGCCTTCCAGCGGATCACCTCGAGGCGCAGCTCGGAGCGTGCCGCGATCAGCAGACCGCGCGAGAAGTCGCCAAAGAATCCCGTACCTGCTGCGAGGTTCGAGGTCGGCAGTTCCAGCATGTTCGCCAGGGCGGGCGGCTTGCCAAGCCAGGAACCAGCGGTCGAGGCCAACTGTGCAGCGCGGGCCATGTAGTCGGCGGCTGCCGAGATCATCGCTCGCGGCAGGGGCTGCCCTGCGGTCATTGCCGCCGAGATTGCCTCCATCACCTTCGCCCACAGCGCAGGGTCTTGACCGGCTGCCGAATCGGGGATGTTCGCATCGGCTGCCAGTTTGGCCAGGATCAGGGCTTCCAGCTTCTGCGCGAAGGCGCCGGCCAGACTCACACGGAGCAGTGCGTCGAGGTTGGGCGAGTCCTGCACCACTTCCTCCGACAGCGGGACCAGCGCGACCAACAGTTTCGGATCGACCGTAACCGGGGCAGCGGTCATGTCCGATTCGACGATGTCGTCGGTGTTCTCGGTGTGCTGATGGACCGTCGGGTCTTGGGTGATCTTAGCGAAGGTTCGCGGGCCGTCGATGATGACGGTCTGCGCGCCGGCCTCCACGATCACGGTCTGCGCCCGGATGTCGTCGATGAACGCATCGGAGAGGCCGGTCGGCACCAACGCAGGACCGCTGCCGATTGCCTTGCGGCTGCCGATGATTTGCTCGCGGCAGAACTCGCCAATCGAGAAATCAGCGTTTTCGCTCTTGCGGTCTGCGAGCCGGTCACCCTTGCCGATGATCGGATACTCGCGGCCATCTACAGCCTTGAGCATGCGCGGCTTGGTGTCGGCGTTGCCCGGTGCACCCGGGCGATTCATGCGCTTCTCGATGTCGTCGAGGCGGGCGGCCTGGTCGGCCTTGAACTCATCAAAGGCTTTTCCGATGCCTTCGATCACTTCCTGAAATTCAGTCATTTTGCGTACCTTTTGGGATGCTTATGGAATGGTGCTGCTTGTTCGCCCTCCGCATCCCGCGTGCCGGCAGTAAGACAATCGAAACGCTGCCGCAGCAGCAGCGGTTTCGACGCGATCACCCTTGCGCATCCCGCGTTTGGGTTGGTCGCACTGTAAGTATATACAGCCGCAATTCATTTGTGTTAATTGGGAACATGGTTTTGCACCTCAATTGAGCCGATCTCTAGCGAATTGCCTGCCGGGTCGATCACGAACAATTTGCAGTCGAGAATTCCCGCCGTGCTGAATCCGGTTTCGAGCCGGAACACTGCGCCGCCGACCGCTGCGACTTGCAAGCGTCGATAGCCTGCCGGGTCGTCGTGCTTCAGGTTTTCGAGGAAGCCGGCCACCAGTTGCGACGTAGCCGAGAAATATCTTTCAACGATCAGGCTCATTGCTCATTCTCCAAATGCTCGACGATGTGCGGGACGTAGTGCCGGAATACGAAGGCGGTCAAGAGCGGGTGCCACGATGCGGACTTCATAGACCGTCCTCCAGCGGCTCGGCTGCCACGCAGGCGACGTGCTCGCCCAGAACGCGCGACAGCGGGACGCGCCATTGATACTTGACGACGGTCGGCGAGCGGTCGCGCCAATGGATCAACCATCGTGCGGACGTGCGCAGACTTTGTGCCGCCAATGCCGCGCGGATCGCGGCGGGGGTCGGGGTTCTCCGTTTCATTCTTGAGGCTCCACGTCCGCGTTAATCCACACCGCGCGCACCTCTGCGGCGGTCGCACCTTGAGGGCAGGCGACGGTAAAGGCGGCTCGCATCGGTGGGCGGATGATCCATATCCGATGCATTCCGGCCTGCCGCTTCTGCACCTCACGCAGGACTGCGCCGCGCTGCTTTCGCAGGCGAGGTGCCCATTCCTTGATCGCAGTCGGATCGCCACGCAGGCCGACACGATTGCCGCTCAAAACGAAGATCACGCCGGCCTCTGCGGCCTGGTCGAGAAGGTCGGTTATAGCCATTCGTCGGCCTCCTCCTCGTCATTCGTGCAATCATCCGTGCCACCTTCCTCTAGCCTTAAATCGCATGGCACAAATGGCACGAATGGTTCCGAATCGTCATTCGTGCCATTCATGCCATGTTTTTTATGGCTGGCATGCATGGTCGAGTTGTTGGCACGAATGGGCAGCGACCAGACAGAGACCTTTTCCTTTCCGAATCCGTGAATCTTGGTTTCTGCGCCGATTCGCTTTCTGGCGTGCTGAATCGTCCGTTCCTTGAATCCGCAGGCGCGACCAGCCTTGATTACGTCCGCCTTGGCAATCTCGCCCTCGTCGGTCAGTAGGTCACGAAGCCATTTATCTACCTCGTTGCGGTCCTCGTTGCCGTCCTCGTCGCGCTCGGTAACGGTGTCTGCTGCGGCGAGGATTTCGCGGGCGCTGCCTTCGATTTCCTCGCCCCACAGGACGCGCGATGCCCATACGCCGGCAAAGTCCTGCAATTCGACTTGTTCGAGGTCGTAGTAGAAACCGCCATCGTCCGGGCCGATGTTCGACTTGGCGCGCGCAAGGATTCGACGCCCTGCCCCCTCTGCATCGTCCTGCACCTTCGCGGCGGCGAGCACCACGCGGGCAAGCGCACCGAAGGCCAGCGAGCCGGCTACGCGCTCGGTCGGGTCGCGTCCTTGGCTGCCCTTGGAGAAGTGACTGATGCCCAGGATTGCCGCCCCGATCTCGTGCCCCAGATCAACGAGGGGTTGCAGCGCACGACGGGTCTCGGCGTTGTTGTGCGAGTCACCTTGAACCGCCGAAACTACCGGGTCCGTAATCAGCAATCGGACGTTGCCAACTCGGCGCGCGGCCTCCGCCAGTTCGCGCATATCGGACGCCGGATCGAACGGGCGATGCTGCTCGCCGTCGCGCACGCTGCCGACGAAGTGAATCAGGCTCATATCCGCACCACAGGCCAGCAGGCGCGGCGCTAGGGTGTCGGTCGGGTCATCCTCCCCAGACCAGACTAGAACCGCTCCAGCGTCCTTTACGCGGCTCCCATCGGGCCAGCGTCCGCACGTCGTCAATGCAGCGGCGAGCGCAAGCGCAAGCGTCGTTTTGCCGGTGCCCGGTGCGCCTGCCAGGATGTGCAACTTTCCAGCGGCGAGCCATCCATTCCAAAGCCAGTCAATCGGCTCGGGTCGGATCGCAGCGCCATTGATGAGGTGCACCGCCCTCGATTCGCCTGCCGGCTTCTCGATGCTGGCGATGATCTGCCGTTTAACCGCTTCGCTGCCAGCCTGCTGCATTAGGTCGTTGAAGTCCGTTCCCTCGTCGCCGGTGAAGGTCGGGAAAGCCGCGCTGCCCTTTACAGCTTGCGCGGCCTCGATTGCTTTCGTCCGCCCGGGATTGCCTTGGGTGTGCCTGTCGTCGTCGCCACAGATCACCAGCTTTGCGCGGGGGAATTGCTCGCGCAGGCTGAGCGCGACCGCTCGAAGGTTTCCAGCATTGAAGGCCACGCAGGTCGGCCAGCCGGTCGCCTCGTGAAGCGTTGCAGCGGTTGCAAAACCTTCTGCCACCAGCAGCGGGCCGGATTCGCTCGGCTCGCCAATCCAGCAGCAGCCGCCGGCCATCCTCCCGCCGGGCAGGAATAGCTTTTGACCGCTCGCGCTAATGGACTGCATCGACTGAATCGCGCCGTCCTGGTCGAAAACGGGAATCAACAGCGAGCCGTTACGCTCGCGGGCGATGTGCGGTGCGATGCCCTTGGCGGAAAGGTAAGCATGATGTTTTGCAGGCTCGGCGGCTTGCCATGTTGCAAGGGCTTTGCGCGCTGCCTGTCGATAGCCTTCCTCGCGCTCGTCCTCTGCCGCCTTGCGGGCTGCATCGGCCTTTGCGCGGATCTCGGCAAAGTCCGCAGCATCGCGGGGTTGGCCTTCACGCCCGCGCTGCCAGACGAAGTTGTCGCCGGTCCGCCAATCTCCAAAGATCGCGCCGTTCTGATCCTCGAAAACGCGAATCCAGCCGGCGCAATCGTCGTTCCTGCCGTTCGTCGAGAATCGAACGATGCGCCCTGCTTCGGGATCGCAATCCGGGAAAGGCAGGCCGGCATGTTCAAACGCAGACCGCAGATCAGGTGAAAAGATGACATTCATCGCGCCACCTCGCCAATCAGTGCAACGAGGGCGGCGGCGATAATCCACGCAGCGGGCGATGCGGTAGAATTGCGATCAGTGGTTTTCGCTTGGGGCGCGGCTTTGTATAGGGCTTGCGCCCAATTTTTTGCGTGCATGGTCTGCGCCCTCCTCAGTGCGAAGATGCGCGGGAATCGAGCCATGCCTCGAATGCGTCGAGGTCGATAAGCACCCTGCGACCGACGCGAAGAATTGCGCCGGCTTCGGCCAGACCATTGCCGGGGATACGATCGCCTCGAGAGTTGAAGCGGTCGGCAGATTTGAAAATCAGATCACGCAGCGCGGCCTGAGAGAAAACCGGATAGGCGGCGGCGAGTTGTGCGACGGTCGCCACGCGGCGACGGGGTTGAATTGCTGCGGCGGGGGTGTCGTGCTGTACGTGCATTTTGCAATCTCCATTTGCCGGCCTTGGGTTATTGCCGGTTGCGGTGAAGATTGGCGAAATGCTGAGGCTATGAATAATGCATTAACTTTCCGGTGATCGTTGCCCGGAATGCCTTGATTGGCGCGGGTTAGGCGATAACCTTCCGAAGCAATTTAGCGACGGGCGACGCGCTCAGGGGGTCGCCTATCGCGTCGAGCAGCAGTTGTGCCGCCTGTACGTCGCGCGAGGCGCTGCCGCCTGCCTCCCACGGCTTGACGGGTGCGCCGGTCATGGCGAGCCATATCTCGACGAAGGCGCGGGCGAAGATGATGCGATAGCCTTTCACAGGCCGGCCATCGTTGCCTTGCACGCGGGCGAAGGCGGCGGCGGCTTTCAGCTTGGCAGGCCGGAACCGGGCGAACTCCCACGGCACAGGCTCGCCCATTTGGCGTAGCGCGTCGGTCATCACTGCCCGGGTGAATTCGTCGCAGTGATCTAGCGCCTGATGAACCGCGTCGTCGTCAGCCCGGGCGATTGCCGCCAGCGTCTCTATCACGTCCTGCGCCCTGGTGTCGTCGCCAGCGTCACGGATGCCCTTGACCGTCTCGAGCATGTCCTCGAGGTAGAGCACTTCGTCGGCGGTGACCGCCCTGCCGACGAAGTTGCCCAGGCTCGCCAGTTGCGCGTCAGTGAGTTTTACGGGTTCTTCCCATCCGCCCACGCGCGACGGGTGTATGCCGTTCTTGAATGTGATCCTGCCGGCCATGTTGCCCTCAATGAGAAAGCCCGGACGAATCCGGGCGTAGTGGCGAGCGGTCAATCAGACAGGTCTGGCGGCTCGTTCATCCGTGGCGATCTCCAGGCACGCGGCATCGTTCTGGTGCTCAAGCAATGCGGCGACAAAGGATGAGAGTTCCGCGATTGCCTGCTGCGCAAGAGCCCATTGCGGGTTGCGCTCGCTCTCGTCAATATCCAAAAGCATGAACGCGGCGTAGCTCAGGCCTCGAAGGGTCTGAGACGGGCACATGTCCAGCATCTGCCCCATGCGGACGAACATCTCGGGGTCGTGCTTCCGCGCGCAGGCTGCAAGCTCCGCATATACGAACGGGTAGGTGAAAAACTCGCGGTCGGTGATAGTGTTCGTGGTAGCCATGATGTGATTCTCCTGTGATTGCTTCATGGTCAGGGTCGGCACGGTCTCTACACTATGCCGGCCCGCTTGCCTGAGTCCGTCAGGCGGCGGTGTTCTTCTTGCTGGCCAGTCCTAACCGCTGCGCCAGCACGTCGCCAAGCTCGACCGTCCGCTCCGGCGACAGGTGCGAATAGCGCGCGGTCATGGCTAGGGTCTTGTGGCCTAGCACCTTGGCGACTTCCATTGAACCGATGCCGGCCATCGTCAGATAGCTTGCGGCGGTGTGCCTCAGGTCATGCCAGCGAAAATCCTGCACTTCAGCGCGGTCGAGTGCCTTCAGCCAGGCTGTGCGCAGGCTGCCGAATCCTCTGCCCTCAGCGGGAACCGGGAAGACACGATCGTCCTTGAGGTCGCGCACCTTGGCGCGGTCGCGCAGCAGGTCGAAGGCTTCGCCCGTCAGCGGTAGCACGCGCCCTGCCCCGTTCTTCGTCTCGCCATCGCGCAACAGTATCGTGCGCCGGGTGAAATCGACTTGAGGCCAGCGCAGGTTCATCACTTCACCCTGCCGTGCGCCGGTCGAGAGCGCGACCACAAAGGCGGGATACAACAGCGGGTTGCTGGATTCCTTGCACGCTGCAATCAGGCGGGTGCGCTCGTCGTCAGTGAGGTAACGCACGCGGCCTGCCGATTCCTTGCCCTTGCGGACGCGGGCGCAGGGGTTGCGCTCGATCCAGCCGAGTTCCTTCACCGCGAAGGTGAAGCACGCCGATAGGGTGGCGAGGTAGCGGTTAGCGGTCGCCACGGAGCGGGCGCCGTCCTTGTGCAGCTTGGCGTAAGCGTCCGCAATGAGAGCCGACGTCACATCTTCCAGGCTATGCGCGTCGAACTCCTCGCGCCAGTAGGCAAGGTGCCCGGTGCGGGCCTGCATAGACTTCAGGTGATCGGTGATCGCGGCTTCGTACTTGTCCGCCAGCTCGGTGAAGGTGCGGCGGCGGGCAATGCCGAAGTGCTTGCCCTGCCTGATTGCCGCTTCGGTCTCGGCTGCCCACCGCTTCGCATCCGTCAGGCGGTCGAAGCTCGCATTCTCGGGGGGGTGCCCCTTCATGCGGATCTGCACCCGGTAAGAGGTGCCTTTCTTGGTGGTGCGCTTCTCTATGTAGGCCATCGTCCTGCCCTCTTTGATGCTATGGGCAAGACACTAGCGAAACGCAGCGCAAGGGGCAAACAAGCCGGGGGAATTTTCGGGACTCCCCCAAAACTCCCCACAATTTATGCGTTTCTGCTATTGCTAGATTTTCTCAACAGCCTTGAAACCCTTGCTGTATCTGATGGTGCGGGGAAAGAGACTCGAACTCTCACGCCTTGCGGCGCTGGAACCTAAATCCAGTGCGTCTACCAATTCCGCCATCCCCGCACTGCTGCGAAGCGGGCCGCATTATACACAGCACACCGCGCGCTACCCGAGTGCTTTCCGCTTCCCTTGCCGCTTCATCTCCGCGGCCAGGCGGTACCGCAACCCGCAGGGCGCGGCACCGCGCACTCAGGCTGGCGCGCGGCCGTAGGTGTCCTCGAAGCGCACGATGTCGTCCTCGCCGAGATAGCTGCCCGACTGCACCTCGATGATCTCGAGCGGCACCTTGCCCGGGTTCGCCAGGCGGTGCGTGTGTCCGAGCGGAATATAGGTCGATTCGTTCTCCGCGAGCAGGAAGGTCCGGTCGCCGCTCGTCACCTCGGCCGTGCCGCGCACGACGATCCAGTGCTCGGCACGATGATGGTGCATCTGCAGGCTCAGTTTGGCGCCCGGATTGACCACGATGCGCTTGACCTGGAAGCGCTCGCCGGCGTCGATCGAGTCGTACCAGCCCCACGGCCGATAGACCTTGCGATGGCTCTGCGTCAGGCTGCGTCCTTCGGCCTTGAGGCGGGCGACGACCTTCTTGACGTCCTGCGTGTGGCTCTTGTGCGCCACCATCACCGCGTCCGGCGTCTCGACCACCACCATGTCCTCGCAACCGACCGCGGCGACCAGACGGCTGCCCGCATGAACGAGGGTGTTCCGGCTGGACTCGAACAGCACCTCGCCGCGCGCAGCGTTGCCGTCTCCGTCCTTCGCGGACACCGCCCACAGCGCATCCCACGCGCCCACGTCCGACCAGCCGGCGGCCAGGGGCACGACCACGCCCGCGCCCAGTTCGGGCGCGCTGGCGAGCCGCTCCATGACCGCGTAGTCGATCGAGTCGCTCGGGCTGCGCTCGAAGGCCGCGGCGTCGAGGCGAATGAAGTCGGCGTCGTGGCTGCGCCCGGCGATCGCCGCGCGGCACGCGTTGGCCATATCGGGATTGAAGCGGGTGATCGCCGTCAGCCACACCGAGGCGCGCATCATGAAGATGCCGCTGTTCCAGAAATACGCGCCGCTGTCGACATAGCGCTCGGCGGTCGCGCGGTCGGGTTTTTCGACGAACTCGAGCAGCGCGCGGGCGCCTTCGCCTGCATCGACCGCTTCACCGGCGCGGATGTAGCCGTACCCGGTCTCGGGATGGTCGGGAACGATGCCGAAGGTCACCAGGGCGCCGCCCGCCGCCGCCTTCGCGCCCACCGCGATCGCCTGCTGGAAGGCCGGGAGATCGGTGATGACGTGGTCGGCCGGCATCACCAGCAGGATCGGATCGCCCTCCTCCTCCGCCACCAGCGCAGCCAGAGTCAGCGCAGGTGCGGTGTTGCGTCCGACCGGCTCGAGCACGATCTGCGGCGCGCGCACGCCCATCTGGCGCAACTGCTCGGCGATGATGAAGCGATACTCCTCGTTGGTCACGACCAGCGGCCGCGGGTCGACCTCGACCGCCGCGAAGCCCTTCAGGCGCGCCGCAGTCTCCTGCAACAGCGAGTGCTCGCCGGTCAGCGGCAGCAGCTGCTTGGGGTAGCTCTCACGCGAGGCCGGCCACAATCGGGTGCCCGAGCCGCCGGAGAGAATCACGCTCTTGATCGTCATGGATTCGGTTTCCTTGGGATGTGCTTCGTTTCGCTCGCGAGCCTGTTTGCCGTCCGGCCGCTGCGCGCCGCGATGGCCGACAAGGCGCGCGCCGGTATCAGGCGAGGATCTCGCGCAGCATGCGCGCGACGCCGTCTCGCCAGTCGGGCAGGTTGAGTCCGAAGCGCGTGCGCAGGCGGCGGGTGTCGAGCCGGGAGTTGAGCGGGCGCACGGCGGCGGTCGGGTAGTCGGCGCTTGCGATCGGGGTGATCTCGGCCACCTTGAGCGCCACGCCCAGGCGGCGAGCCTCCTCCACCACGAACTGCGCGTAGCCGTGCCAGCTGGTCTCGCCATCGGCCACCAGGTGATAGGTGCCGCCCAGGCTGGCGTCGGCCCGGGTCGCGCGGATGGCATGGGCGGTGACGTCGGCGATCAGTTCGGCCCCCGTGGGGGCGCCGATCTGGTCGGCGATCACGGTCAGGCGTTCGCGCTCGCCGGCGAGGCGAAGCATGGTGCGGGCGAAGTTGCCGCCGCGCGCCGCATGTACCCACGAGGTGCGAAAGATCAGGTGCGCACAGCCGCTCGCGGCGATCGCCTCCTCTCCGGCGAGCTTGCTGCGGCCATAGACCGACAGCGGCGCCGTCGGTGCATCCTCGCGCCAGGGCCTGTCGCCGCTGCCGTCGAACACGTAGTCGGTCGAGTAATGCACCAGCAGCGCCCCACACCCCGCAGCCGCGGCCGCGAGCACACCGACCGCCTCGGCGTTGATGCGATGGGCGCGCGCGGCATCGGTTTCGGCCTTGTCCACGGCCGTATAGGCCGCGGCATTGACGATCACATGGGGGGCGAGCGTGCGCACGCAGTGCTTCAGCCCCTCGAGGTCCTCGAGATCGCCACGGATGCCATCGGCCCCCTCGCGGTCGAGCGCGACAAGGGTACCGAGCGGTGCGAGCGCGCGCTGCAGTTCCCAGCCGACCTGGCCGTTCTTGCCGAGCAGCAGGATCTTCACGCCTGCACCTCCCGCGCGCCATAGTTGCGCGCCACCCAGTCGCGGTAGGCGCCGCTCTGCACGTTCGCGATCCAGCCCGGGTTGTCGAGATACCACTGCACGGTCTTGCGGATGCCGGTCTGGAAGGTCTCCGCCGGCCGCCAGCCGAGCTCGCGCTCGATCTTGCGTGCGTCGATGGCGTAGCGGCGGTCGTGGCCGGGGCGGTCCTTGACGTAGGTGATCAGGCGGCGATAGCTGCCGGCGGCGTCCGGGCGCAGCGCGTCGAGCAGTGCGCACAGGGTGTCGACGATGTCGACGTTGGCCATCTCGTTCCAGCCACCGACGTTGTAGGTCTCACCCAGGCGGCCACGCGCGAGCACCTCGCGGATCGCGCTGCAGTGATCGCCGACGTAGAGCCAGTCGCGCACGTTGAGGCCGTCGCCGTAGATCGGCAGCGGCTTGCCGGCGAGCGCGTTGACGATCATGAGCGGGATCAGCTTCTCGGGAAACTGATACGGCCCGTAGTTGTTCGAGCAGTTGGTGGTGAGCACCGGCAGGCCGTAGGTGTGGTGCCAGGCGCGCACCAGATGGTCGCTCGCCGCCTTGCTCGCCGAATACGGGCTGTTGGGCTCGTAGGCCTTGGTCTCGGTGAAGGCGGGGTCGTTCGGGCCGAGCGAGCCATACACCTCGTCCGTGCTCACGTGAAGGAAGCGGAAGGCCTCGCGCTCGTCCGCCGGCAGCGCCCCCCAGTATGCGCGTGCAGCTTCGAGCAGCGTGAAGGTGCCCTCGACGTTGGTGCGCACGAAGGCGCCCGGGCCGTGGATGGAGCGGTCGACATGGCTCTCGGCGGCGAAATGCACCACCGCGCGCGGCTTGTGCTCGGCGAACAGACGATCGACCAGGGCGCGGTCGCAGATGTCGCCATGCACGAAGATGTGGCGAGGATCGCCCTGCAGGCTGGCGAGCGTCTCGAGGTTGCCGGCGTAGGTCAGCGCATCGAGGTTGAGCACCGGCTCATCCCCGGCGGCCAGCCAGTCGAGCACGAAGTTCGCGCCGATGAAGCCGGCGCCGCCTGTCACGAGAATCACGGTGTCGTTCCTGTCCGCTGCGGAAAGCCCGGATTATGGCATCCGGAAAGCGGCCCGACGAGGCATTGGCGCACACTCGCGCCGCCACCCTCGCGCCGGAAAGGCTCACATGCGCAAGCGCTCGGCGTAGCCCGTCATCTCGAGGTAACCGCGGCCGGCCTCGCGCCCGGCAGCCGCCGCGGGGTCGTCCGCCGCGGGCCCGGCCGCAGCGCCCTCCTCCACCAGGCGCACCGCGCCCTCCCAGTAGATGGCGCCCGTCGAGGCGCGACTGTCCAGCTCCTGGTCGTCCATCAGCGGCTCGATGCGGAAGCGCCGACCGTCGCCGAGCTCGAGCCGCCATTCCACCGGGTACGCGATACCGGTGCGCGGCGAGCGCCAGTGCCGCAGCGGGATGAAGCGCAGGTCCTGCGGACCGAGGGGCGTCGCCCTGCCCTGCGCATCGCTCAGGGTGCCGGCGCCCCAAAGCGCCCGGCCTTCGGCATCGCGCATCTGGAAGCCCATCAATCCGCTGCCGTCGTTCAGGTTGATGCCGATCCAGTCCCAGCCGCGCGCGCCCTCGGGGAGGATCTCGCTCGACCACTCGTGGTCCAGCCAGGCATGGCCGCTGACCGCCATGGTCTCGCCGCCCACGCGCAGGCTTCCGCTCACCTGCAGCTGCGGACGGCTGTAGTAATAGCTGGCATTGAGCGGATCGGGCGCCTTCTGGCTGAAGCCGGCCTTGCCGTTGAGCACCGGCGGGCGATCAGGAACGAAATCGAGCGCGAAGCCGAAATCCTCCGCCTCGATGTGGCTGCGGTAGGGCGCATCGGCCGTATCGCCCCCGCTGAGGAACCAGCCATCGACGCGCACCTCGGTGCGGCCTTCGCCGGCCTCGACCAGCCCGGGGTACGTGCGCCCGGAACGCTCGGCGTGGCGCAGGCGGCCGCTGGCGGGATCGGCGACCGCCGCATGGGCGAGCACGAGCTGGCGCGGCGCGAAGCGGCTCGGGTTGTCCTCGCCGATCAAGGTGCGCACGCGGAAGAAGGTGAGCTGGAAGCCGCGCTCGGTACCCCTGGCGTCGCGCAGCCAGCCGGTGATGTACCACCACTCGGTGCGGTAGTCGGGATGCGCACCGTAGTCGCGCGGAAACGCGAGCGCGCGCCCCTCCACGACGGGCGGATAGTCGGATGCGGCCGTGTCCGCGCGGGCGGGCGCGGCGCCGAGCAGCAGCACGCCGACGGCGAGCAGGGAAAGGAGGTCGAATACGCGTTTCATGGCACTCACCAGTCAGCCTTCACCGCCAGCACCGCCGAGCGCTGCATCGCCTGTCGGCCGGCAAGCCGCGCCACCACGGCCGCCAGCACCACCAGGCTGCAAGCGAACACCGCCACCGCAAGCCAGGGTACGGCGAGGTCCATGCTCCAGTGGAAGCTCTGGCGGTTGATGATCTCGATCAGCACCCAGGCGATCGCACCGCCGGCAATCAGACCGGCGAGCACGCCGAGACCAGCGGTGAGCGCGCCTTCCACCGCGATCAGGCGACCGATCTCGCCACGGGTGAAGCCGAGGTGGCGCAGCATGCCGAACTCGCCCTGGCGGGTGGTGGCGAGTGCGGCGAAGGTGGTCGCGATCCCGAACAGCCCGATCACCACCGCCACCGCTTCCATGAGGTAGGTGATGAGGAAGGTGCGATCGAAGATCTCCAGGCTGAGCGCGCGGATCTCGCCCGGCAGCGCGATGGTGATGTGCTCGGCGCCGAAGGCCGCACGCAGCGCCTCGGCGATGGCCGCCGGTGTGCTGCCTGCCTCGACGCGCAGCGCGGCATCGTTGATGCGCGCGTCGCCGGTGAGGGCGATGTAGTCATTGCTGTCGATCAGTGCCGCGCCATGCTGCCGGGCGTAGTCGCGCCACACGCCGGCGACGCGGAAAGCGTGCAGGCGCCCACCCAGCGGCAGTTCGAAGCGACTGCCTTCACGCAGGCGATGGCGGTCGGCGGCCGCTTCGGACACCCAGATCGGCGGCAGCGCGTCGCCGCCTGGCGCCGGCGCCATCGAACCGCTCACCAGCGGCAAGCCCCAGTTGCCGCTCGCCTTGCGCGCCAGCACGCTGAACAGCGGCTCGTCGTCCGACAGGCGCAGGTTCACCAGACGGGTGGTGTCCACCGAGGCTACGCCCGGGATCGCGGCGATGCGCGCGAGCGCCCCGGCGTCGAGATAGCCGCTGCCTGCCGAGGTCGAGGCGCGCACATACAGGTCGGCCGGCAATACCTGCGCCAGCCAGTCGTCGACCGAGACGCGGAAGGAGCTCACCATGATCGCCATCGACACCGCCAGCGCCACGCTTGCCACCACCCCCGCGCTCGCCACCACCGCCTGCCCGGGCGTCGCCGACAAGCGGGCATGGGCAAGCCGCCAGCTCACCCCGCGACCGCGTCCGAGCAGCGGCAGCACCTGCCGCGCCAGGGCAGGCAGGGCCAGCACCGCCGCAGCGAGCACGAACACCACCGCCGCATAACCGCCGACCGGGATGCCTGCAACGGGCGGCAACAGGCAGGCCAGCACCGCCAACACCAGCATCGCCAGGGCCGTCCCGCCCCGCACCTGCGCCTGCGGCAGCCCGGCGCGCTCGCCCTCCCCCGCGCGCAGCGCGCGCGCCGGCGCCACCCGCGCGGCCTCGCGGGCAGGCAACCAGGTGCCCGCAACACCGGCGAGCACGCCCAGCAGCAGGTAGCCCACGCTCAGCACCGGATCGAAACTCAGCTCCGGGACCAGCCCGCGGAAGAAGCCGGCGCCGAGATCGCCGCCCACGAGGCGAAACGCACCGCCGGCCAGCGCATGCCCGAGCGCCACGCCGATGGCACCGCCGATCAGTCCCACCGCCGCCCCCTCCGCGAGCAGGCCCTGCATCAGCTCCCGGCGCTCCAGCCCGAGCGCACGCAGCAGGGCAAATTCGCGCCGCCGCCGCGCCACCGACAGCAGCTGGGTGGAGAAGACCAGGAAGCCGCCGGTGAGCAGGGCGATCGCTGCCAGCATGGTGAGGTTCACCCGATAGGCGCGCGACAGCGTACCCACCTCGCTCGCCGCCGCCTCGGGTACGCGCAGGGCCAGGCCCGGCGGCAGCAAGGGCGACAGCGCATCGATCCCGACCTGCGGGCTGAGCCCGTCGACCAGCTTCAGGTCCACCCGGGTCAGCACGCCCAGCCGATCGAACACCTGTTGCGCTCCGCCGATGTCCATCACCCCGAGCGGGCCCGCCGCCCCCGGGACGCGGCCGGCGAGCCGCAGACGGAAGCCGCTCACGCCCGACTGCACCCGCACCTCCCCCGCGGCGAGGGCCGGCGGCTGAATGGCGCCGTCCTGGCCGCGCAGCGACTGCTCGAGCCGTGCGCGCGCATCGTCGCTGAGGAACAGGTTGCGCGCCTGCAGCGCGGCGAAACGCCCATCCTCGTCATTGCCCCCCTCGGCCAGCGGCACCAGCCCCGGCTGCACGCGCAGCACGCGGAACAGGTCCACGCCGAGGATGCGCAGGGTGTCGTCCCGACCGGGCAGGCGCGCCTCGATCTCGAGTACCGGGCTGGCCACGGCGACCTCGGGGCGTCCGGCAAGCGTGGCGAACACAGCCTCGTCGAAGCCCTCGCGCGGCCCGACCAGCTGCAGGTCGGCTTCGCCCGCGACCAGCCGCATGCCGCGGCCGAACTCATCGAGCGCCGCGCCATGGATGAGCTGGACAGCCAGCCCGAGCGCCACCCCGAGCGCGATCGCCACCAGCGACAGCGCGGTCGCCAGCCGGCGCCGCAGCAGGCTGGCGAGAAAGATGCGGCGCAGCGGCGGATTCATGCCCGCCCCGTGATGTCGTGCAGGCCATCGGCGCGCAGCTCGAGCACGCGGTCGGCGCGCGCGGCGGCGATGCGCGAATGGGTGACCAGCACCCCGGCCGCCCCGCTGTCGCGGATCTGGCCGAGCAGGAGGTCGAGCACGTCCATCGCCCGCCCGGGGTCGAGGTTGCCGGTGGGCTCGTCAGCCAGCACCAGATGCGGGCGGTGCACCAGCGCGCGCGCAATCGCGACCCGCTGCAGCTCGCCCCCCGACAGCTGCTGCGGCGGATCGCCCGCGCGCGCGCCCAGCCCGACGCGCTCGAGCATCGCGCGCGCGGCGGCCTCCGCCTCCCGCCCCGGCTGGCCGAGCAGCCACAGCGGCAGCGCCACGTTCTGCAGCAGATCGAGGTGGGGCAGGATGTGAAAAGCCTGGAACACGAAGCCGAAGTGGCTGCGGCGCAGGCGGGCCATGGCGTCATCGTCGAGCGTGTCGATGCGCGCGCGGCCAACGCGGATCTCGCCACCGTCGACCGGTTCCAGTCCGGCGATGCAGTTGAGCAGGGTGGACTTGCCGGCGCCCGACTCGCCGACGATGGCCACGCACTCGCCCTCCCCCACGCGCAGCGCCAGGCGGTCGAAGAGCACGCGTGGCGGCATTCCGGGCAGGGTCTTGGAAAGGTGTCTGAGTTCGAGCATGCGGTCGGATCCGGAGGCAGCGGCCGGGGCATCACGCGCCCGACGGGAGGACGCGATTGTGTCATTGCGCTGCGCGAAAAGTTGCATTGCCCCCGCCCATGAGCCTGCGCCCGCCGCCCGCCAGCAGCCGCCGCGTCGCGCGCGCATGCGGCGGCAGGGGGCACGCCTGGCGCGTTATACTCGCCGCCCTTGCGCTGGATTCGCCCAGCCGCTGCGCCCTTCGCCCCCTCATGCCGGTCGAGCACTACGAAAACTTTCCTGTCGCGTCGCTGCTGCTGCCGGCCCGCCTGCGCGAGCCGGTCGAGGCCATCTACGCCTTTGCGCGCAGTGCCGACGACGTCGCCGACGAGGGCGATGCGCCGGCCATCGCCCGCCTCGCCCGCCTGCACGACTATCAGATCGCGCTCGAGGCCTGCGCCCAGGGCCACCCCGTGCATGACGGCTCGATCGCGCCGATGTTCGATCGCCTCGGCCGTGCGATCCATGCCCACGCCCTGCCGCTGCAGCCCTTTCGCGACCTGCTCGACGCCTTCATGCAGGACGTCGGCAAGACGCGCTACCGTGATTTCGACGAACTGCGCGACTATTGCCGCCGCTCGGCCGACCCGGTCGGCCGCCTGATGCTGCACCTCTACGGCGCGGCCACGCCCGACAACCTCCGGCGCTCGGATGCGATCTGCACCAGCCTGCAGTTGATCAACTTCTGGCAGGACGTGGCGGTCGACTGGCGCAAGGAACGCATCTATCTGCCGCAGGACGACATGGCGCGCTTTGGGGTGGATGAGCCGACGCTCGATGCGCTCGTGTCTGGCACGACGCCGATCAACGAACGGTGGCGGGCGCTGCTCGCCTTCGAAGTGCAACGCGCGCGGGCGATGATGCTCGTGGGCGCCCCGCTTGCCCGCAGCCTCCCCGGGCGCGTCGGCTGGGAACTGCGCCTGGTGGTGCTCGGCGGCCTGCGCATCCTCGAGCGCATCGAGGCCGTCGGCTACGATGTCTTCCGCCACCGCCCCGCGCTCGGCCGCAGCGACTGGTTGCGCCTGGCCTGGCGCGCCCTGACTTTCGGAACAACCGCATGAATCCGCACGACTACTGCCAGGACAAGGCCGCCAAGAGCGGCTCGAGCTTTTACTACAGCTTCATGTTCCTGCCCGCCGAGCGCCGCCAGGCGATCACCGCGCTCTATGCCTTCTGTCGCGAGGTGGACGACGTCGTCGACGAATGCCACGACCTCTCGCTGGCACAGACCAAGCTCGAGTGGTGGCGGCAGGAGGTCGGTCGGGTTTATGGCGGCACGCCCACCCACCCGGTCGGCCATGCGTTGAAGGACGTCATCAGGGGCTTTCGCCTGCCGCAGGAGCAGCTGCTCGAGATCATCGACGGCATGGCGATGGACCTGTCGCAGACGCGCTACCTGGACTTCAAGGGTCTGCAGCTGTATTGCTACCGCGTCGCCAGCGTGGTCGGCCTGCTCGCCGCCGAGATCTTCGGCTACCAGGACCGCCAGACGCTCAAGTACGCGCACGACCTCGGGCTGGCCTTCCAGCTCACCAACATCATCCGCGACGTCGGCGAGGATGCCCGCCGCGGCCGCATCTACCTGCCGATCGAGGACCTGCAGCGCTTCAATGTGCCGGCCAAGGATCTCCTCGAGGCACGCTACTCGGACGCCTTCCGCGAGCTGATGGCCTTCCAGGCCGAGCGCGCGGAGAAGTTCTACGACCAGGCCTTCGCCCAGCTGCCGGCGATCGACCGCAAGGCGCAGCGCCCCGGCCTGGTGATGGCGGCGATCTACCGCACCCTGCTGCGCGAGATCGCGCGCGACGGCTTCCTGGTGCTCGATCGTCGCACCTCGCTGACCCCGCTGCGCAAGGTGTGGCTGGCGGGCACGACCTGGTTCCGCGCATGAACGCGGCCGCTCCGGGCGCCGGCCGCGGCAGCGCTCGCACCCGCCCCGGCCCGTGCGCGGCTGCGCATCGGCATCCGGAGGTCGCATGAGCGTTCCGGTGGTCGCCATCATCGGTGCCGGCTACGCCGGGCTGGCCTGCGGAGTGGAGCTCGCGCGCGCCGGCGTGCATGTGACCGTGTTCGAGCGCTCGCACACCCTCGGCGGGCGCGCGCGCGTCGTGCACAAGGACCATCACTGGCGGGTCGACAACGGCCAGCACATCCTGCTCGGTGCCTACAGCGAACTCACCCGGCTGCTGCGCCTGACCGGCGTGTCGCCGAAGCTGCTCGCCCACCTGCCGCTGACCCTGCACGTACCCGGACGCCTGCACCTCAAGGCGGCCGCGCTGCCGGCGCCCCTGCATCTGGCCGTCGGCCTGCTGCGCGCCAGCGGGCTGAGCTGGAAGGACCGCCTGGCGATGCTGCGCCTGATGCGCTGGCTCGCCCGCCGTGGCTACCGCCTGCCGGATGCGGGCATGACGGTGAGCCAGTTGCTGGCCGAGACGCGCCAGACGCCCGCGCTCGACGCCCTGATCTGGGAGCCGCTGTGCGTCGCGGCCCTCAACACGCCGGCCGCGGTGGCGTCCGCGCAGGTCTTCGCCAACGTGCTGCGCGACAGCCTGGGCGCGGGCGCGGCGGCGAGCGAGCTGCTGTTGCCGCGCACCGACCTGTCCGAGCTCTTCCCGGTGCCGGCCGCGCGCTACCTCGCCACCCGCCGCGGCAAGCTGCGCACCGGCAATGCGATCGAGGCCATCCAGCCCGTCGCCGGCGGATTCCGTCTCGAGGGCGACCCCGGCAGCCAGCCCTGGCCGCAGGTCGTGGTGGCGACGGCGCCCTATCACGCCGCACCGCTGCTCGCGAGCACCGGTGCCTGCGAACGCCTGGCAGCACAGATCGACGCGCTCGAGCACGAGCCGATCGTCTCGGTGTACCTCGCCCTCGGCAAGGGGCTTCGCCTGCCCGAACCGATGATCGGCCTGGTGTCGGGCACGCCGGAGGACCCGGCGCAGTGGGCCTTCGACCGCGGCCAGCTGGGCGGCCCCGAGGGCCTGCTGGCGTGCGTGATCAGCGCGCATGGGCCGCATGAGGCGCTGGCGCGTGACGACCTCATCCTTGCCGTGCATGCCCAGCTCGAGCGCCAGCTCGGTCGCCGCCTGCCCGCGCCCGAGTGGTCGCAGGTGATCGTCGAGAAGCGGGCCACGATCGCATGCACGCCGGGCATCTTCCGCCCCGGCATCCGCACGCCACTGCCCGGCCTGTGGCTTGCAGGCGACTATCTGGATTCGGACTACCCGGCGACCCTCGAGTCCGCCGTGCGCTCGGGCGTCGCCTGCGCCACCGCGATCCTGGCCGAACTCGGCCGCGGCGGCTGACCGAGGTCGCCCTGGCCGCCAATTGCGTGCATCAGTGGCACGGGGGCGGGCCGCCTCAGGCCCTCTTTACGAACTCCGACTTCAGCCCCATCGCGCCGATGCCGTCGATCTTGCAGTCGATGTCGTGATCGCCTTCGACGAGGCGAATGTTCCTGACCTTGGTGCCGACCTTCACCACCGCCGACGCGCCCTTGACCTTCAGATCCTTGATGACGGTGACGCTGTCGCCGTCCTTGAGAACGTTGCCGACGGCATCGCGAACGACGCGCACGTCCTCCGCCGCAGCAGCCGCCACGCTGGGCCACTCGTGCGCGCACTCGGGGCAGACGAACATCTCGCCGTCTTCATAGGTGTATTCGGAACTGCATTCGGGGCACTTGGGGAGGGAATTCATGTATTCGTTTCCTGCAGGATTGCGCTATCGAGCGTGGGCTGGGAGCACGTCGCCACATGGCGCAGGATCGGGTCGAGCATCGCCGCGCCGAGGCGCTTGCTGCGTGCACCGTTCCAGCCTACCGCCTCGTCAGGCAGGAGCGCGTTGTCCTTGAACGGCATTTCCAGCGTCAGCGATACGCAGCCGAAATGGTTGGCGACCCACTTGCTGGCCAGCGTCAGCAGCTCCTCGCCGAAGCGTCCGGGTTTGTAGCCCTCGGTGGTCTGGAAGTCCGGGCTCGCCGCCAGGAAGGCCTCGATGAAGCGCGCCTGGGCGGTCGCTGCTGCGGCCGTGAAGCCGGGCACCTCTTCTGCCGTCGAGAAGAACACGTAGGGCAGCGTCTCGTCGCCGTGGATGTCGAGGAAAAGTCCGCAGCCGGTGCGCTCCATCTCCGCGCGCACGAGGAAGACCTCGGGGCTCGCGACGGGATCGGGCGCGCGCCACTCGCGGTTCAGGTTGCGCCCGGCGGCGTTGGTGCGCAGGTTCCCGCGCACGGCGCCGTCCGGGTTCATGTTCGGCACGATGTGCAGCACGGCCTGCGCGCGCAGCTTGCGCGCGACCGGGTCGGCGGGATCGAGCAGACGCTCGAGCAGGCCTTCGACGAACCATTCCGCCATGGTCTCGCCTGGATGCTGGCGGGCGATGATCCAGACCGGCATGCGGCCCGGCGCATCGCCCCCGACCGTCACCAGGTCGAGATCGCGCCCTTCCACCGTCAGGCCGAGATTGCGCAGGCGAACCTGTGGGGAGCGCTCGGCACGCGCGACGAGGTCGAGGTGGCGCTCGTACGAATAGGGTTCGAAATAGGCGTAGAAGACGCTGTCGCGCTCGGGCACGTGCTCGACGACGAGCTGCCCGTCGTGGTAGCGCGTGCCCTCGATGCGGAACCAGTTCTGGCGATCGTAGGAGGCGACGCAGCGGTACCCATGCCAGCCGTCCGCGTAGGCCGCAGTTGCGGCGTTCTCGAACACCATGCGCAGCGGCAAGCCCGCCGCACCGGTCAGGCGGAAGTGGAACCACTGGTGGAAGTCGGCGGCGTTGTCCTTGCGCAGGCGCAGGCGGATGTTGGCCGGATCGTCGAGGCTGAGGACCTCGATTGCGCCCGAATCGAACGCGGAAGTGATCTTCACCACCTTCACGCCTCGCGACGGCGGAAGACCAGGGTGTCGGCATCCGAGGCCTCGGCGGCGAAGGAATAACCCTCGCTGTCGAAGCCTTGCAGCGCCTTCACCTCGTCGATGCGATTCGTGATGACGTAACGGCTCATCAGCCCGCGCGCGCGCTTGGCGTAGAAGCTGATGATCTTGTAGCGCCCGCCCTTCCAGTCCTCGAACACCGGGGTGACGATGCGGCCCTCGAGCTTCCTGGGCTTGACCGCCTTGAAGTATTCGTCGGAGGCAAGGTTGAGGAGCACCCGCTCGCGCCCGGCGTCCTCCTCGCGCGCGAGCAGGCCATTGAGCGCGTCGGTGATGCGCTCGCCCCAGAACTCGTAAAGGTTCTTGCCGCGGGGGTTGGCGAGCCGGGTACCCATCTCCAGGCGGTAGGCCTGCATCAGGTCGAGCGGGCGCAGCACGCCGTAGAGGCCGGAGAGGATGCGCAGGTGGTCCTGCGCCCAGGCGAGATCGTCCTCGCCCAGGCTCTTCGCATCGAGCCCCTCGTAGACGTCGCCGTTGAAGGCGAGTACGGCCTGGCGTGCGTTCCCGGCGCTGAAGGGACGCGACCAGCTCGCATAGCGCGCGACGTTGAGCGTGGCGAGCGGGTCCGACAGCGACATCAGTTCGGCGATGTCGGCCGGGGATTTTTCGCGCAGCACCTCGATCAGTGCAGCCGAATCGTCGAGAAAGTCGGGCTGGGTATGGGTGGAGACGGCAACAGGGCTCTCGTAGTCGAGCGCCTTGGCGGGAGAGATGACGAGGATCATGGGTCGTTCTGGGGGAAGCGGCGATCAGGCCGGGATGGCCGATGTTAACGCGAATCGCGTCGTCCGGTGCTCGCCCGCCTCAGCCCGGCATCACTTCGAGCAGGCGCGCGGAAAGCTCGTCCGCCCGCTTGCGACCGATGCGCGACTCGCTGATCGACTGCAGCCACTCGTCGAACAGCGCGCGCAGTTCCGTGGCCTGGCGCGAGGCGTGGATGCGCTTGACGAGATCGAGCTTGCCGTAGGGGCCGTGGAAGGTGCGCAGGGTGTTCATCATGAAGTCCTGGGCGAGGGCAAGGCTGGCCTCGCGGACCGTCCCGTCCGCCGTCCGGACATGCTGCGGCGCAGAGGCAGTCGTGGCTGGCGTAGCCGGTGCGAGCGGCTCGATGAAGCCGCCCTCGATGAGCGATCGAAGGCTGTCGTCGAACTGTGCATCGCCCGCCAGCGCGGCGAGCTCGGGGGTCTCGCGCTGGCCATCGACCAGGATGAGCAGGCGCCGGGCGCGCAGGCCCAGCCCGCCTGCGCGCCCGGTGATCTCGTGCTGGCCCAGGGGCGTCTTGCGATACGTCGTCATGCTGGCTGTCTCCTTGCCGTGCGCGGCCTGCGGCCGTCTGCTCTGCCTGCACGTCCGGCGCACGGACGTGCATGCGCAAAGCATGGAAGGCAGCGCCGATACGGGTCAAGGAGGACGGCAGCCCGGGCGTGAGCGTTTTAACGCTCGCGCAACTGACGTGCCTGTTCGAACAGGCACACCGCCACCGCGGCCCCGACGTTGAGCGATTCGATGGCGGCGGCCATCGGGATGATCACGCGCTGGTCCGCACGCGCCAACATCCCCGCCGACAGCCCCTGTCCCTCGGCGCCGAACAGCCAGGCCACCGGCGTGCGCAGGTCGAGGTCGTACAGACAGCTTGCCCCTTCGCCCAGTGCGGTGGCGAGGCAGCGTCCAGGGTAGCCCGCGAGTCGCTCGAGCGCGTCCACGCCCTCCTCGATCTCGAGCACGAAATGCGCCCCCATCCCGGCACGCAGCGCACGGGGCGACCATGCCTGCGCGCAACCGACCGCGAGCAGCGCCCTGCGGATACCGGCCGCGGCCGCGGTCCGCAGGATCGTGCCGAGGTTGCCCGGATCCTGCACGCCGTCGAGGACGACGACGCTGTCCACAAGCGCGCATGATGCCGCGGGTGCAGGTAGGTCGATCAGGCCAAGCAGCCCGGAGGGGCTATCCACCGGGCTTACATGCCGAAAAAGCGGATCGGGGAGGTGGTAGCGAGGGAGGTCGACCGGAAGGGCGTCGAGCAGGGCGAGGTGCTCGGCGCGGAGAAGGCCTGCATCCGACACCACCACCGCCTTGAGCGGCCAGCGGGCGTCGCAGGCGGCACGCACCAGATGGGCGCCATCGAGCAGCGTCTCGCCGAGCTTGCGACGGTCGCGCCCCGACTGCGCCAGCGCATGCAGCCGCCGGATGAGGGGGTTGTCGCGCGAACTGATGGGCTTCATGGCCGAGGCGGCGCGGCGCTGGCCAGGCACTTTCTCACCGGGGCGAAGCTGCGGCGGTGGAAGGCCTGCACGCCGTGCGCCTCGATGGCGGCCAGATGGGCCGCCGTGGGATAGCCCTTGTGCGCGGCCAGTCCGTACTGCGGCCACTGGGCGTCGAGCACGCGCATGGCTTCGTCGCGCGCGGTCTTGGCGAGGATGGATGCGGCGGAGATCGCCGGCTGCGTGGCGTCGCCCTTGATGATCGCACGCGCCGGATAGGGCAGCTGCGGGCAGCGGTTGCCGTCGATCAGCACCTCGCCCGGGGCAAGGGCGAGCGCCATGACGGCCCGCTGCATCGCCAGCATCGTGGCCTGCAGGATGTTGAGGCGGTCGATCTCATCGACGCTCGCTTCGGCCACCGCCCACGCCAGCGCACGCTCGCGGATCAGCGGCGCGAGCCGCTCGCGTGCGGCTTCGCTGAGCTTCTTGGAGTCGGCCAGCCCGGCAATCGGCCGCGCCGGGTCCAGGATCACCGCAGCGGCCACCACCGGGCCGCACAAGGGACCTCGACCAGCCTCGTCCACACCGCAGACGTGCGCAGTCGACGCCAGCATCGGCGCAAACAGGTCCGGGGTCATGGCCTCTTCGAACTGCCGGGTGCAGCGCAGAGATAGGGCAGGATGGCCTCCGCCGCGCGCCGGGCCGTGTCCTGGCGCAGGCTCAGATGCAGCTCCATGAAGCGCGCCTCGACGGCCGCGCAACGCTCGGGGGCCTGCAGCCAGTCCCGGATGGCTCCGGCCAGATTCTCGGCCGTCGCCTCGTCCTGCAGCAGCTCGGGCACGATGCCCTCGTTGCAGAGGATGTTCGGCAGTCCCACCCAGGGCAGATAGGCCATGTGCTTCATCAGCCGGTACTGCCACTTGCCGATGCGGTAGGTGATGACCATCGGCCGCTTGAGCAGGGCCGCTTCCAGGCTGGCCGTGCCGCTGGCGACGAGCACGACGTCGGCCGCGGTCATCGCGTCGACGGCGTGGCCGAACAACATCCGGATCGGCTGCTCGGTGGCCTCGTTCCGATGCAGCGCTTCCTCGAAGATCTGCCGGGTCTCGCGGGTTGCCAGCGGCACCAGGAAACGCAAGTCAGGATCGCCTTCGAGCAGGCAGCGCGCGGTGGCGATGTAGGTGTCCGCGAGGTTGCGCACCTCCGACTGCCGGCTGCCCGGAAGCAGCGCGATCACCTTTCGCCCGAGCGGAATGCCGAGGCGCTCACGGACCTCGTCGCGATTCGGGTGCAGCGGAAACACATCGGCGAGCGGATGGCCGACGTAGCTCACCGGCACGCCGGCATTCTCGTAGAGCGGCGGCTCGAAGGGGAACAGGCACAGCATGTGCGAAACCGAACGCGCGATGCGTTTGATGCGCCCGCCCCGCCACGCCCAGATCGCGGGGCTCACGAAGTGGATGGCGGGGATGCCCGCGTCGCGGGTCTTGCCTTCGAGCCAGAGATTGAAGTCCGGCGCATCCACGCCGATGAAGGCGTCGGGACGTTCGCGGCGGATCTGCGCAAGGAGCTCGCGCCGGATGCCGGACAGCTCCCGATAGCGCTTGATGGCGTCGACGTAGCCGTGCACCGCGAGCAGTTCGCACGGCCAGCGCACGTCGAAGCCCTCGGCCTGCATCTTGGGGCCGCCGATGCCGAAGAATTCCGCGTCCGGCAGGTGCCGGCGCAGCGCACGGATCAGATGGCTCGCGAGCAGGTCGCCGGAGGTCTCGCCGGCGACCATCGCAATACGGACGGTCATCGCGTCAGCTTGCGCTCAGCGCACGATGCCGCGGCCGGACTCGGCGATGAATGCGGCAAAGGGCGCAACCTCGGGCTGGTCGGCGGCGATCTCCGCCACGCGCTGACGCGCCTCCTCGAGCGAAAGCCCCGAACGATAGAGCGCGCGGTAGGCGCGCTTGATCGCGGCGATGCCCTCGGCGGAATAGCCCCGGCGCTTAAGTCCTTCGCTGTTGATTCCGTGCGGTTTGGCGGGATTGCCGGCCACGGTGACGAACGGCGGCAGATCCTGCAGCAGCACGGTGCCCACGCCGCAGAAGCTGTGCGCACCGACGCGACAGAACTGGTGCACCCCGGTGAAGCCACCGAGGATCGCCCAGTCGCCGACGCTGACATGCCCGGCAAGCGTGGCGTTATTGGCGAAGATCGTGTGGTCGCCGACCTGGCAGTCGTGCGCCACATGCACGTAGGCCATGATCCAGTTGTCGTTGCCGACGCGCGTTACGTGGGCATCCTGGCTGGTACCGACGTTGAACGAGCAGAACTCGCGGATCGTGTTGCGATCGCCGATCTCGAGCCGGGTCGGCTCGTCGTCGTACTTCTTGTCCTGCGGGCTGGCGCCGATCGAGCAGAACTGGAAAATCTCGTTGTCGCGGCCGATGCGGGTGTGGCCCTCGACCACGACGTGCGGGCCGATGCGCGTGCCCTCCCCGATCTCGACGTGCTCGCCGATCACCGAGTAGGCGCCGACGCTCACGCCGCCGGCGAGCTTCGCGCCCGGATGGACGATGGCAGTCGGGTGGATCATAGCGTCTTGATCGCGCACATCAGTTCGGCTTCGGCGGCGAGTTCGCCATCGACGCTCGCGCGCGCCTTGTACTTGTAGATATTGCGCTTGCTCTGGGTGATCTCGACGTCGAAGATCAGCTGATCGCCCGGCACGACCGGGCGCTTGAAGCGCGCGTTGTCGATGCCGGCGAAATACACCACCGAGTTCTCGTCCGGCTTCACGCCGCTGCTCTTGAACGACAGCAGCGCGGCCGCCTGAGCCATCGCCTCGATGATCAGGACGCCCGGCATCACCGGATGATGCGGAAAGTGGCCGGGAAAGAAGGGCTCGTTCATGGTCACGTTCTTCAGGCCACGCGCACGCACGCCCGGCTCGATCTCCAGCATGCGGTCGACGAGCAGGAAGGGATAGCGGTGCGGCAGGTACTGGAGGATTTCCTTGATGTCCATGATCGTTCAGCCCGGATCGCGGTCCTCGGGACCGTCGTTGTTGTGTTGTTCGAGTTGGCGGACGCGCTTGGACAGCGCATCCAGGTGGCGCAGGTGGGAGAAGTTCTTCACCCAGTCACCATGCGTCTGCAACGGCAGGTTGCCGGTGTAGACGCCCGGCTTGGTGATCGACTTGGCGACGAGGGTCCACGCCGACACCACGACGTCGTCGGCGATGCTGAGGTGGCCGGAGATGCCGGCCTGACCGCCGATCATGCAGCGTGCGCCGATCTGCGCGCTGCCGGCCACGCCGGCACAGCCTGCCATGATCGTGTGTTCGCCCACCCGCACGTTGTGCGCGATCTGGATGAGGTTGTCGAGCTTGACCCCGTCGCCGATCACGGTGTCGTCGAGCGCGCCGCGATCGACCGTGGTGTTGGCGCCGATCTCCACGTCGTTCCCTATGATCACGCGCCCGGTCTGCGGAATCTTTACCCACGCCCCCGCGCGCTCGCGGGCAAAGCCGAAGCCGTCCGCGCCGATCACCACGCCCGCGTGCAGGATGCAGTCATCGCCGATCACGCAATCGTGGTAAACGGTGACATTGGGATAGAGCCGGGTGCCACGGCCGATGCGCGTACCGCGCCCGACATGGCAGTTGGCACCGATGACCACGCCCTCGCCGAGCTCGACGTCCGCCTCCACCGAGGCTCCGGGCCCGATCTCGACGCTCGCGGGAACGTTGCACGCGACCGCTGCCGTCCGATGCACGCTGGCCTGGACCGGCGGCGGCGGATTGAACAGTTGCGCGACGCGGGCGAAATAGAGATAGGGGTCGGGCGTGACGATCAATGTACGATCGGCCAGCTGCTCGCGCGCATCGGGTCCGACGATCAAGGCGCTGGCCGCACAACGCTCAACCTGGGAGAGGTACTTGCGATTGGCGAGGAAGGCGAGATCGCCCTCCCCTGCCCGCTCGAGCGTTGCCACGCGCGCAACGGCGACCTCGCCGTCGCCGTGCAGTTCGCCGCCCAGTCGATCGACCAGCTCTTGCAGTCGGAACATGCGCGCGACCGATTTACTTGGCTTCGGACAGGGCCTTGATGACCTTGTCCGTGATGTCGATGCGCGGATTCGCGTACACCGCTTCCTGGAAGATGATGTCGTAGTTTTCCTGCTCGGCGATCTCCTTCACCGAGCGGTTGGCCTTGTCGAGCACCGAGGCGAGCTCCTCGTTCCGGCGCTGGTTCAGGTCCTCGCGGAACTCGCGCTGCTTGCGCTGGAAGTCGCGGTTGAGCTCGTTGAATGCACGATCCTTGTTGCGACGGTCACTGTCGCCCATCGTGGGCCCGTTGCGCTCGAGGTCTTCCTGCATGGACTTGAGGTCGCGCGCGATACGCTGGAGCTCCTGATCACGCTTCTCGAACTCCTTCTCGAGCCGCTGCTGGGCACGCACCGCCGGCGCGGCCTCGCGCATCACGCGGTCGGAATTCACGAAGCCGATCTTGGTCTCGGCGATGGCGGCCTGCGACACGCCGAGCAGTGCGGCTGCCAGCAGGGAGAGGGTACTGACTTTCACTTGTGCCTCCGGATGGAACTCGATAGCCCGCAGCGTCAGAACACGCTGCCGAGCTGGAACTGGAATCGCTGGATCTCGTCGTTGTCCTTCTTGTTCAGCGGATGGCCGAAGCTGAACTTCAGCGGGCCGATCGGCGAACTCCAGGAGAACGCGAGGCCGGTACTGTAGCGCAGGTCGTTGAAGCGGACATCCTGCTCGACGAAGGCGTCGCTGCCGAGCGGCTGCTCGTCTTCACCCCACACGTAACCGGCATCGAAGAAGGCCGAAATGCGGAAGGAGCGGTCCTTGCCGGCGCCCGGCATCGGGAAGTAGAACTCGGCGTTGCCGACCACCTTGCGCGTACCGCCGGTCGAGGTGATGTCGCCGTCCGTGTCGCGGAACTTGGGACCAATCGAGCCCTGGTCGTAGCCACGTACCGAGCCGATGCCCCCGACATAGTAGTTCTTGTAGAACGGCACTTCCTTGCCACCGAAACCCTCCGCCCAGCCCACATCCGCATTGAGCATCAGTGCGTAGTCGCGGCCGATCGGGAACCAGTGCTGGTACTGGTACCCCAGCTTGCCGTAGCGCAGGTCGCCGACCGGCACCGTGACCTCCCCATACACCCGCTGATAGGTGCCGGCGCGCGGATAGGTGAAGCTGTCACGGCTGTCTCGCGACCAGCCCACGGTAGCGAGCAGACTCCGCACCGTGACCACGCCCGTGCCGTCCGGGTTGTTGCAGCCACCGAAGTCGCGGCAGAAATCCTTGTAGAGCTTGGGGCTCAAGGTATAGGTGGTGATCTCGGTCTGGTCGGCGGTGAGGCCGAAGTTGATCTGGTCGTCCTCGGCGATCGGCCAGCCAAGGCGAATGCCGGCACCGGTCGACACCGTCTTGTAGGGTGACACGGTGTCGAGTTCGTCGGCGTCGTAGGTGCGGTGGTACAGGTCCCAGCCGAGGCTCACGCCGTCAACGGTGTAGTACGGGTTGGTGAAGGACAACGCCAGCGTGCGGCTGGACTCGCTGGTGTTGAGCGCGAGCGTAAGCGCGTTGCCACTGCCGAAGAGGTTCTGCTGCGCAATCGAGGCCGACAGCACGATGTTCTCGGCACTGGAGAAGCCGGCGCCGAGCATGAGGTTGCCGGTCGGCCGCTCCTTGACGGTGAAGTTCACATCGACCTGGTCAGTCGTGCCGGGCACCGCGGGCGTCTCGACGTTGACCTCGTCGAAGAAGCCGAGACGGTCGATCCGCGTGCGCGAACGGTTGATGGCCGCGGCGTCGTACCAGCCGCCTTCCATCTGGCGCATCTCGCGGCGTACCACCTCGTCGCGTGTCTTGGTATTTCCGCCGACGTTGATCCGGCGCACATAGACGCGGCGACCCGGATCGACGAAGACGGTGAACGCGACCTCGCGCTTGGCCTTGTCCACCTCGGGGGCGGCGTTGACGTTGGCAAAGGCGTAGCCCTCGTTGCCGAGGCGGTCGGTGATGGCCTTGGTGGTCTCGGTGAGCTTCTCGCGCGAGAAGACCTCGCCGGGCCGGATCCGCGTGAGCGCGACATAGTCCGACTCGGGAATCACCAGATCGCCGGTGAAGCGCACGCCGGTGACGGTGTACTGCTCGCCCTCGGTGATGTTCACCGTGATGTAGATGTCCTTCTTGTCCGGGGTGATCGACACCTGAGTGGAGTCGATGTTGAAGTCGAGGTAACCCTGGTTGAGGTAGAAGGAGCGCAGGGTCTCCAGGTCGGCAGAGAGCTTCTGGCGCGAGTACTGGTCGTTCTTGGTGTACCAGGTGAGCCAGCCCGGCGTGGTGAGCTGCATCTGCTCGATCAGGTCGTCCGCCTCGAAGGCCTTGGCACCGACGATGTTGATCTGGCGAATCTTGGCGACGTCGCCCTCAGTCACCGTGAAGTTGATGCCGACGCGATTGCGCTCGAGCGGCGTGACCGTGGTGGTCACGGTAGCGGCGTACTTGCCGCGCGAGAGGTACTGGCGCTTGAGCTCCTGCTCGGCGCGCTCGAGCAGCGCGCGGTCGAAGATGCGCGACTCGGCTAGGCCGACCTCGCGCAGGCCGGCCTTGAGCGCATCCTTGTCGAACTCCTTGACGCCGACGAAATCGATGTCGGCGATCGCCGGACGCTCATCGACGACGACGACGATCACGTCACCCTCGGTCTCGATGCGCACGTCACTGAAGAAACCGGTGGCGAACAGCGCGCGGATCGCGTCCGCCGCCTGCGGCTCACTGAAGGTTTCGCCCACCCGCACCGGCAGGTAGTTGAACACCGTGCCCGCCTCGGTACGCTGGATGCCCTCGACCCGGATGTCCTTGACCACGAAAGGGTCGAATGCTGAAGCCGGCGATGCGGCAAAAAGGGCCATGAGGAGCCCGGGCAGGAGCTTGCGATTCATGCGGGAGTTCAGCCGGAAATGAGACGATTGATGTCGTTGTAGAAGGCGAATGCCATCAGCATCACAAGGAGGACGAGACCGATCTGCTGACCGATCTCCATGATGCGCTCCGGAATCGGACCGCCCTTGATGATTTCGACCGTATAGTACAACAAGTGCCCCCCATCCAGAACCGGGATGGGGAGCAGGTTCAGGACCCCCAGACTGATGCTGATGAGGGCCACGAACTTCAGGTAGTGGCTCAGTCCGAGCTGCGCAGTCTGGCCCGCGTAATCGGCAATGGTGACCGGTCCGGAGAGGTTCTTCCACGACACTTCGCCGGTGAACATGCGGCCGATCATCTTCAGGCTGAGCACGCTCGTTTCCCAGGTCTGGCGCACGGCCTTCGCGAAGCCTTCGATCACCCCGTAGCGGACCTCTCCGAACATCGAGATGCCGCCGGGAGCAGGCTCTGCCACCCCGACGCCGATCCGGCCGATGCGGTCGCCGTTCTCCGTGGCTTCGTCCGGCGTGACCTGAACGTTGAGCACCGCATCCCCGCGTTGCACCTCGAAGGCCACGCTCCTGCCCGGTGCGTTGCGCACCGCGAGCACGAGATCGCTCCAGCTCTGGATGTCGACACGGTCGATGGTGAGCACCCTGTCACCGGACTGCAGGCCCGCGCGCGCCGCCGCACCGTCCTCGGAGATCCTGCCGATGACGGCGGGTATCAGCGGCCGCCAGGGTTTGAGCCCGATGCGGGCAACGAGGTCGGCGTTGCCATCATCGATGGCGACGCCTGCCAGATCCAGCCTCCGGTAAGCCTCGACATCCTCGAGCGTGCGCACCTTGAGCACCAGCTCGCGGCTATCGAGCGCGTGCTGCAAGAGCACCCAGCGCAGGTCCTGCCAGCTGCGCACCGGCTCGTCGTCGACCGCCACGACGAGGTCGCCCTCGCGCACGCCCGCCGCCTGTGCGATCGCCGGCGTATCGGACAAGGCCAGACGCGGCCGCAACTCGTCGGTGCCCGCGACGAAGATGCCCCAGTAGAGGACGATCGCGAGCAGGAAGTTGGCGATCGGCCCCGCCGCGACGATGGCGAACCGGCGATAGACGTTCTGCCGGTTGAAGCTGCGATGGCGTTCGGCAGGCGCCACCGGGCCCTCGCGCTCATCGAGCATCTTCACGTAGCCACCGAGCGGAAAGGCGGCGAGCGCCCACTCGGTGCCATCGCGACCGGCGCGCTTGACCAGCAGCGGCTTGCCGAAACCGATCGAGAACCGCAGCACCTTCACCCCGCACCAGCGCGCCACCAGGTAGTGGCCAAGCTCGTGCACCAGGATCAGCAGCCCGAGCGCGAGCGCGAAGGGAATGAGGTAGTCGAGCAGATTCATCGTGATACCGAACGTTGGCTGATCTCGCTGCGTGCCCAGTCGCGCGCGCAGGCGTCGGCGGCGAACACCGCGTCCAGCGAATCGACCGCCTGGCTGGCGCTGCGTTCCAGGCATGCAGAAATTACCGCCGGGATGTCGAGAAAGCCGATGCGGTGATTCAGGAACGCCGCGACCGCCTCCTCGTTCGCGGCATTGAGCACGGCGGGAGCCGCACCGCCTGCACGCAGCGCCTCGAAGGCCAGCCGCAGGCAGGGAAAGCGTGCCAGGTCGGGGCGTTCGAAATCGAGGCGCGCGATCGCGAACAGATCGAGCGGGCGCACACCCGCCTCGATACGTTCGGGCCAGGCCATGGCGTGCGCGATCGGCGTGCGCATGTCCGGATTGCCGAGCTGAGCGATCACCGACCCATCCGCGTAGTCCACCATTGAATGGATCACGCTCTGCGGATGCACCACGACCTCGATCATGTCGGCAGGCGCACCGAACAGCCAGTGGGCCTCGATGACCTCGAGCCCCTTGTTCATCATCGTCGCCGAGTCCACCGAGATCTTGCGCCCCATTACCCAGTTCGGATGCGCGCAGGCCTGCTCGGGCGTGACCGCGGCCAGCGACTCGAGCGGCGCGGTCCGAAACGGGCCGCCCGATGCCGTCAGAAGTACGCGGCGCACGCCCGCCGCATCCGGGCGGCGCGCGTAGTCGGCTGGCAGGGCCTGGAAGATCGCGTTGTGCTCGCTGTCGATCGGCAGCAGCGTGGCCCCGCCCTGGCGGACGGCGTCCATGAACAGCTGCCCGGACAACACCAGCGCCTCCTTGTTCGCGAGCAGCACCTTCTTGCCGGTCCGCGCTGCCGCAAGGGTGGGACGCAGCCCGGCGGCGCCCACGATTGCCGCCATCACCATGTCCACCTCGGAGGCGGCCGCGATCGCCTCGAGCGCGGCGTCACCGCACAGGACCTCGGTCGCGCTTCCCGCACCGCGCAGCGCGCGCGCAAGCGCGTCGGCTGCGGCCGCGTCGCCCATCACCGCGTAGCGTGGAGCGAACTGGAGGCACTGGGCGAAGAGCTTGTCGTGCTGGCGCTGCGCGCTGAGGGCGAAGACTTCGAAACGGTCCGGGTGGCGGGCGACGACGTCGAGCGTGCTCTGCCCGATCGAGCCGGTGGCGCCCAGGACGGTCAGGCGCCGGGGTGCGGAGTCAGCCATGAGTTGTATTCCAGTTCGGGAGCGATGACCGCTCGCCAGGTGTCAGCGTGCCAGCCAGACCGCCGCGAGCGCCACGAGCGGCAGGGTGGACGTCAGGCTGTCGATGCGATCGAGAATGCCGCCATGACCGGGCAGGATGCTGCCACTGTCCTTGAGGCCGGCCTGGCGCTTGAGCAGGGACTCGAAGAGGTCGCCGATGATGCTGACCGCGGTCCACGCCAGCAAGGCGACGGCGATTCCGAGCGCGCCACCCGGCTGGCTTGCGCCGAGGGCGACGAGCACGCCGAAACCGAAGATCAGCACCGCGCAGGCCGCACCGGCTGCGCCTTCCCAGGTCTTGCCGGGGCTGATGGCGGGCGCGAGCTTGTGGCGGCCGAAGGCACGACCGGAAAAGTAGGCGGCAATGTCCGCCACCCACACGACCGCCATCGTGCCGAGCAGCACCCACGGACCCAGGGTGCGCAGGTGCATCATCGCCAGGGCGGTCGGGATCAGCACCACAAAGCCGACCAGCGACGCCAGCGTCGGGTTGGAGAGCGACCACTTGCGCGCCAGCCAAAGCGGCACGAGGAAGACCCAGAACAGCCCGCTCACCAGATAAAGGGGCAGGAGCAGGACGCCGCCCGAAAGACTGCCATCGCCCAAGCCGGCCATGTACCCGACCATCAGGCAGGTCACCCCGAAAACGACTGCGCTCGTCATGCGCAGCGGCCGCTCGAAGCGCGCCAGCCCACCCCACTCCCAGGCCGCCGCGCCGCACAGGGCTGCGCACAGCAGCATCCAGCCCGCGGGCGGCAGCAGGAACACCGCAGCCAGCAGGGCAACCAGCAGCAGGATGGCGGTGACGACGCGGTCCTTAAGCATCGGTGGCCTGCCCGGCAGAAGAAGTGTTGAGCTGTTCGCTGGTGCGACCGAAGCGACGCTCGCGCCCCTGGTAGGATGAAATCGCCCCGGCAAGCGCCGCGGCATCGAAGTCCGGCCACAGCACATCGGTGAAGTAGAGCTCGGTGTAGGCGAGCTGCCAGAGCAGGAAGTTGCTGATGCGCTTCTCGCCGCCGGTACGGATGAAAAGGTCGGGCTCGGGGGCGAAGTGCATCGACAGTTCGCTGGCGAGCTCATCCTCGGAGAAGCCGTCGCGGCGCTCCGGGTCGCGAGCCATCAGCCGCGACATCGCCTGCAGGATGTCCCAGCGGCCGCCGTAGTTCGCTGCAACCGTGAGGTTGAAGCGGGTATTTCCGGCCGTCAGGGCCTCGGCCTCGCGGATCACCTTGACGAGTTGCGAATCGAAGCGCGACAGGTCACCGATGACGCGGAAGCGAATCCCATTGTCGTGAAGCCGGGCGACTTCCTTCTGCAGCGACTTGAGGAAGAGCTGCATCAGGAAGGAGACTTCATCCTGCGGCCGCCGCCAGTTCTCGGAGCTGAACGCGAACACCGTGAGGTATTCGACGCCCTGCTCGATGCAGCCTCGAATCACCGCGCGCAGCGCCTCGACGCCGCGCGAGTGGCCGGCCACGCGCGGCATCAGGCGCTTGCGCGCCCAGCGCCCGTTGCCGTCCATGATGATGGCGATATGCCGGGGCACCGCCGACACCTCGGGGATGTCCCGGGTGGAGCTCTTGAAACGACCACCGGTCATGATCTGCCTCCTGTCGAACCCATGCGGGAACCGTCGATCCCGGCAGGATCAGATCTGCATCAGTTCCTGTTCTTTCTGGGCGAGCAGCTTGTCGATCTCGGCGACATACTTGTCGGTGAGCTTCTGGATGTCGTCCTCGGCGCGACGCTCGTCGTCCTCGGAGATGGTCTTGTCCTTGACCGCATCCTTGAGATGCTGATTGGCGTCGCGACGCAGGTTGCGGATCGCCACCTTGGCGGTCTCGCCCTCGTGGCGGACCACCTTGGTAAGGTCGCGCCGACGCTCTTCGGTCAGGGCGGGCATCGGCACGCGCAGCAGCTCGCCCATGTTCGACGGGTTGAGGCCGAGATCCGAGTCGCGGATGGCCTTCTCGACCTTGGCCAGCATCGGCTTTTCCCAGGTCTGCACGCCGATCGTGCGCGCGTCGATCAGGGTGACGTTGGCCACCTGGTTGATCGGTACCATCGAGCCGTAGTACTCGACCATGACGTGGTCGAGCAGGCCGGTATGGGCGCGGCCGGTGCGTACCTTGGCGAGGTCGGTCTTGAGCGCCTCGACCGACTTCTGCATCTTCTGTTCGGTGTTCTTCTTGAGTTCGGGGATCATGCGCGCATTCTCCAGGGTTCAGGAATGGACCAGCGTGCCTTCGTCTTCGCCCATGACCACGCGCTTGAGCGCACCGGGCTTGAAGATCGAGAACACGTTGATCGGCAGTTTCTGGTCGCGACAGAGCGCGAACGCGGTGGAGTCCAGCACCGCCAGGTTGCGGCCGATGGCCTCGTCGAAGCTGATGCGGTGATAACGCTGGGCCTGCGGATCCTTCTTCGGGTCGGCGGTGTACACACCATCGACCTTGGTCGCCTTGAGCACGATCTGCGCCCCGATCTCCGCACCGCGCAGCGCGGCAGCGGTGTCGGTGGTGAAGAAGGGGTTGCCGGTGCCGGCGGCGAAGATCACCACCCTGCCCTCTTCCAGATGGCGGATCGCCCGCCCGCGGATATAGGGCTCGACCACCTGATCGATGCGAAGGGCCGACTGCACGCGTGCGGGCACGTCCATGCGCCGCATCGCGTCGGCGAGCGCCATCGCGTTCATCACCGTGGCCAGCATGCCCATGTAGTCGGCGGTGGCGCGGTCCATGCCCGAGGCCGCGCCCTTCATGCCGCGGAAGATGTTGCCGCCGCCGATCACCACGCCGACCTGCACGCCGAGACGGGTGATCTCGGCGACCTCGGAGACGATGCGGGTGACCACGTCCTCGTTGATGCCGTAGGCGTCGTCACCCATGAGGGCCTCGCCGGAGAGCTTCAGCAGGATGCGCTTGTAGGCGGCGGACATCTCCATCTCCTTACTGCTTGGCGGCAGCGGCAGCGGCGGCCTGCTCGGCCACTTCCGCGGCGAAGTCGGTCACCTTCTTCTCGATGCCTTCGCCGACGATGTACAGCGTGAAGCCGGCAATCGAAGCGCCCTTGGCCTTGAGCAGCTGCTCGATGGTCTGCTTGCCGTCCTCGGCCTTGACGAAAACCTGAGCCAGCAGGGTAACTTCCTTGAGGAACTTCTGCACGGTGCCGTCGGCGATCTTCTCGAGCATCGCTTCGGGCTTGTTGTCGGCGCGGGCCTTTTCGATGGCGATGCGGCGCTCGGCGTCGATGAGGTCCTGCGACACGCCCGAGGCGTCCAGCGCCTTCGGCTTGGAGGCGGCGATGTGCATCGCGATGTCCTTGCCGAGCTGCTCGTCGCCGCCGACCAAGTCCAGCAGCACGCCGATCTTGGCGCCGCCATGGATGTAGGAGAACAGGCTGCCCTTGGCCTCGACGCGTGCGAAGCGGCGGATCGACATGTTCTCGCCGATCTTGCCGACGAGCGCGGTGCGGGTGGACTCGACGGTGCCCTCACCCATCGGCAGCGCCGACAGGGCGGCGACGTCGGCCGGGTTCTTGCCCGCGACCAGCTCGGCGCAACCCTGCACCAGCGCGAGGAAATCGTCGTTCTTGGCGACGAAGTCGGTCTCGCAGTTCACTTCGATGATCGAGCCGAGCTTGCCGTCGGCCGAGATGCTGATCCCGACCACGCCTTCGGCGGCCACGCGGGTGGCGGCCTTGGAGGCCTTGTTGCCGAGCTTGACGCGCAGGATCTCTTCGGCCTTGCCCATGTCGCCGGCCGCTTCGGTCAGCGCCTTCTTGCATTCCATCATCGGCGCGTCGGTCTTCTCGCGCAGTTCCTTGACCATGCTTGCGGTGATTTCCGCCATGCTAGCTCCTGAATATCTTGGGTTGAACGTCTGAGACTGTGACGCAGCGGCGCATGACTGGCGACTGCGCTGCGTCGGAAAATCTGCCCAATGCGGCACGCAACGGCCCGCAGGCGAATACGCGCCGGATTGCAAACGGGGCCTCGCGGCCCCGTGCATCGTGGATCAGGCCTGTTCCTGCGAGCCTTCTTCCTCGACCTCGACGAATTCGTCGCCGCCGGCATCGACGATTTCCTGCAGCACCTGGCTGCGCCCCTGCAGCACCGCATCGGCCACGCCGCGAGCGTACAGGCGGATCGCACGCGAGGAGTCGTCGTTACCCGGGATGATGTAATCCACGCCCTCGGGCGAGTGGTTGGTGTCGACCACGGCCACGACGGGGATGCCGAGCTTCTGCGCCTCGGTGATGGCGATCTTGTGGTAGCCGACGTCGATCACGAACAGCGCGTCGGGCAGACCGCCCATGTCCTTGATGCCGCCGATCGACTTCTGCAGCTTCTCGAGCTCGCGGCGAACGGTCAGGGCCTCGCGCTTGGACAGGCGCTCGATCGAACCGTCTTCCATCATCGCCTCGACTTCCTTCAGGCGCTTGATCGACTGCTTGACGGTCTTGAAGTTGGTCAGCATGCCGCCGAGCCAGCGCTCATCGACGAAGGGCATGCCGGCGCGCTGCGCTTCCTCGGCGATGATCTCGCGCGCCTGGCGCTTGGTGCTGACGAACAGGATGTTGCCGCGGTTCGCTGCGAGCTTGCGCACGAACTCCATGGCTTCGTTGTACTTCACCATCGTCTTCTCGAGGTTGACGATGTGGATCTTGTTGCGCTGACCGAAGATGAACGGGGCCATGCGCGGGTTCCAGAAGCGGGTCTGGTGGCCGAAGTGGACGCCGGCTTCCAGCATCTGACGCATCGTGACGGACATGTAATGCTCCAATACGGATAAAGGGTTGAACCTCCGCCCTGAGCCTGCGGTACCGGACCAGTCCGGCGCCGCGAACATCCCATGCGATACACGCCGACGGCCGCTCGATGAGGGCTTCGTCTTCGCGCACCGTACGGACCCTTTGAACAGGACGTGCGGATTTTGCCTGCCAGTGCAGACAAGCCCGCGATATTAGCATGCCCGGATGACACCGCTCAAGGCACGTTCGCGTCCGCGTTTGCCGCCCGGGGTCTCCATGCGATAGCCTTCGTCCTTTACCAGCCCCGCAGCAGAAAAAGACAAGATGAGCATCGTCCTCAAGACCCCGGAAGAGATCGAACACATGCGCGTGGCCTGCAGGCTGGCCGCCGAGGTGCTCGACTACATCGAACCCTTCGTCAAGCCGGGGGTGACCACCGGCGAGCTCGACCGCCTCTGCCACGACTACATGGTCAATGTGCAGAACACCATTCCGGCGCCGCTCAATTACGCCCCGCCCGGCTACACGCCGTACCCGAAGTCGATCTGCACCTCGATCAACCACCAGGTGTGCCATGGTGTGCCGGGAGACAAGCCACTCAAGAAGGGCGACATCGTCAATCTGGACATCACCGTGATCAAGGACGGTTTCCACGGCGACACGAGCCGCATGTTCCTGGTGGGCGGAGAGGCCGCCTGCAGCATCATTGCCCGACGGCTCACGCAGATCACCTACGAATGCATGTGGCTCGGCATCGCTGCGGTCAAGCCCGGCGGGCGCCTTGGCGACATCGGCGCAGTGATCCAGAAGCACGCCGAAGGCCATGGCTTTTCGGTGGTACGCGAGTTCTGCGGGCACGGCATCGGGCGCAAGTTCCACGAGGAGCCGCAGGTGCTGCACTACGGCAAGGCGGGCACCGGTCCCGAACTCAAGCCGGGCATGATCTTCACCATCGAGCCGATGATCAACGCCGGCAAGGCGGCGATCTCCGAACTGCCGGACGGCTGGACCATCGTGACCAAGGATCGCAGCCTGTCGGCGCAATGGGAACATACGATCGTGGTCACCGAGACCGGCGTGGAGGTGCTCACCGTATCGGAGAAGGCCCCGGCCCCGCCCGCTCTCGTCGCTGCCCAGTTCGCCTGAGCTCGACTCGGGGTCCACGCATGAACGACTCGCTCACCGCCTCCCTGCAGCCCGTGCTCGCCGCTGCACGCAAGCGCATGAGCGAAGGCATGGCGTCGCTGCGCAGCGAATACGAGGCGCGTCCGCACACCGCAACCCTGCTCAAGGGGCGTGCGGGGCTGGTGGATCGGGAGATCGCCGCGCTGTGGTCGGCCTGCGGCATGCCGGCACAAGCGGCGGTCGTCGCCGTGGGCGGCTATGGCCGCGGCGAGCTGTTCCCGGCGTCGGACGTGGATCTGCTGATCCTGCTCCCCGAACGCCCGGACGACGCGCTGCAGACCCGGCTCGCCACCCTGGTGGGCGCCTTGTGGGACATGGGCCTGGAGATCGGCCACTCAGTGCGCACCGTCGACGACTGCATGATCGCCGCCGCCGACGACATCACGGTGCAGACCAGCCTGCTGGAAGCACGCCTGCTCGCCGGAAACTCGAGCCTCTTCGCCGAACTGGTGACGCGCTACCGCGATACGCTCGACGTGCGTGCCTTCTACAAGGCCAAGCTGCTCGAGCAGGAACAGCGTTACGCCCGCTTCAACGAGACGCCCTACGCGCTCGAGCCCAACTGCAAGGAAAGCCCCGGCGGTCTGCGCGACCTGCAGATGCTCGGCTGGATCGCGCGCGCGGCCGGTCTGGGCCGCAACTGGCGCGATCTCGCCCGTCATCGGCTCATCACCGGCGGCGAGGCCGGCGAGTTGCGCAACGTGGAGCGCTTCCTGCAGCACCTGCGCATTCGCCTGCACTACCTCACCGGCCGGGCCGAGGACCGCCTGCTCTTCGACCACCAGGAAAAGATCGCGCGCGCACTCGACATCGAGCCGACCGCCAACCGGCGTGCCTCCGAAGTGCTCATGCAGCGCTACTACGTCACCGCGAAGATGGTGATGCAGTTGAACACCGTGCTGCTGCAGAACTATGGCAGCGTGATCTTTCCCGACCGCGGCGCCGCCATCGTCGTCAATCCGCGCTTCCAGGTCGTGCGCGAGCTGCTCGACATCCGCCAGGAGGATGTCTTCGAGCGCCACCCCTCCGCCCTGCTCGAATGCTTCCTGCTGCTGCAGCAGCGCTCCGAACTCAAGGGCATGACGGCGCGCACGCTGCGCGCGTTGTGGATCAACCGCAACCGGGTGAATGCCGCCTTCCGCGCCCGACCCGAGCATCGCGAGCTCTTCCTGCAGATCCTGCAGCAGAAGCGCGGCATCGTGCGCGCGTTCCGGCGCATGAACGAGTACGGCATCCTGTCGCGCTACATCCCGGCGTGGCGTCGCATCGTCGGCCAGATGCAGCACGACCTGTTCCACGTGTACACGGTGGACCAGCACATCCTGATGGTGCTGCGCAACGTACGTCGCTTCACGATGGGCGAGCACGCCCACGAGTACCCGCTGATGACGCGGCTCATCGTCGCCTTCGAGCGCCACTGGCTGCTCTACATCGCCGCCCTCTTCCACGACATCGCCAAGGGCCGCGGCGGCGACCACTCGACGCTCGGCATGGTTGATGCGCGCGAGTTCTGCACCGCTCACGGGCTGCCACAGGAGGACATCGCGCTCGTCGTCTGGCTGGTCGAGCACCACCTCACGATGTCGCGCGTGGCCCAGAAGGAAGACACCTCGGACCCCGAGGTCATCCAGCGCTTCGCCCGCATCGTCGGCGACGAACGCCGGCTGACCGCGCTCTACCTGCTCACCCATGCCGACGTCCGCGGCACCAGCCCGAAAGTGTGGAACGGCTGGAAAGGCAAGCTGCTCGAGGATCTGTACTTCGCCACCCAGCGCCTGCTGCGCGGCGCCACGCCGCAGGAGGCGCTGGGCCTCGACGGCCGACTCGAGGATGCGCGCCGTCAGCTGCGCTTCCACGGTCTGCGCCCCGGGACCGAGGACGAGCTGTGGGCGAAGCTCGATCCGCTGTACTTCATGCGCCACTCGGCCGAAGAGATCGCCTGGCACACCCGCATCCTCTACTACCGCAGCACCACGGACGAACCGGTGGTCAAGGCACGCGTCGCCGAAGACGAGGACGGCGTGCAGGTCATGGTCTTCACCCGCGACCAGAAGGATCTGTTCGTGCGCCTGACCGGCTTCTTCGGCCGCATGGGCTTCACCATTCTCGACGCCAAGGTGCACACGACCCGCCATGGCTACGCGCTCGACAGCTTCATGCTGCAGGACCCCGGCCAGCAGGCCGCCTACCGCGACATCGTCATCCTGATCGAACACGAGCTCTGCGCCCGCCTGCAGAAACCGGGCGCCCCCGAGCGCCCGGCGCGCGGCCGCATGTCACGCCAGGTCAAGCACTTCCCGATCAGCCCGGAGGTCAGCATCCGGCCCGACGAGGCCGGTCGGCACCACGTGCTGTCACTGACCGCGGCCGACCGTCCCGGGCTGCTGTTCGACGTGGCCTCGGTGCTGGCAGACCATGGCATCCGCCTTCACACCGCAAAGATCGCCACGCTCGGCGAACGCGTCGAGGACACCTTCCTGCTCACCGGCCAGGCGCTCGCGCAGGACGCGCAGGTGCTGAAGATCGAGCGCGAGCTGCTCGACCGCCTGCAGGTTTGACGCGCCCCGGGCGGCCTGCGGGGCGACCAGTCCGGCCAGCTGCGCGACCGCCTCTCAGTGCCCCTTGCCGGCCAGGCGATCCATGCCGGCGTAGAGCAGGCCCGAGAACAGGAAAGTCACGTGGATGCCGACCATCCAGCCGAGCTGGCGATCGGTGAGGTTCTGTGCGTTCATGAAGGCCTTGAGCAGCTCGATCCCGGAGATCGCGACGATCGAGCCGATCAGCTTGAGCTTCAGGTCCGAGAAACCGATGTGGCCCATCCACTCGGGGCGGTCGCGATGGGTATGGAGATCTTCCATCTTCGACACGAAGTTCTCGTAGCCGCTGAACATGATGATGATCAGCAGGTTCATGATCAGCGCCACGTCCACCAGTGACAGCACGCCGATGATCAGGTCGCTGCCCGTCGCCGTCCAGATCTGCGAGAACAGGCCGAGCAGCTCCTTGGCGAACTTCACCAGCAGCAGCACCATCGCCAGCACGAGCCCGAAATAGACCGGCGCCATCAGCCAGCGGCTGGTAAACAGCACATGCTCGAAGGCGGATTCAATACGCTTCATCACAATCGACCTCAGATCTGACACAAGCATTCGAGCACGTTGCGCACCCGGACCATGGATTCCTGCAGCACGACCTCGATGTCGTCGAAGTGGATGCCGTTTTCGCTCGACGAGCGCCCGGCAGCGAAGTTCACCACCACGCCGATGGCTGCGTAGGGCAGCTCGAGTTCGCGCGCGAGCGCCGCCTCGGGCATGCCGGTCATGCCGACGATGTCGCAGCCGTCGCGCTCGAAGCGGTCGATCTCGGCGGCAGTCTCGAGGCGCGGGCCCTGCGAGGTGGCATACACGCCGCCATCCACTGCGCTGTCGCCCGCGCGCCGGATCGCCGCAAGCAAGCGCTGGCGCAGGGGCTCGTCGTAGGGGTGGGTGAAATCGATGTGGCGCACAGGCGTGTCGCCGCCCTCGAAGAAGGTGCTCTTGCGGCCCCAGGTGTAGTCGATGATCTGGTTGGGCACGATCAGGGTGCCGGGCGCCAGGTCGGCCCGGATGCCGCCGACCGAGGCCACCGAGACGATGCCGCTCACCCGCGCCTCCTTCAGCGCCCAGATGTTCGCACGGTAATTCACCAGGTGCGGCGGGATCGTGTGGCCAAAGCCGTGGCGGGCGAGAAACACCGCGCGCTCCCCACATACGCGGCCGAAGGCCAGCGCAGCCGATGGCTCGCCGTAGGGCGTGCGCACGACCTCGCGCCGCTCGATCTCCATGTTCGACAACTGGGTGAGTCCGCTGCCGCCGATGATCGCAAGCATTCCTAGACCTCTCGAGACTGGGCGCGGGATTCTAGCACGCCCCCCGGAAAGCTCGAGAATTCCATGCTGCGGCGCCGCAGCCCATGTTAGAATCCTCGCCCTTTCAAAGACTTCCCGCCCTCCTCCATGTCCCGCGCCATCCGCAACATCGCCATCATCGCCCACGTCGACCACGGCAAGACCACCCTCGTCGACCAACTGCTGCGCCAGTCCGGCACCTTCCGCGAAAACCAGCAGGTCGCCGAACGCGTCATGGACTCGGGGGACATCGAGAAGGAACGCGGCATCACGATCCTGTCGAAGAACTGCGCCATCCAGTACGGCGACACCCACATCAACATCGTCGACACCCCGGGCCACGCCGACTTCGGCGGCGAGGTCGAGCGCGTGCTGTCGATGGTCGACAGCGTGCTGCTGCTGGTCGACGCGGTCGAAGGCCCGATGCCGCAGACCCGCTTCGTGACCCGCAAGGCGCTCGCGCTCGGCCTCAAACCGATCGTGGTCATCAACAAGATCGACCGCCCGGGCGCGCGTCCGGACTGGGTCATCAACCATACCTTCGACCTCTTCGACAAGCTCGGCGCCACCGACGAACAGCTCGATTTCCCGGTCATCTACGCCTCCGGGCTCAACGGCTTCGCGGTCGAGAACCTGGACGACGAGCGCACCGACATGCGTCCGCTGTTCGAGGCCATCCTCAAGCACGTGCCCGCGCCCGAAGTGGATGTGGACGGTCCGCTGCAGCTCCAGGTCTGCTCGCTCGACTACTCGACCTACATGGGCCAGCTCGGCATCGGCCGCATCAAGCGCGGCCGCGTGCGTCCCAACCAGGAAGTCGTCGTCATGTACGGCGCGGAAAACCGCGGCAAGGGCAAGGTCAGCCAGATCCTCACCTTCGAGGGCCTGGAGCGCAAACCCTCCGAGAGCGCCGAAGCGGGCGACATCGTGCTGATCGCGGGCATCCAGCAGGTCAACATCGGCGTCACGCTGTGCGACCCGGATTGCCTCGAGGGGATGACCCCGATCGCGGTCGACGAGCCGACGCTGACCATGAACTTCATGGTCAACACCTCGCCGCTGGCCGGCCGCGAGGGCAAGTACGTCACCAGCCGCCAGATTCGCGAGCGCCTGGAGAAGGAACTGCTCAAGAACGTCGCGCTGCGCGTCAACTACACCGGAGACTCGGACGTGTTCGAGGTGTCGGGCCGGGGCGAACTGCACCTCACCATCCTGCTCGAGAACATGCGCCGCGAAGGCTACGAACTGGCGGTGGGCCGCCCGCGCGTGGTGTACAAGGAGATCGACGGCGTGAAGTGCGAGCCCTACGAGATGCTCACCGTCGACGTCGAGGAAGACCACCAGGGCGGCGTCATGGAAGAGCTCGGCCGCCGCCGCGGCGAACTCCAGGACATGCAGCCCGATGGCAAGGGGCGCGTGCGCCTCGAGTACCGCATCCCGGCCCGCGGCCTGATCGGTTTCCAGGGCGAGTTCCTCACCATGACGCGCGGCACCGGGCTGGCCAGCCACGTCTTCGACGACTACGGCCCGATGGCCGGTGCGATGGCGGAGCGCCGCAACGGCGTGCTGATCTCGCAGAACGACGGCGACGCGGTGGCCTATGCGCTGTGGAACCTGCAGGACCGCGGCCGCATGTTCGTCAGCCCGGGCGAGGCGCTGTACGAGGGCATGATCATCGGCATCCACACCCGCGACAACGACCTCGTGGTCAACCCGATCAAGGGCAAGCAGCTCACCAACGTGCGCGCCTCGGGTACCGACGAAGCCGTGCGCCTGATCACGCCGATCCAGCTCACGCTTGAATCGGCGATCGAGTTCATCGCCGACGACGAGCTGGTCGAGATCACCCCCAAGAACATCCGCCTGCGCAAGCGTCACCTCAAGGAAACCGACCGCAAGCGCGCGGCCAAGGCCGCCGAGGCCTGATCATGCACGCGCGGGGCTCCGCCCCCGCGGCCTTCACCGAAGTCTGAAATACCGAGGCCCCGCCGGGATCATTCCGGCGGGGCCTTTTTTCATTTCGAGGGCATCGCGCACTTCGCTCCGACGGCACTCGGATCGAGACGCCGGATGAACGCGCGCTTACTTCTTCTTGCTGCTGGCCGCCTCGGCGCCGAAGCGGCCGCTCAGATACTGCGCAAACTCCGCCCCTGTTTCCGGATGGCGCAGACCGAACTCGATCGTCGCCTTCAGGTAGCCGAGCTTGGAGCCGCAGTCGTAGCGCACGCCGTCGAACTGATAGGCCAGCACGGCCTCTTCCTTCAGCAGCGAGGCGATCGCGTCGGTGAGCTGGTACTCGCCACCGGCACCCGGCTTCAGGGCGCGGATGTGGTCGAAGATGCGCGGGGTCAGGATGTAGCGCCCGACGACGGCCTGCGTCGAGGGCGCCTCCTCGGGCTTCGGCTTCTCGACGATGCCGGTCATGCGCTGCACCTGGCCCTTGTCGGACTCGGTGCTGACGATGCCGTAGCTGCGGGTCTCCTCGCGCGGCACGTTCATCGTTCCGAGCACCGAGCAGCGGTGGTAGTTATAGACATCCACCATCTGCTTCAGCACCGGCGTCTTGTCCTTGTTGTCGAGCAGATCGTCGGCAAGGATCACCGCGAAGGCCTCGTCACTGACCACGTGGCTCGCGCAGCGCACCGCATGGCCGAGGCCGAGCGCCTCCGACTGGCGGATGTAGATGCAGTTGACGCCTTTCGGCACGGTCTGGCGGACGATCTCGAGCAGTTCCTTCTTGCCGCGCGCCTCGAGTTCGGTCTCGAGCTCATAGGCCTTGTCGAAATGATCCTCGATCGAGCGCTTGGTGCGCCCGGTGATGAAGATCATGTCGGTGATGCCGGCGGCAACCGCCTCCTCGACCGCGTACTGGATCAGCGGCTTGTCCACGATCGGCAGCATCTCCTTCGGGCTCGCCTTGGTGGCGGGCAGGAAGCGCGTGCCCATGCCAGCGACCGGAAACACCGCCTTGGTGACCTTCTTCATTCTTCTTTCACTCCCGTTTCGATTGTGTGCGCTCGTTCCCCCGCACGCAGACAGGGTGCCGGGCGCCCGGCATGATGCGCGAACTCGCGCGGCCGGACGTCAGGCATTTGTATCCGTTTCGCTCAGCAGGACGCGCAGGCCCGCCTCGTCCACCACCGGCACGCCGAGTTCCTGCGCGCGCGAGAGCTTGGAGCCGGCGTCAGCCCCCGCCACCACGTAGTGCGTCTTCTTCGACACCGAGCCGACAACCTTGCCACCCTGCGCCTCGATCAGGGCCTTGGCCTCGTCCCGGGTGAGCGTGGGCAGGGTACCGGTGAGCACGAAGGTCTTGCCGGCAAACAGTCCGTTTGCGGCGCCGGCCGGCTCGCCCTCGGCCCAGCGCACGCCCGCGGCCCGCAACTGCTCGATGACCTCGCGATTGTGCGGCTCGCCGAAGAACGCCGCGATCGACTGTGCCACCACGGGGCCCACGTCGGGCACCTGCTGCAGGGCATCGGCATCGGCCGCCATCAAGGCGTCGAGATTACCGAAATGTCGTGCCAGGTCGCGCGCGGTCGCCTCGCCCACGTTGCGGATGCCGAGCGCGAAGATGAAGCGTGCAAGCGTGGTCGAGCGGCTCTTCTCGATCGCTGCCAGCAGGTTGTGGGCCGACTTCTCCCCCATGCGTTCGAGGTTGGCGAGCGCGAGCACGCCGAGGCGGTAGAGATCCACCGGCGTCTTGACGATCGCCGCGTCGACCAGCTGGTCGACCAGCTTTTCACCCAGACCCTCGATGTCCATTGCCCGCCGGCCGGCGAAATGCAGCAAGGCCTGCTTGCGCTGCGCCGGGCAGAACAGCCCGCCGGTGCAGCGCGCCACCGCCTCGTCCTCGCCGCGCACCACGTGCGAACCGCACACCGGACAGACCGGAAACTTCTCCAGCAGCACGAACCGCGGCAGATCGCCGCCGCGTCGCTCCACCACCGGCGCCACCACCTCGGGGATGACGTCGCCCGCGCGCCGGACGATCACCCAGTCGCCGATGCGCACATCCTTGCGGTCGATCTCGTCCTGGTTGTGCAGGGTCGCGTTCGTCACCGTCACGCCACCGACGAACACCGGCTCGAGGCGTGCGACAGGGGTCAGTGCGCCGGTGCGCCCGACCTGCACCTCGATGTCCCGCAGCAGGGTGATCGCCTCCTGCGCAGGATACTTGTGCGCCACCGCCCAGCGCGGCTCGCGCGTCACGAAGCCGAGCTCGCTCTGCAGGGCGAGGGAATTGACCTTGTACACCACGCCGTCGATATCGAATGGCAGCGCGTCGCGCAGCGCAGCGATGCGGGCATGGAAAGCTGCCAGGCCCTGCGCCCCGGCGACGACGGCACGGTGTTCGCACACCGGGAGGCCGAGAGCGGCAATGGCGTCGAGCACGCCGAAATGCGTCGGCGGCAGGATCCAGCCCTCGGTCGCCCCCAGGCCATAGGCGAAGAACGACAGCGGGCGGCGCGCGGCGATGGCGGGATCGAGCTGGCGAATGCTGCCCGCCGCGGCGTTGCGCGGATTGACGAAGGTCTTCTCGCCAGCCTCGGCATGACGCGCGTTCAGGCGGTCGAAGTCGTCACGGCGCATGTAGATCTCGCCCCGAATCTCCAGCACCGACGGCGCTTCGCCGCGCAGGCGCAGCGGAATCGACTTGAGCGTGCGCACGTTGCCGGTGACGTCCTCGCCCGTCTCGCCATCGCCACGCGTCGCGGCCTCGACGAGCACGCCGTGCTCGTAGCGCAGACTGATCGCGAGACCGTCGAACTTGAGCTCGGCCGCGTACTCCACCTCAGGCTCACCATCCTTCAAGCCGAGCGCGCGTCGCACACGTGCATCGAAGGCAAAGGCCCCGCTGGCCTCGGTGTCGGTCTCGGTACCGATCGACAGCATCGGGACTCGGTGGCGCACGGCCGCAAACTGCGCGAGCGGCTTTCCGCCCACCCGCTGCGTGGGCGAATCGGCGGTGCGCAGCTCAGGGTGAGCCGCTTCGAGCACCTGCAGCTCCCGGAACAGGCGGTCGTACTCGGCGTCCGGGATGGTCGGCGCATCGAGTACGTAGTAGGCGTGGTCGTGGCGCGCGATCTCCGCGCGCAACCCGGCTGCGCGCACGGCAGGCCCGCCGCCCGACGAGGCGCCGCCGGCAGACGCGCCGGCCGCGTCGAAAAGGTCCATCACAGCGGGTCCATCACAGCGAGAACAGGCGCTGGGCGAGCGATCCGCCAGCCGGGATGCCGTGTTCGGCCATGCGCGCCTGGAACTGCTCGATCTGGCTCCGGATCATCGCCGCCGCCTCGGCGCCGAAGGGGGCGCGGTTGTCGTCCACGACCTCGCCGCCGAGCTCGCGCGCGAGCTCGGCGGCGGTCTGCATCAGGCGGTCGAAGGCTGCGCCCCCCCTGCCCACGCGCGGTACGTCGATGACCAGGGTCAGGCCCCGGGTGACCAGCCCCTTCAGGCTCTCCGGCGCGAACAGCCCCGACTCGAGGTTGCCGAGCGTGAACAGGTGCTCGTCGTCGCTGACCGCATGGAAGCAGCCATCTCCTCCCAGGTGAAGGCCATGGCGCTCGGCGAGGCGCTGGATGTCACGACCCTCGAACTGCCCCTCGCGCGCGACGACGTTCACGCCGATCTGCACATCCACGTCGGCGCAGAAGCGGTCGAGCTCGGTGGCCGCGTACAGGGTCTCGGCGCGCAAGGGCAAGCCCGGTGGCAGCGCCATCACGGCATCGGCCACACGCTGCACACCACCGGTGAAGCGCATGAAATCGGTCTCGCCGATCGAGCCCTGGCGGTTCACCAGCTGCAGCGCCGCACAGAACCAGTGGCAGGCACCGCTGCTGTCGGGACCGAGCGGCAGCCAGACGTTGTCGGCGTCATTGAACCCGAACCAGCGCACCGGCTTGCTCAGCCCGGCGAGTTGCTCGGACTGGATCGCCCACACCTTGGCGACGTCGAGCGCCTCGATCGCTTCCAGGCGAATCACGCAGTCGGCGCGCGCGTCGAGCAGGCGAGGCAGCTCGGGCGTGGTGCGCTTGACCGGTGTCTCGCTGAACCGACGCGCCTGCTCCTCCGCCGCGCCGATGCCGGGCTCCTTGCGCTCGGCGCTCTCGCCCTCCGCGCGCGGCTCGAGCAGCACGTCGCGGTGCTCCGAGCGGAAGGCGCGCTCGGCGTCGCGTCTATGCTTGCGCTCCTGCCATTTGTTGTAGCCCACGATCAGCACCACCGCGGCGATGCCGGCGCCGATCAGCGCGATCTGAAGTTCGCTGTCCATTTAGATTCCCGAATAGCTCCGTCTTGCCGATTGCTGTTGATCAGGCTGCGGCCGGCTCGGCCAGGCGCAGCGCCTCTTCTATATCCACTTCCACGACACGCGACACGCCCTGTTCCTGCATGGTCACGCCCACCAGCTGCTGCGCGAACTCCATCGTGATCTTGCTATGACTGATGAAGATGAACTGCGTCTGCGATGACATGCGCTTCACCATGTTGGCGTAGCGCTCGGTGTTCGTATCGTCCAGTGGTGCATCCACCTCGTCAAGCATGCAGAACGGCGCCGGATTGAGCTGGAACATGGAGAACACCAGCGCGATCGCGGTCAGCGCCTTCTCGCCGCCGGACAGCAGGTGGATGGACGTGTTCTTCTTGCCGGGGGGCTGCGCCACGATCTGGATGCCGGCATCGAGGATCTCCTCGCCGGTCAGCACCAGCTCGGCCCTGCCGCCGCCGAAAAGCTGGGGGAACAGCGCGCCGAACTGCCGATTGACCGTATTGTAGGTCTCCTGCAGTTGCTCGCGGGTCTCGCGGTCGATGCGGCGGATGGCGTCCTCGAGCGTCTCGATCGCCTGCAGCAGGTCCTCGGTCTGGGCGTCGAGATAGCCCTTGCGCTCGCTGGCGCTCCTGAGCTCGTCGAGCGCCGCGAGGTTTACCGCACCGAGCTCGGCGATCTCGCGTGCGAGCCGCGCGACCTCGCGTTGCAGCGTACCCTCCTTGGGGTCGGTGGCGAGCAGCGGGGCGAGCGCGGCTTCGTCGGCGCACGCCTCGTGCAGGCGTTCCTCGAACTGTGCAACCGCAAGCTCGGCGGCCTGCACCGCGAGCCGTAGCTCGGCCACGCGCGCGCGCACCGGTGCAGCCTCATGTTCGGTGCGCAGGCGGAGCTCCTCTGCCTGCCGAAGTGCAGCGTTTGCGTGCTCGAGGGCGTCGCGGCGAGCGGCGAGCGCGGCCTCGCGGCTCGCGCGCAGGCCGAGCGCGGCCTGCAGCGCCTCCTGGCTGCGATCGTCGCCGGCGGCCTCGAGCTCGCTCTGGCGCGTGCCGACCTCGTCATGGATGCGCTCGAGCTGCTCGGCGGCAAGCTGCTGGTTGCGCGCGATGTCATCGAGCTTGCCGGCGCATTCGCGCTCCGAGAAACGCGCTTCCTGCAACTCGCGCGCGGCGGCCTGCTCGAGCGCACGCGCCTCGCGCAAAGCCTGCTCGCGTTCGCGCAAGACCTCCGTGGCGGCATCGAGGCGCTCGCGTTGCAGTTCGGCGAGCTCAATGGCGCGCGCCTGCTCAGTCTCCGCGCGCGCCAGATGCTCGCGCTCGGTCGCCTCGACGTGTATGAGGTCGCCGAGGTCGCGGGCAAGCTGGCCACGACGCTCCTCGGCGCGGCTGCGCGCCTGCGCTAGCTTGAGCACCTCGACCTGCTCGGCATGCACCTGTGCCTGCACCGATTGCGCTTCGCGGCGCAGCCCGTTGATGTTCTCCTGGAGCGCGCTCGTGGCCTCCTCCGCCGCAAGCAACGCATCGTGGGCGAGGCGGGCCTCGTCTTCGAGCGCCTGCTGCTCGTCGGCGAGGGCGTCGATCTCGCGCTGGCGCTCGATCACGCCGTGGGTGCGGGCATCGGGTGCGTGGTGAATGAGGCTGTCGCGGTCCAGGATCTGCCCACGCGGGCCCACCACGCGATGACCGGCAGGCAGCTGCACGTGCGCCCCCAGCCAGTCCTCGATCCGATCCACCGCAAAGGCGCCGGCGAGGAACGCGTCCAGCAGACCAGCCAGGCCCGCGTCGGTGACGTGCACCACGGCGCGCAGCGGGCGCGCCGGGGCGATGCCCGCGATCGTCGGTAGCTGCGACAGCGCAATCCCTGACCCGGACTCGCCGGCGTTCGCACCCTGCCGCGCACCGCCCCCGTCGTCTGCCGCGAACAGCAGGGCCAGCGACTCCGGCGGATGCTCGTCGAGCACCGTGCGTGCCATGGCCGTGGCGCCAGCAGCATCCGGGGCGGTCAGCGCGGCAAGACGCTCGCGCAGGATGGCCTGCACGGCCTCGTCCCAGCCGGCCTCGACCTGCAGGAACTTCCAGAGCGGTGGCAGGCTGTCGAGTCCATGCCGCTTGAGCCAGTCGCCGAGCTTGCCCTGCGACTGCACGCGGGCCTGGAGCTGGACGAGCGCGTCGCGCCGCGCGCGCAGCTCGGTGAGACGGCGCTGCACCGCGCGCTCGTGCTCGAGTGCTGCCTTGAGGGCGGCTTGCGCATCGGGAAGGCGGGCCTGGAGTTCGGACAATCCTTGCTGACTGGCGGCGAGCGCGTCCTGCAGCGCTTCCAGCCGGGCCTCGCGTTCGGCGAGGGCACGTTCGTCGGGACCGACGACGGCAGCGGCTTCGGCCTCGAGCCGCGCCCGACGCTGCTGCAGGGCATCGAGCGCGCGCTGCGCGCTGACACGGTTGGCCTCCTCCACCCGCAGCTGCTGCTCGGTGTGCGCGAGCTCGCGCCGCGCCGTGCCCATGGTGGCATCCGCCGCCTGGCGCGCGGCATCGAGCTCGGGCAGACGGTCGGAGATTTCGCCGTGGCGGGCTTCGGCCTGCTCGCCACGCAGCGCGGCATTCTCGGCCAGCGCCGCCCACCGCGCATGCTCGCTCGTCAGCGTCTCGCGGCGTGCGAGCCAGTGCCCGCGATCGAGCTCGAGCTGCGCGAGTCGTGCCTCGGTCCGCCGGCGCGCCTCGCCAAGATGCTGCAACTCGGTCTCGAGCCGGGCGACCTCGGCACTGACCGCGAACAGCTCGCTCTGCGCACCGTGGACCGCCTCGGACGCCTGGAAATGCGCATCGCGACGTTCCTCGACCGCCGCTTCCAGCTCCTGCAGGCGGGCGCTGTCGGCCTCGATTCGCGTGGTGGCCTCATTGAGCGCAGCCGCGAGCCGCGCATGCTCGGCGCGCGCCTCATTGCGCTTCACGAGCCACAGCAGCTGCTGCTTCTCGATGTGGGCGGCGCTGAGCCGCTGGTAGCGCGCGGCCACTTCGGCCTGCGCCTCGAGATGAACGATGCGCTCGCCGAGCTCCATCCGGATGTCGTCGAGGCGCGCGAGGTTGTCGCGAGCATCGCGCAGTCGGCCCTCGGTCTCCTTGCGCCGCTCGCGATACTTGGTGACGCCTGCGGCCTCCTCGAGGAAACCGCGGATCTCCTCCGGGCGCGCCTCGATGATGCGCGAGATCATGCCCTGCTCGATGATCGCGTAGGCGCGCGGCCCCAGGCCGGTGCCGAGGAACAGATCGATCACGTCCTTGCGGCGCACATGGACGTTGTTGATGTAATAGGTCGACTCGCCCGAGCGATCGAGCACGCGCTTGACCGAGATCTCGCCGTAACGCGACCACTGGCCCGCCGCCTTGCCCTCGGCATTGTCGAACACCAGTTCGACGCTCGCGCGCGACACCGGCTTGCGCGTGGTGGAGCCGTTGAAGATCACGTCCTGCATCGACTCGCCGCGCAGCGCCGAGGCGCGCGTCTCGCCCAGCACCCAGCGCACGGCATCGATGATGTTCGACTTGCCGCAGCCGTTGGGGCCCACCACGCCGACGAGATTGCCGGGGGTGAGCACGGTGGTCGGATCGACGAAGGTCTTGAAACCGGCGAGTTTGAGCTTGGAAAGACGCACGTCGAAGAGAGACCGAGAACTGGAGGCGGTGCAGGCGGGCCTTGCGACTCGGCCGGCACGCACCGGGCTGGCGGGCGCCGGATCCGCGCCGTGCCGCGGGGGCCGTCTCCGGCTGCCGCGAAGGCGCGCCATGATAACATCTTCGACCTTCCCGACTTCGCTGCCGGCGCCGCACGCGTGCAGGCATTGAGTATCAAAGTGAATCCGAACCTCGCCCGCCTCCAGCCCTATCCCTTCGAAAAACTGCGCGCGCTCTTCGCCGGCATCGAGCCCCCCGCGCATCTCAAGCCCATCCGGCTGTCGATCGGCGAGCCGCAGCACCCGACGCCCGGCTTCATCCGCCAGACCCTTGCCGACAACCTCGGCGGCCTGTCGAGCTACCCGGCCACGCTGGGCAGCGACGCGCTGCGCGGCGCGATCGCGCACTGGCTCGAGCGCCGCTACGGCCTGCCGAAGATCGACCCGGCGAGCCAGGTCATCCCGGTCGCGGGTACGCGCGAAGCGCTGTTCGCCTTCGCGCAGTGCGTGGTCGACGGCACCAGGCCCGGCGCCAAGGTGCTGTGCCCGAACCCGTTCTACCAGATCTACGAGGGCGCCGCCCTGCTCGCCAACGCCGAGCCGGTCTTCATCAACAACCTGGCCGAGAACGACTTCGGCTCGGACTTCACCGGCATCGACGAGGCCACCTGGCGGGACATCCAGCTCGTCTACGTATGTTCGCCGGGCAACCCGACCGGCCGCCTGCTCAAGCTCGACGAATGGAAGACGCTGTTCGAGCTCTCGGACCGCTACGGCTTCGTGATCGCCGCCGACGAGTGCTACTCGGAGATCTACTTCGACGACGACGCCAGGCCGATCGGCGGCCTCGAGGCGGCATGGCGCCTGGGGCGTACCGATTTCCGCAACGTCGTGATGTTCTCCAGCCTGTCCAAGCGCTCGAACGTGCCCGGCATGCGCTCGGGTTTCGTCGCCGGCGACGCGAGGATCCTCAAGGACTTCCTGCTCTATCGCACCTACCACGGCTGTGCGCTCAACCCCGCGGTCCAGGCGGCCTCCGTGGTGGCGTGGAACGACGAGGTCCATGTCGAGGAGAACCGCCGCCTCTACCGCGACAAGTTCGCCCGCATCACGCCGATGCTCGAGCCTCACCTGCCCGTCAGGCTGCCCGACGCCGGTTTCTATTACTGGGTGCGCACGCCGATCCCGGATACCGATTTCGCCCGCCGTCTGCAGGCTGAATATAATGTGACGGTCCTGCCGGGCAGCTTCCTCGCCCGCGAAGCGAACGGCGTCAATCCGGGCGCCGATTTCGTCCGCATCGCGCTGGTGGCCGACACGCACGAGTGTGTCGAGGCTGCCGAGCGCATCATCGATTTCTGCAAAACCCTCTGAGAGAGAACTCCCCAATGCACGCTCTGCAACAGATCATCGACGACGCCTTCGAAAACCGCGCCAGCCTGTCGCCCACCGCAGCCCCGGCCGAGATCCGCAACGCCGTGGAAGAAGTGATCGCCGGCCTCGACGCCGGCACGCTGCGCGTGGCCGAGAAGAAGGACGGCCAGTGGGTGGTCAACCAGTGGATCAAGAAGGCGGTGCTGATCTCGTTCCGCCTGCGCGACAACGAGGTGGTGCAGGCCGGCGGCCTCAACTTCTTCGACAAGGTCGCCACCAAGTTCGGCGACTACACCCCGGACCAGTTCCGCGCCGGCGGCTTCCGCGTGGTGCCGCCGGCCATGGCGCGCAAGGGCAGCTTCATCGGCAGGAACGTGGTGCTGATGCCCTCCTATGTGAACATCGGCGCCTACGTCGATGAAGGCACGATGGTCGACACCTGGGCGACGGTCGGCTCCTGCGCACAGATCGGCAAGAACGTGCACCTGTCGGGCGGCGTCGGCATCGGCGGCGTGCTCGAGCCGGTGCAGGCCGGCCCGGTCATCATCGAGGACAACGTCTTCGTCGGCGCGCGCTCCGAGGTCGTCGAAGGCGTGATCATCGAAGAGAACGCGGTGCTGTCGATGGGCGTGTATATCGGCATGAGCACCAAGATCTACGACCGCGAGACCGGCGAGGTCACCTACGGCCGCGTGCCGTCCGGCGCCGTCGTGGTGCCGGGCAGCCTGCCCTCGGCCTGCGGCAAGTACAGCCTGTACTGCGCCGTGATCGTGAAGAGGGTTGACGCGCAGACCCGCGCCAAGACCGGCATCAATGAGCTGCTGCGCGGGGCCTGACCCCCGAGCCCGGAGTCCGAGGCATGATTTTCGACAATCTCTTCCAGTTGATGGCCGAGAAGAAGGCCTCGGACCTCTTCATCACTGCCGGCGCCCCGATCCATATCAAGATCCAGGGGCACACCATGCCGATCAACCAGCAGGTGATGGATCCGCTGATGATCCAGCGCATGCTCGGCGAGGCCATCACCCCCGCGCAGACCGCCGTCTTCGAGCGCGACCGCGAGCTGAACCTGTCCTTTGGCCGGCGCGACCTGGGCAACTTCCGGGTCAATGTGTTCTGGCAGCGCAACTCGCCTGCGGTGGTGGTGCGCTACATCCAGAGCGACATCCCCACGATCGCCTCGCTCGGGCTGCCCGATGTCCTGACCGAGGTGGTCATGGACAAGCGCGGGCTGATCCTGGTCGTCGGCGCCACCGGTTCGGGCAAGTCGACCACGCTGGCGTCGATGATCGACCACCGCAACCAGAACCGCAGCGGTCACATCCTCACCGTCGAGGACCCGATCGAGTATCTGTTCAAGCACCGCAAGTCGGTGGTGAACCAGCGCGAGGTCGGCATCGATACGCTGAGCTGGAACGAGGCCCTGCGTAACGCGATGCGCCAGGCGCCCGACTGCATCCTGATCGGCGAGATCCGCGACCGCGAGACCATGCAGGCGGCGATCTCGTACGCGCAGACGGGCCACCTGTGCCTGGCCACCCTGCATGCCAACAACGCCTACCACGCGCTCAACCGCATCGTTAACTTCTTCCCGCTCGAGAACCGCCAGTTGCTCTACCTCGACCTTGCGGTGGCGCTGCGCTGCATCGTTTCCCAGCGCCTGGTGCGCAAACCCGACGGCAAGCGCATCCCGGCGGTCGAGATCCTGATGAACACACGGCACATCGCCGAGCTCATCGAACGTGGCGAACTCAACGCCATCAAGGAGGCGATGGAGCAATCGCTCGCACCCGGCTCACAGACCTTCGAGCAGTCCCTCTACCGGCTCCATGCAGACAAGACCATCACCCTGGACGAGGCACTGGCCAACGCCGACTCGCCGAGCAATCTGCACTGGCTGATCAACAACGCCCAGATCCAGGCCACCGACGGCCAACCGGCGGCGAACAAGTCCACTAAGCTGATGGAGTTCGAGTCCACCAGCCCGGACGGCGCCTCCTTCCACGAATTCACCCTCAACGTCGACAATCATTGAGCCGCCGCCCAGGCGGTCGCCGCGCCAGCCTCGGCACCCCAACGTAACCAACACGACATGACCACTGAAGCCACGTTCGCGCTCGCCTGCGAGCTGATCGCCCGCCCCTCCGTCACGCCGCAGGACGCCGGCTGCCTCGATCTCATCGCCGACCGCCTGCGCCCGCTCGGCTTCACCCTCGAACGCATCGACGTGGGCGGCGTATGCAATCTGTGGGCTCGACGCGGCACGGCGGCGCCCGTGCTGTGCTTTGCCGGTCACACCGACGTCGTCCCGCCCGGCCCGAGCGAAGCCTGGGCCCATCCGCCGTTCGCGCCGACGGTCGTGGACGGCGTTCTCTACGGCCGAGGCGCAGCCGACATGAAGTCCTCGCTCGCAGCCTTCGTCACCGCGATCGAGCGCTTCGTCGCCAGCACGCCGGCGCATGCGGGCAGCATCGCGCTGCTGCTGACCTCGGACGAGGAAGGCGTGGCCACCCATGGCACGGTCAAGGTCGTCGAGGCCCTCGCGGCACGCGGCGAGCGTCTCGACTATTGCGTGGTGGGCGAACCCACCTCGGTCAGGACGCTCGGCGACATGATCAAGAACGGCCGTCGCGGCTCGCTCTCGGGCACCTTGCGCGTCAAGGGCCAGCAAGGCCACGTTGCCTATCCGCAGCTCGCACGCAATCCGATCCACCTCTTCGCGCCCGCGCTCGCCGAGCTGGCTGCGATCACCTGGGACGAAGGCAACGAGTTCTTCCCGCCCACCACCTGGCAGGTGTCGAACATCCACGCCGGCACCGGCGCCAACAACGTCATCCCCGGCGTCTGCGAGGTGATGTTCAATTTTCGCTTCGGCTCCGTGTCGTCCGCCGACGATCTCAAACGTCGCACCTGCGAAGTGCTCGACCGCCATGGCCTCCAGTACGAGATCGACTGGCACCTTTCGGGCAAGCCCTTCATCACCGGTCGCGGCAAGCTCGTCGGCGCACTGTCGAAGGCAATCCGCGACACGCTGGGCGTCGACACCGAACTGTCGACCACCGGCGGCACGTCCGACGGTCGCTTCATCGCCGACATCTGCGCCGAGGTGGTCGAGTTCGGCCCGGTGAACGCCTCGATCCACAAGATCGACGAATGCATCGCGGTCGATGCGATCCAACCCCTGTCCGAAGTCTACGAGCGCACCCTCCACGCCCTGCTCGGCAGCGCGCACTGAGGCTGCGCCGCCCGCACTCGCCACGCAAACAGCGCCCACGAGGCCCCAACGAGATCCGAATCAATGTCGCACGAAACGCAGCACGACCACCTCGATCCTGACCACGAAGAAGCGCACGAGCATGAGCACGAACACGGCCCGCTGGCCGAGCTCGTCACCGTGCGCGACTGGCTGCGCTATGCCGTCACCCGCTTCAACCGCGCCGGCATCTTCTGCGGCCATGGCGTACAGGACAGCTTCGACGAGGCGGTCTGGCTGATCCTCGGAACCCTCGCCCTGCCCCTCGACCGCCTCGAACCCTTCCTCGACGCATGCATCCCCGGCGAAGAGCGCATCGGCCTGCTCGAAGCCATCGAGCAACGCGCGGATGAACGCCTTCCCACCGCCTACATCCTGGGCGAGGCCTGGCTGGGCGACTTCCGTTTCACCGTCGATGAACGCGTGATCGTGCCGCGCTCGTTCTTCGCCGAGCTGCTCGAGGACGGACTTGCGCCGTGGGTGGATGCGCCCGAGGCCATCACCGGCGCGCTCGACATGTGCACGGGCTCGGGCTGTCTCGCCATCCTGATGGCGCATGCCTTCCCCAACGCCGCGATCACCGCGGTCGACCTCTCGGACGACGCGCTCGACGTCGCCCGCATCAACGTCGCCGACTACGGGCTGGAAGAGCGCGTCGAACTGGTGCGCAGCGACGTCTTCGCGCAAGTCGACGGACGCCGCTTCGATCTCATCCTGAGCAACCCGCCCTACGTGACCGCCGAGGCGATGGACGCGCTACCGCCCGAGTACCTGCATGAGCCGCGGATGGCGCTGGCCTCGGGCGACGACGGATTGGACGTCGTGCGCAGGCTGCTCGCCCAGGCGGCAGACCACCTCAACCCCGGCGGCATCCTCGCGGTTGAGGTCGGCCACAATCGCCACATCGTCGAAGAGGCCTTTCCTGAGCTGCCATTCAACTGGCTATCCACCCGAGGTGGCGACGACATGGTGTTCCTGCTGCGACGCGAGGATCTCCAGCACGCCGCGGTCGCGGCCGATTAGCCGGAGCGGATCCGAGCATGCCGAACGAGCGCGCGATCCTGCTGGTCGAGGACAATCCGGACGACGAGGCCCTCACCCTGCACGCCTTGAGCCGCGGGGGAATCACCCATCCGGTGGTGGTGGTGCACGACGGGGTCGAGGCGACCGACTATCTCTTCGGTACCGGCATCCACGCCGGCCGCCGGACCGAGGACCTGCCGGCAGTCGTGCTGCTGGACCTGAAGTTGCCGCGCGTCGATGGACTGGAGGTGCTGCGCCGGATCCGTGCCGACGCACGCACGGCGCTGCTGCCCGTGGTGATCCTCACCACCTCGCGCGAAAGCCTCGACCTGCGCCAAGCCTACAGCCTCGGCGCCAACAGCTATATTCGCAAGCCGGTGGATTTCGAACGCTTCGAGCGCGCGATCGCGCTCATCGGCGCCTACTGGCTGGATCTCAACGAGACCGCCGAGACGGTCTCGCGCAGCCCGTACTGAATCAGGCCACCTCGTCGATCCACGCCTGCTGTATGCCCTCGAGGATGCGCTCGCCACAGCGCTTGGGGTCATCGTCGAATTCGGGCAGCGCGATCACCCAGTTCATCAGGTCGACGAAGTTCACCCGCGTCGGATCAACGTCCGGATGGGCGTCGGCGAGCTGGATGGCGATTTCCTGAACCTCGGTCCACTTCATTTCAGTGCTTTCCTTCGCGAGCCATGTTGATCGTGTAGCGCGGGATCTCGACCACGAGCGCCGTCTCGCCGACGACCGCCTGGCAGGAAAGGCGCGACTGCGGCTCCAGCCCCCAGGCCTTGTCGAGCAGGTCTTCCTCTTCGTCCTCGGCGGGATTCAGCGAGGAAAAACCCTCGCGCACGATGACGTGGCAGGTCGTGCAGGCGCAGGATTTCTCGCATGCGTGTTCGATGTCGATGCCGTTTTCGAGAAGGGTGTCGCAGATCGTGGTGCCGGGAGCGGCCTCGATCACGCTGCCATCCGGACAGAGCTCGACGTGGGGTAGGACGATGATCTGGGTCATGTTGGTCGGAGTCAGATTTCGAGTTCATCCACCTTGTGGCCAGCCAGCACGCTGCGAATGCTGTTGTCCATGCGGCGGGCGGCAAAGTCGTCGGTGGCGCGGCCGAGCGCATCGATCCCGGCCTTGATGGCGCGGTGATCGCTGCCGGCGCGAAGGCTGCGCAGGCGCGAGATGGTCTCGGCGATCGTGGCCCGTTCGGCATCGGAGAGCAGTTGCCCGTCCTTGTCGAGTGCTTGCTCGGTCGCCTCGATCACGCGGTCTGCCTCGACCTGCTGCTCGCGCAGCGCACGCGCCATCATGTCGTCACCAGCATGGTCGACGCCGGAGCGCAGCATCTGCGCGATCTCGTCGTCGGACAGGCCGTAGGAAGGCTTCACCAGCACGCTGGCCTCGACGCCCGAGGACATCTCGCGCGCGGACACCGACAGCAGGCCATCGGCATCGACCTGGAAGGTCACCCGGATGCGCGCCGCACCTGCCACCATCGGCGGGATGCCGCGCAGTTCGAAGCGGGCGAGCGAACGGCAGTCGGAGACGAGCTCGCGTTCGCCCTGCACGACGTGGAAGGCCATCGCGGTCTGGCCGTCCTTGAAGGTGGTGAACTCCTGCGCACGCGCGATCGGCAGCGTGGAGTTGCGCGGCACCACCTTCTCGACGAGGCCGCCCATGGTCTCGAGGCCGAGCGAAAGCGGGATCACGTCCAGAAGCAGCCAGTCGTCCTGGTCCGGCCGGTTGCCGGCGAGCACGTTGGCCTGCATCGCGGCACCGAGCGCGACCACCTTGTCCGGGTCGAGGTTGGTGAGCGGCTCCTGGCCGAAATACTGCGCGACCGCACGCTGTATGTGCGGCATGCGGGTGGCCCCACCCACCATCACCACGCCCTTGATCTCGTCGGCCGCGAGGCCCGCGTCGCGAAGCGCCTTGCGCACCGGCGTCAGGGTCTTCTGCACCAGGTGTTTCGTCATCTCGGCGAACTCGTCGCGCGTGACGACGAGATCCACTTCCTCGCCCGAGCCGAGGAGAACGTGGATCGGCGCTTCCTCGCAGGTCGTCAGCAGTTCCTTGGCCTCGCGTGCCTTCATCTGCAGGCGGCGAGCATCCTCGAGCGAGGGCGGGCTGATGCGGGCCCTGTCGAGGATCCAGCAGAACAGGCGGTGGTCGAAGTCGTCGCCGCCGAGGGCGGCGTCACCATTGGTCGACAGGACCTCGAACACGCCGCGGGAGAGCTTGAGGATGGACAGGTCGAAGGTCCCACCACCCAGGTCATACACCGCGTAGAGACCTTCAGCGGCGTTGTCGAGCCCGTAGGCGACCGCCGCCGCAGTGGGCTCGTTGAGCAGGCGAAGCACGTCGAGGCCGGCCAGCCGCGCGGCATCCTTGGTTGCCTGACGCTGGGCATCATCGAAATACGCCGGGACGGTGATCACCGCCCCGACCAGCGGACCGCCAAGACTGGCTTCCGCGCGCTCGCGCAGCCTGCGCAGGACCTCGGCGGAGACCTCGACCGGGCTCTTGACCCCTTGCACCGTGCGCAAGCGCACCATGCCTGCGTTGTCCTCGAAGTCGTAGGGCATGGTCTCGATGTGGGCGACGTCCTTGAGCCCCCGCCCCATGAAACGCTTGACCGAGACGATGGTGTTGCGCGGATCGGTCGCCTGGGCCTTCATGGCCGCGAGCCCGACCTCGACGCGCCCGTCCGCGCCATAGCGCACGACCGAGGGGAGCATGGTGCGGCCGGTCTCGTCGGGCAGGCAGACGGCAATCCCGTTACGCACGGTGGCGACGAGCGAATTGGTGGTCCCCAGATCGATGCCCACCGCAAGCCGGTGCTTGTGTGGCTCGGTGGACATGCCGGGTTCAGCGATTTGCAGCAGGGCCATCGGGTATGTTCCGTGCTCTCTAGTTTTCGAGGGCCAGCAGGGCCTCGTCGATTTCTTGCTGGAGTTTGTCGATGAACATCAGCCGACGCACGGTGTCGGCCGCTGCTTCGTAGTCGTGTTCATCATCGAGCTGCGCCGCGAGGTGTGATCTCACCTCGCGAGCATGCGCAAGCAGGCGCCGGTGCAGTTCCTCGAGCTCCGAGACCTCGGCTGCGTCACGGGCTTCCTCGACCGCCTCGCGCCACTCCATCTGTTCCATCAGGAACTCCGGCGACATCGCGGTGTTGGTCTCGAGGCCCGCATCCACACCGGCGAGTTCGAGCAGGTATTGCGCGCGCGCAAGCGGCTGTCGCAGCGTGCGGAATCCCTCGTTCACCCGCGTCGCCCACTGCATGGCGCGCCGCTTCTCGGCGTCCGACAGATGGGCATGCCGGTCTGGGTGCACCTGCGACTGCAGCGCATGCCACGCCGCCTCGAGCGCGGCGTCGTCGAGCGCATAGCGGCGCGGAAGGCCGAACAGCGTGAAGAAGTCCTGAGTGAGGTCGATGCTCATCGAGCGCGGCTCAGACGTTGAAGCTTTCGCCGCACCCGCACTGGTCCTTCACGTTCGGGTTGTTGAACTTGAAACCCTCGTTGAGACCTTCCTTGACGAAGTCGAGCTCGGTGCCGTCGAGGTAGGCCAGGCTCTTCGGGTCGATCACCACGTTGACGCCGTGGCTCTCGAACACCAGATCCTCGGCTTCGGTGTGATCGACGAACTCGAGCTTGTAGGCCATGCCCGAACAGCCCGAGGTCTTCACGCCGAGGCGGATGCCGAACCCCTTGCCGCGCTTGGCGATGAAGTTCGAAACGTGACGGGCGGCGGATTCGGAAAGACTAACGGCCATCTCTGGTTCTCCTGTCTGCAAAACGCCGCTCAGGCTTCGTGCTTCTTCTTGTAGTCGGCGACGGCGGCCTTGATCGCGTCCTCGGCGAGGATCGAGCAGTGGATCTTGACCGGCGGCAGCGCGAGCTCCTCGGCGATCTGCGTGTTCTTGATCTCGAGCGCCTGGTCGATGGTCTTGCCCTTGACCCACTCGGTGACGAGCGAACTCGAAGCAATCGCCGAACCACAGCCGTAGGTCTTGAACTTGGCGTCTTCGATCACGCCATCCTTGCCGACCTTGATCTGCAGCTTCATCACGTCGCCACAGGCGGGCGCACCCACCATGCCAGTGGCGACGCCTTCCTCGTCCTTGGCGAACGAGCCGACGTTGCGCGGGTTTTCGTAGTGGTCGAGGACCTTCTCACTGTAAGCCATGTTCTTTCTCCTGCAGGGGATGTCTTGTAGTCATTGGACCGCGGCCTGACGGCAGCGGTGCCTTCAATAGAGGATGAAACGGCGCGCCGGCCGGCAAGCTCAGTGCGCCGCCCACTGGACGGTGTCCAGATCGACACCGTCCTTGTACATTTCCCAGAGCGGCGAAAGCTCGCGCAGCTTGCCGATCTTGCGATGGAGCAGACCGATCGTGAAATCCACCTCCTCTTCGGTCGTGAAACGGCCGATCGTGAAGCGGATCGAGCTATGCGCCAGCTCATCGTTGCGTCCGAGTGCGCGCAACACGTAAGAGGGCTCCAGGCTCGCCGAGGTACAGGCCGAACCCGACGAGACCGCGATGTCCTTGATCGCCATGATCAGCGACTCGCCTTCGACGTAGGCGAAGGAGATGTTCAGGTTGTGCGGCACGCGCTGTTCGAGGTCGCCGTTGATGTAGGTCGCCTCGATGTCGGTGAGGCCGGCGAGCAGCTTGTCGCGCAGCTTCTGGACGCGCGCATTTTCCGCCGCCATCTCCTCACGTGCAATGCGGAAGGCCTCGCCCATGCCGACGATCTGGTGGGTGGCCAGCGTGCCCGAGCGCAGGCCGCGCTCATGACCGCCACCGTGCATCTGGGCCTCCAGACGAACGCGCGGCTTGCGGCGCACGTAAAGCGCACCGATCCCCTTGGGACCGTAGGTCTTGTGCGCGGAGAAGCTCATCAGGTCCACCTTGAGCGCATCCAGGTCGATCTCGACCTTGCCGGTCGCCTGCGCCGCGTCGACGTGGAACACGATGCCCTTCTCGCGGCAGAGTTCGCCGATCTGGGCGATCGGCTGGATCACGCCGATCTCGTTGTTCACGAACATCACCGAGACCACGATGGTATCGGGACGGATCGCCGCCTTGAGTACCTCGAGATCGACCAGGCCGTTCTCCTGCACGTCGAGGTAGGTCGCCTCGAAGCCCTCGCGCTCGAGTTCGCGCACGGTGTCGAGCACCGCCTTGTGCTCGGTCTTGACGGTGATGAGGTGTTTGCCCTTGCCCTGATAGAAGTGCGCCGCACCCTTGATGGCGAGGTTGTTCGATTCGGTCGCGCCCGAGGTCCAGATGATCTCCTTCGGGTCGGCATTGACCAGCGCAGCCACCTGCTCGCGCGCCTCCTCGACCGCAGCCTCGGCCTCCCAGCCGAACGCGTGCGAGCGACTGGCCGGGTTGCCGAAATGCTCGGTCAGCCACGGGATCATCTTCTGCGCCACGCGCGGATCCACCGGGGTCGTCGCAGAATAGTCGAGGTAGATGGGGAACTTCAGCATTGCGTCTCTCCGCAGAGTCGTTGTTCGTGTATCGATGTCAGGGCCTGGTGGCACGGCTCACGCCGCCACCGAGGCAAGATTCTTGAGTTCGCCCACGACGCGGGCGAAGGTTTCGATGAAGCGCCGCACATCGTCGGCACCCGTGTCGCGACCGAGGCTGATACGCACCGCACCACGCGCGACCTCGGGCGCTACACCCATGGCCAGCAGGGTGTGCGAAGGCTCCGGGTTGGCGCTCGAGCAGGCCGAACCGCTGGCGACCGCAAAGCCGGCGCGATCGAGCTTGCCCACCAGCGTTTCGCCGTCGATATCGCGCACGGCGAAAAACACCGTGTTGGGCAGGCGCGACGCACCAGCCGAAAACACGCTGGCGCCAAGTTCCACGAGCGCCGCTTGCACCTCGTCGCGCAAGGCGGCGAGCCGGACCGCCTCCTCCGCCCGACGCGAAACCGCGCGCTCACAGGCGACACCGAAACCGACGATGGCAGCGACGTTCTCCGTTCCCGAGCGCAGGCCGCGCTCCTGGCCGCCTCCTGCGATCAGCGGCGACAGCTCCACGCGCTTGTCGACCACCAGAGCACCCGCACCGAGCGGGCCGCCAAGCTTGTGGGCGGACAAGGTCATCGCATGCACGCCAAGGGCGCGGAAGTCGAGTTCGATCTTGCCGAGTGCCTGCACCGCGTCGGTGTGGAACCATGCACCCGCTGCGCGTGCGCTTGCCGCCATCGGCGCGATGTCCTGGAGCACGCCGGTCTCGTTGTTCGCAAGCATCGCCGACACCAGGCGCGGGCGCGCGTCGATCACCGCCTGCCAGTCCGCGGCGTCGATACGCCCCTGGGCATCGACCGCGATCTCGCGAAGCGTCCACCCGGCACGCTGCAACTGGCGGGCGGGCTCGCGCACGCACGGGTGCTCGATCGCGCTCACCGCCACCAGGGCCGGCCTCATCGTCGCCGCCGCTCCCTTGAGGAACAGGTTGTTGGCCTCCGAACCGCCACTGGTGAAGATGACCTCGGTCGCATGCGCCCCGACCGCCGCGGCCACGCGCGCGCGCGCCTCGTCCACCGCCGCACGCGCCTGACGGCCATACTCGTGCCGGCTCGAGGCATTGCCGAAGCGCGCCGGCTCCGCGGCGCCGAGCCAAGGCAGCATGGCCGCACGGACGACCGGGTCGAGCGGCGTCGTCGCGTTCCAGTCGAGGTAGACCGGCGCAAAGCTCATGTGCCGCCTCAAATCGCCGCGATTTCGCGCACAGTCCCGACCGCGGCGCGGCGACGGATGTTGCGCAGCACGGCCATGTCGGAATCCGGACGGACACGGCGGTTCACCAGCGCATCGAGCGTCACCGAATCGAGGTAGGCATACATGCGCTTGTTGAGATTGGCCCACAGGTCGTGCGTCATGCAGCGGTGAGCGTCGTGACAGTTTTCCTTGCCGCCGCACTGGGTGGCATCGAGCGGCTCATCCACCGCGATGATGATGTCGGCCACGGTGATCTCGGCCATGTCGCGCGCGAGCCGATATCCGCCACCGGGCCCACGCACGCTGCTCACCAGATCGTGGCGGCGCAGCTTGCCGAACAGCTGCTCGAGGTAGGACAGCGAGATCTTCTGGCGCTCGGCAATGCCGGCCAGCGTGACCGGCCCGTCGCCCTGGCGGGAAGCCAGATCGATCATCGCCGTTACGGCAAATCGGCCTTTGGTGGTCAGTCTCATGCTCGCTCCTGGAAGGGATGCTGAAAACGATCTCGCCCGAGCGATCGCGCGCGGAAGCCACGCGAATACCCGAACATTTCGCTCAACTATACATTTCCCGACAAAATCGGTCAACTACTCCACCCGACCCGTCGCCGCACCTTCCTGGATCCACGACAGCACGCGAGAAATCAATCGACCATCCGCGACAAGCGCCCGGCATCGAAATCGTCCGCCGAGGCCACCGCCTCGTCGAGCTTGATGCCGGCCGCCTCCAGGCGCGCGATGATCGCCTGCAGGCGACGATCGGTCTCGACCGAGTGATCGAGCAGCCCATGCAGCGCCTTGGAGACCGGGTCGTCCATGTCGCGCGTGACCCCGTAGGCGCTGAACCCGATCTGCTCCGCCTTCTGCTCGCGCGCGGCGTCGCGCTCGGGATCGATGACGCGGGCCGGATTTCCGACCGCGGTCGCGCCCGCCGGGACCGGCTTGACGACCACCGCATTCGATCCGATCTTGGCACCATCACCCACCGTGAATCCCCCCAGCACCTTGGCACCCGCACCCACCACCACGCCCCGACCGAGGGTCGGATGGCGCTTCGTACCGCGATAAAGGGACGTGCCGCCGAGCGTGACGGCCTGGTAGATCGTGCAGTCGTCGCCAATTTCGGCGGTCTCGCCGATCACCACACCCATGCCGTGGTCGATGAACACCCGCCGCCCGATGCTTGCGCCGGGGTGGATCTCGATGCCGGTCAGGAAACGGCTCAGATGACTGACGAAGCGGCCCAGCCAATGCCAGCCCCGGCCCCATGCCGCATGAGCCAGACGATGGAACATCAGCGCGTGGATGCCCGGATAGCAGGTCAGCACCTCGAAAGTGGAGCGCGCGGCCGGATCGCGCTCGCGCACGCTGGCCAGATCTTCACGCAGGCGGCTGAACATGCTGGGTAACTCCACGGGAAAAACGGCTCAAGGATGGGCGAGCGCAACCGGCTCGACCGCCAAATTCCCGAGAATTTTAATCGGTTATAGTGCTCCGAGAAAGCCCCGGAACCGGCGCTGATGCTCAGCCGCGACGCTTCGGCGTCTCGAAGGTCGTGAGCATGCCACGCAGAATCGCAACCTCTTCCTTCTCGAGCCGCACACGATTGAAAAGGCGCCGCATGCGCGGCAGCAGGCGCTTGGGATTGGCCGGATCATGAAAGCCGCTCGCGGTCACCACGCGTTCCAGATGAGCCATGAAGCCTTCGAAGTCAGCGTGCGTGGCAGGCTCGGCCTGGGCATCATCGAGAACGGCGGTCGCTTCGCCGAGCGCAGCCATGCGCATTTCGTAGCTCAGCACCTGTACCGCGGCGCCCAGATTGAGCGAGGAGAAATCGGGGTCAGTCGGAATCGTCACCGGCAGGCTGCACAGCCCGACCTCTTCGTTGGTCATCCCGCTGGTCTCGTTGCCGAAAACGAGTGCGACGATGCCATCGCCACTGCGCGCGACGAGCTCGCACGCGGCGTCGCGCGCCTGCATGCGCGGCAGCGAGAGCTCACGCCGCCTTGCGGTCAACGCCGCCGAGAACACCGTGTCGGCGAGCGCCTCCTCGAGTGTGGCGACCACGCGGGCAGAAGCGAGCACGTCGGCCGCTCCGGACGCGCGCGCGGTCGCAACCTCGTCGGGGAAGGACTCCGGCGCCACCAGCCAGAGGTCGCGCAGTCCCATGGTCTTCATCGCCCGCGCAGCCGCGCCGATATTGCCGGGATGACTGGTGCGCGACAGCACGACACGGACACGATCGAGCGCAAGGGGGCGATTCATATTAAAATTCCGCGTTTTCCGAATTTGCCGGGCGGCCTGCCCGGAACGTGTGAAGCCCGCAAGGACTGCGCCAGGTCGCAGCGCCGGATGCGGGGCACGCGTCGCAGGCGCCCGATTCTTTAACCGAGACCGCTTCGCATGCATGCAACCCTGAACATCGCCGTCAAGGCCGCCCGGCGCGCCGCGTCCGTCATCAACCGCGCGTCGACCCAGATCGATCTGCTGACCGTGCAGTCCAAGTCGCCCAACGATTTCGTCACCGAGGTCGATCGCGCCGCCGAGCAGGCCATCATCGAGGTGCTTCGCGACGCTTTCCCGGGGCACGGGATTCTAGCAGAGGAGTCCGGCGAGTCCGGGCCACTCAATGGCCAGGAGAGCGAGTTCGCCTGGATCATCGACCCGCTCGACGGCACCACGAACTTCATCCACGGCATGCCGCAATACGCGGTCTCGATCGCGCAGACGAAGAATGGCGTGCTCGAGCACGCGGTGGTCTACGACCCCAACAGCAACGAGATGTTCACGGCCTCGCGCGGCGCCGGCGCCTTCCTCAACGATCGCCGCATCCGCGTCTCGCGCCGGACCCGGCTCAACGAGGCGCTGATCGGCACCGGGTTCCCCTTCCGCCAGTTCGACAATGTCGATGCGTATCTGGCGATGTTCAAGGAACTCACCCAGAAGACCGCCGGGATCCGCCGGCCGGGCGCGGCTTCGCTCGACCTCGCCTACGTGGCCGCGGGTCGCTTCGATGGTTTCTGGGAGATGGGTCTCTCGCCCTGGGACATGGCGGCCGGCGCGCTGCTGATCCAGGAAGCCGGCGGCCTCGTGTCCGACCTGTCGGGCGAGGCCAACTACCTCACCACCGGAAACGTGGTGGCCGGCACGCCGAAGATCTTCGGCCAGTTGCTGCCGATCATCCAGGCCTGGCGCCCGGCCTCCATGCGCGCCTGAGCGCGCCGAGCCTCACACGCCGGGGACGCGCAAGGTAAGCGTGTCCCCGCGCTGGACGAACTCCAGGTGGCGCAGCGCCGACATCCCGAGCAGAACCTCGTCGCCGCGCATGCCCGGGTTCAGGTGACTGCCCACGTTGCGCAGCTCGAACGGCCCCACCACCAGACGGTCGATGCGCGTCTGGCGCACCGTCACGCTGCCGTTGGCGGTCATGACCGAGGCCGAAGCCCCGGGCTGCAGGCCGAGCGCGGAGCCGAGGTGGGCCGGCACCGAAACCTGCGTCGCCCCGGTGTCGAGCAGGAAGCGCACCGGCTGGCCGTTGATCAGCCCGGGCAGCAGGTAATGCCCTGCGCGGTTGCGCTTGAGCACGAGCTCGCTTGCGCCCGGCGCAACCACCAGATTCCGATTCGGATCCTCGCGGCGCTCGATCGCCGCATCGAAACTGACCCAGCCCAGGGCCAGAAAGGCCAGGATCGCAAGCAGGCCCAGCGTGCGGCCGATGCGGCGAGTCTCGGTTTCCGGGCGCCCCGGGTATCGTTGCGGCGTACTCATCGGCGATCACGCATCCTTTCGTTAATGGCCATAATCCTGCCTTTGCTCACGACAGCAGCGCTATTCAGAGGTTTCTCCAGTTGGCGACCCGCAAGCCCCAGCACGACTCCACCGCCCCCCGCCCCGCGGACCTGACCGAGGCCGAGATCGCCGCCCACACGCCGATGATGCAGCAGTACCTCCGGTTGAAGCAGCAACATCCGGACACCCTGCTCTTCTACCGCATGGGCGACTTCTACGAGCTCTTCTTCGAAGACGCCGAGAAGGCCGCGCGCCTGCTCGACATCACCCTGACCACCCGCGGCCAGTCGAGCGGCAAGCCGATCCGCATGGCCGGCGTGCCCTTCCACGCGGTCGAGCAGTACCTGGCCCGCCTGGTAAAGCTCGGCGAATCGGTGGTGATCGCCGAGCAGGTGGGCGAGCCCGGCGCGACCAAGGGGCCGATGGAGCGCGCGGTGAGCCGCATCGTCACCCCCGGCACGCTGACCGACGCCGCGCTGCTCGACGACCGCCGCGACGAGCTGCTGCTCGCGGCCAGCCTGCACCGCGGCGTGCTCGGGCTGGCGTGGCTCAACCTCGCCAACGGCGACTTCCGCCTCATGCAGTGCCCGTCGGATGCGCTGCAGGCGCAGTTCGAGCGCCTGCGCCCGGCCGAGGTGCTGGTGCCCGATGGACTCGCCCTGCCCTTGCTGGATGCGCTCGCCCCGGCCCAGCGCCGGCTGGCCGACTGGCAGTTCGACGCCGAGACCGGCGCGCGCCTGCTCACCGCGCATTTCGGCACCCGCGACCTCGCCGGCTTCGGCGTCGAGGATCTGCCGGTGGCGCTGGCGGCCGCCGCGGCCCTGTACGACTACGCGCAGGCCACCCAGCGCCAGACCCTCGCCCACGTCACCGGGCTCGTCGTCGAGCGCGAATCCGAGACCCTGCGACTGGACGCCGCCACCCGGCGCAACCTGGAGCTAACCGAGACGCTGCGCGGCGAAGCCTCGCCCACCCTGCTGTCGCTGCTCGACACCTGCGTGACCAGCATGGGTTCGCGCTGGCTGCGCCATGCGCTGCATCATCCACTGCGCGACCGCGCCGTGCCCGCCGCGCGCCAAGCGGCGGTCGCGGAGCTGGTAGGCACGGCCGAGGCAGAGATGAGCGAGGACACCGGTGGCGCGGTGGAGCCGGACCTCGACACCGCATCCGCCGGTCTGGCCCTCGCCGGCCGCGACGGCCGCATGGCCTTCGCCCTGCGCAGCGCGCTGCGCGGTGTCGCCGACGTAGACCGCATCACCGCCCGCATCGCGCTGCGCAGCGCGCGCCCGCGCGACCTCTCGGCGCTGCGCGAGAGCCTGCTGCGCCTGCCCGAACTCGCGGCCACCCTCGCCCCCTGCCGGGCGCCGCTGCTGGCCGAGATCGTCGGTGCGCTCGCCATCGCTCCCGAGCCGCTCGACCTGCTGCAGCAAGCCATCGCCGCCGAACCCGCCGCCATGGTGCGCGACGGCGGCGTGATCGCGCCCGGCTTCGATGCCGAGCTCGACGAGCTGCGCGGCATCCAGACCAATTGCGGCGAGTTCCTCATGGCGCTGGAAGCGCGCGAGCGCGAGCGCAGCGGCATCCCCGGGCTCAAGGTCGAGTTCAACAAGGTGCATGGCTTCTACATCGAGGTCAGCCGCGCCAACGCCGACAAGGTCCCCGACGACTACCGGCGCCGCCAGACGCTGAAGAACGCCGAGCGCTACATCACGCCCGAGCTCAAGGCCTTCGAGGACAAGGCGCTGTCGGCCAACGAGCGCGCGCTGGCGCGCGAGAAGGCGCTCTTCGATCAGGTGCTGGACGTGCTCGCTGCCCACATCCCGGCACTGCAGCGCATCGCGCGCGCGCTGGCGCTGCTCGACGGCCTCGCCGCGTTTGCCGAAGCGGCGCTGCGCTACGGCTACGTGCAGCCACGTTTCGTCGATACGCCCGGGCTCGCCATCGTCGGCGGCCGCCATCCGGTGGTCGAACGCCAGGTCGAGAACTTCATCCGCAACGACGCGCGCCTGGCCGCCACCCGGCGCATGTTGATGATCACCGGCCCCAACATGGGCGGCAAATCGACCTTCATGCGTCAGGTGGCGCTGATCTGCCTGCTCGCCCACGTCGGCAGCTTCGTGCCGGCAGACGCCGCCGAGCTCGGCCCGCTGGATGCCATCTTCACCCGCATCGGGGCCTCGGACGACCTCGCCTCGGGGCGCTCGACCTTCATGGTCGAGATGACCGAGGCCGCCGCCATCCTGCACGGCGCCACCGAGCGCAGCCTGGTGCTGATGGACGAGATCGGCCGCGGCACCTCGACCTTCGACGGCCTCGCGCTCGCGTTCGCGATCGCCCGCCACCTGCTGGAGAAGTCGCGCGCGCTGACGCTGTTCGCTACCCACTACTTCGAGCTCACCCGGCTCAACGCCGACTACCCCGAGTGCGCCAACGTGCACCTGGATGCGGTCGAGCACGGCCACCGCATCGTCTTCCTGCACGCGCTCGAAGAAGGCCCGGCGAGCCAGAGCTACGGCATCGAGGTCGCCGCGCTCGCCGGCATCCCGGCCGCGGTGATCCGCGACGCCAAGCGCCGGCTGCGCGCGCTGGAGAACCGCGAGATCGACGCCGGCCCGCAGGCCGACCTGTTCGCCGCGCTGCCGGACGCCGAAGATGCGCCGCTGTCGCATCCGGTGCTCACCGAGCTTGCCGACATCGACCCGGATGCGCTCACGCCACGCGAGGCACTGGAGCGCCTGTACGCCCTGAAGCGCCTGGCCGGAGACCGCAAGGCATGAACCCGCCGATCGACATTTCCGAAGCCGCCGGCGTACGCTACCTGCACTTCGGCTCCGACTGGATCCAGGGCGCGATGCGCATCCGCAAGCCCTACGCGCTCGAACTCGCCTATACCCGCGAAATGATGGCGGGCCTGCTGCTACGCGACGGGTTGGCTGCAGACGGCGGCCACTGGCCGCGCAAGGTCCTGATCATCGGCCTGGGCGCGGCCTCACTCGCGCGCTTCGCGCACCACCACCTGCCGCAGGCGAGGATCCGCGTGGTCGAGATCGCCCCCGCGGTGGTCGCTGCGGCACGCCAGTTCTTCAAGCTGCCGACGGAGGGTGCGCGCTTCTCGGTGCACATCGGCTGCGGCGCCCAATTCGTGGTCGAGCACGAGGAGACCTGGGACTACGTGCTGATCGACGGCTTCGATCGCAACGCGCGCGCCGGCGTGCTCGACACCGCGCCCTTCCACCAGGCGGTGCGCGCACGGCTGTCGGCGCGCGGGATCATGGCGGTGAATCTCTTCGGTCGCTCACGCGGCTACAAGACCAGCCTCGATCGCATCGTGCGCGCGTACGACGATCGCGCACTCGCCTTCCCGTCCTGCGACAGCGGCAATGTGGTCGCATTCGGCGCTGCGGGTGAACCAATCGCGCGCACGGCGGACGAACTGCGTGAGCGCGCCCGCGCTCTCAAGCAGCAAACGGGGCTGGATCTGCTGCCCACCGTCACCCGCCTCGAAGCGGCGGGCGGACTGCCCGGAGGGCATCTGCAACTCTAGCGGCGCGCGGCTTCCGGCAGCGCCACGCACGCGACGATGGCGACAACACGTGCGCTCGCGTTATTCTTGTTTCAAATGGGTCTGCGAAGGCCCGCAGGATCGAGGCAAATCGACATGAACACCTTCCTGATCACCCTTCTCGTCGTCGGCATCGTCATTGCCGGCATGGCCATCGGCGTCATGTTCGGCCGCAAGCCGATCGCCGGCAGTTGTGGAGGCCTGGGGGCCATGGGACAGGACTGCGAATTCGGCTGCAAGAAGCCGTGCTCGAAGCGCCAGGCGCGCATCGACGCCCAGAGCGCTGAACAACAACACTGAACCCGGGAGTCAGTATGCTCAGTTCCCTGCTCGTGAAGGACTACATGATCGGCGACCACCTCGCCTTCACCTCGAACACCAACCTGCTGAGGGCGATCCACACCTTGCTCGAACGTGGCTTGAGCGGTGCGCCCGTGGTGGACGAGAACAGCCGCCTGATCGGCTTCCTGTCGGAAAAGGACTGCCTGAAGGCCGCGCTCGATGCGTCCTACTTCCGCCGCGACGAGGGGACGGTGCAGGACTTCATGAGTCGGGACGTGACCGCCATATCCGGCGACGCCAGCCTCATCGATGCCATCCAGATGTTTCTCGGCAAGCACTACCGCTGCCTGCCGGTCGTGGAGGGCTCGCGCCTGATCGGACAGATCTCGCGCCGAGACATCCTCAAGGGGCTGGAGAAGCTCCGCCGCGAGGCGCGCTGAGGCCGGAGCCGGACCCGGGGAGCAAGGCTTCGGTCAGCAACCCGGGTTTTCCTGCACGCGCCCGACTTCGGTTCCAGACTTCCGGCCTTCGCGACGCCGACCCGGTGGCCCATCAGAATCAGGCGGGCGCGTCAGCCACCGGTTCGGGCGGCAACCACAGGCACAGTCCCTTGTTGGCCTTGGAGATATCGCCCAGCACGGCGTCGTGCGCCTTGAGTTCATCCTCGGTCGCGCGCAACACCTTCAGCGCGACACGCTCGACCGCCACGCCACCCGCGTCGGTCTCGCCGATGATCGCCTCCTCCTCGAGGCCGATCATCAGGCTCTCCTGGCCGCGGGTCATGGCCAGATACACCTCGGCGAGCAGTTCGGCATCGAGCAAGGCGCCGTGCAGCTCGCGGTGCGCGTTGTCGATCTCGTAGCGGTCGCAGAGCGCGTCCAGCGACGCCTTCTTGCCCGGGTTCTGCTCCTTGGCGAGCTTCAGCGTGTCGATGACGCCGGCGCACAGGGCGGACAGGCGGCCGCGACCGAGCAGTTCCAGCTCGTGATCCAGGAAGCCGACGTCGAAACTGGCGTTGTGGATGACGAGCTCGGCATCGCGCACGAAGGCCTCGAAGTCGGCCACGATCGCGGCGAACCCCGGCTTGTCGGCCAGGAACTCCTCGGTGATCCCGTGCACCGCCACGGCCTCGGCATCGATGCTCCGCCCGGGGTTGATATAGACGTGGAAATGTCGACCGGTGAGGTTGCGGTTGAGCAGTTCAACGCAGCCGATCTCGATGACGCGGTCGCCGTTGCGCCAGTCGAGGCCGGTCGTTTCGGTGTCGAGCACGATTTGTCGCATGTTCCTCGCTCCTAGCCCTGCACAATGGCGCCGCTGCGACGCACGGCGTCGACACCACGACGCGCCAGCTCGTCGGCACGTTCGTTCTCCGGGTGGCCGGAGTGGCCGCGCACCCACAACCATTGCACCTGATGGCGGGCCGCAGCCTCATCGAGTGCGCGCCACAGGTCCGCATTCTTCACCGGCTCCTTGGACGCAGTCTTCCAGCCACGTGCCTTCCAGCCATGGATCCACTCCGAAATGCCCTTCTGCACGTACTGGCTGTCGGTGTGCACGCGCGCCGAGACCGGGCGCTTGAGGGCATCGAGTGCGCGAATGACGGCGAGCAACTCCATGCGGTTGTTGGTGGTGGCGGGTTCGCCGCCCCAGATCTCCTTCTCATGCGGGCCGGAGCGCAGGATCGCCCCCCAGCCGCCAGGACCGGGATTGCCGCTGCAGGCGCCGTCCGTGTAGATATCCACTTCTTCCATTTACTGCGTTTTCCTCGTACCACCGTCGCGCTGCGCGACCGGCGAAAGTCTCTTCGACGTGGCCTTGCGGTCACGCCAGTGCGGCGTGATCAGCCGCATGCCCTGCACGCGCTTGACGCCATGCAGCAGATAAGCCGCCCCGAGCACCGGCCACCAGCGCTCGCCCGCCCGGTCCATGAAGCGCCAGCGCTCGAGCCACGGCGGCCTGGCCACGGGCGGCGCATAGCAGCCGAAGCCGTTACCCTGCACCTCGAAGCCGAGCAGCGTCAGCCAGTCGCGGATGCGCATCGCGGAGCGGTACTGCCCACGCCACGGCATGCTGCCCGTGGAACGCGCCACGAGCCGGCGCATACCCCACAGGCTGAACGGGTTGAAGCCGCTGACCACCACGCTGCCCTCGGCCACCAGCACCCGCTCGACCTCACGCAACACCCGGTGCGGATGGGAGGAGAACTCGAGCACGTGCGGCAGCACGACCAGGTCGAGACTGCCGCTGGCGAAGGGCAGCTCATACGCGTCGGCACGCACTCCGCCGCCCTCGGGCGCGCAGCGCAACCGATACGGCATCCGGTTGGCGCGCAGCAGGTCGATGCCGGGCAGCCCGAGCTGTACCGCGTTGTAGCCGAAGATGTCGGCCACCATGCGATCGAGCTGGCCCTGTTCCCACTCGAGCAGATAGCGTCCTTGCGGCGTCTGCAGCCAGTCCTGGAACTGGAGGATTGACATCGGCACTCAGGTCCTCACAATTCGCGGGATGGACATTATCCCCGTTCCCGCCTTTCGCGATAACTATATCTGGCTCGTTCACGACGGCCGCCATGCGCTGGTGGTCGATCCCGGCGACGCCACCGTGGTGCGGCAGGCGCTCGACCACCTCGGCCTGCAACTCGGCGCCATCCTCGTGACCCACCACCACCCCGACCACGTCGGCGGCCTTGCACAACTGCTTGCGCATGCAGAAGTGCCCGTCTTCGGACCGGCCGGGGAGTCGATCGAAGGCGTGACCGAACCGGTTCGAGAGGGCGACGAGATCCGCATCGCAGCCCCCGCGACCGCTTTCCGCGTCCTCGACGTGCCCGGCCACACCGCCGGCCACGTCGCCTACGTGGCAATGGACATCGAACCGGGGCTGGTGTTCTGCGGCGACACGCTGTTCTCGGCCGGTTGCGGCCGACTGTTCGAAGGCACCCCTGCCCAGCTCGCCGCGTCGCTGGCCAAGCTCGCGGCGCTTCCCTCCACGACCCGGGTCTATTGCACCCACGAATACACACTGTCCAACCTGGCGTTTGCCCGCGCCGCCGAGCCCGACAATCCCGAGCGCGACGCCTACGCCCTCGCGTGCGAGGCACTGCGCGCGCGCGGAGAACCCACCCTGCCCAGCACCATGGGGCGCGAGCGCGCGATCAATCCCTTCCTGCGCTGCGACCGGCCGAGCGTGGCCGGCAGCGTGGCGAAGCAGGTCGGCCGTGCGCTGCACGACCCGGTGGACTGCCTCGCCGCATTGCGCGCCTGGAAGGACGGCTTCTGAGCCACATAACATGTCATGTTCATACCGGAGCACCGCCCGCGGCACCCACGCGCTGCGCCGCGTTGCGCTGTCCGTCGCATGGCTGACCGCGGCCTGCCTTTTCCCGCTCGCACATGCACAGGCCGAACGCTCCGTGCCCTCCGCTGCGGTGACCGCGCGAACGGGGCTCTCGGCCACCGCCGCAGCGCCCCAGATGAGCGCGCCGATCGAGCCAGAACGCATCCTCACCCTCGACCTCACTCGCGATGCCAATGACATTTGGGACCGCATCCGCCGCGGCTTCGGCATGCCCGACCTCGACAGCGACCGGGTGATGGACCAGCAGAGCTTCTATCTGAACCGGCCGCGTTTTCTCAAACAGGTTTTCGAGCGCGGCGGACGCTACCTGTACTACATCGTCGATGAACTCGAGCGCCGCGGCATGCCGACCGAAATCGCCCTGCTGCCGATGGTCGAGAGCAGCTACAACCCGATGGCCTACTCGCGCGCGCATGCGTCCGGCCTGTGGCAGTTCATCCCGTCGACCGGCAAGCACTACAACCTGACCCAGGACCCCTGGGTGGACGAGCGCCGCGACGTGATCGCCTCCACCAATGCCGCGCTCGACTACCTGCAGCGCATCTACGACATGCACGGCGACTGGCATCTGGCCCTCGCCTCATACAACTGGGGCGAGGGCGCGGTGCAACGCGCGCTCAGGCGCAACGCAGATGAAGGACTGCCGCAGGAGTACCAGCACCTGCGCATGCCGGACGAGACGCGCAATTACGTCCCCAAGCTGCAGGCGATCAAGAACATCGTCTCACAGCCCGAACTCTTCCATTTCGAGCTGCCCTACGTCGCCAACGAACTCCACTTCGTCACCGTGGAGGCGCCGGTCGGTGTCGATCTGGCGACCGCGGCACGGCTGTCGGAGATGCCGCTCGATGAATTCCTCGCCCTCAATCCCGGCTTCAACCGCCCTGCAGTCACGACCCCGGGGCAGACCTTCATCGTCCCCACCGATCGCGCAGAACAGCTACAGACGGGCCTCGCCGAGCTCGACGAGGACGACCGAGGCTGGCGCATGCACGTGCTCGAGCCCGGCGAGCATATCGAGGCCGTGGCCAGCCGTCACGGATTGAGCACTGCCGAGCTGCTCAAGTTGAACGCCCTTGCCCCCGGTAGCCGGCCAGGCGCCGGTTACGCGCTGCTGGTGCCCGACGGGGTGGATGCCGACGGTGCGCTCGAGGTCAGCAATCTGCTGCCGCTCGCTGCGGCCAGCGTGCGCCAGCCCGGGCTCAAGCTGAGCCCGCCCGGGGCAAACCGCAGCGAACCCCGGCTGAAATCACCCAAGGCCAAGAAGCCTGGGGCGAGCAAGCGCAGCGCGAAACGCAACGGCAGCCGGGCGCGCTGATACACGCACGGCCGCAATGACGCGCCGGCCGCCCCTGGGAGCCCGGTCAGTCGTCGAAACGGGGCCAGTGACAGCGCACGCGATGACCCTGCGCGAGCTCGGTCACCGGCGGATAGCTGGCCCTGCAGACGTCGGTCGCATGCGGGCAACGAGGTTGGAAGTGGCAACCCGCTGGCGGATCGAGGGGCGAAGGCAGCTCGACCGCCCCGCTCATGCGAACGCCGGTCACCGCCGCACGCGAGTCACCCGCGCCGCCGCCCGTCCGGCAACTCGGCGCCTGCGCCGAGCCAGAGGCCGCGCCATCGACGCCGACCGTTGCGGCCTCCGTGCCGACACGCGGCACGGCCGCCAGCAGCGCGCGCGTGTAGGGATGCGCCCGCTGCCCGATGACGCGCTCGACCGGCCCCTCCTCGACGATGCGCCCGAGGTACATCACCGCGACCTCGTCGGCGAGATACTCCACCACCGCAAGGTTGTGGGTGATGAAAAGATAGGCCAGCCCCTGCTCGCGCTGCAGCTCGCGCATCAGGTTGAGCAACTGCGCCTGCACCGAGACGTCGAGCGCGCTGGTGGGCTCGTCGCAGACGATCACCCGCGGTGACACCGCCAGCGCACGCGCCACCGCGATGCGCTGGCGCTGACCGCCGGAGAACTCGTGCGGATAGCGCCAGCGCATCTCCGCACCGAGGCCGACGCGCTCGAGCAGTTCGATCACGCGCGCCCGGCGCGCGCGGGCGTCGCTGCCGGCATCGAGCGCGGCGAGCCCTTCCTCGATGATCTCGCCGACGCGCATGCGCGGGTTGAGCGAGGCGAAGGGGTCCTGGAACACCATCTGCACCGCCCGGCGCACCGGCTGCAGCGCCGATTCGGGCCACTGCGCGAACGGCTCGCCGTCGAGCAGGAGCTCGCCCGCGGTCGGTTCGAGCAGGCGCAGGATGGCCTTACCGACGGTGGTCTTGCCGCAACCGGATTCGCCGACCAGGGCAAGCGTGCGGCCTGGCGCCAGCCGCAGGCTCACACCATCGACTGCTCTCACGTGGCCGACGGTACGCTTGAGCACGCCCTTGCGCACCGGGAAATGCACGGCCAGGTCGCGCACCTCGAGCACGGGCTGCGGGCTGCGCTGGCGATGCACTGCAGCAGTGGCCGCCGCGAGATGCTCGAGCGGCCGCGGCACGCTCACGCCCTCGTACAGATGGCAGCGCACCGCCTGCACACCGACACGGTGCCAGCCCGGCGCCTCCTCGTCGCAGCGGTCGAACGCCGCCGGGCAGCGCTCGGCGAAGCGGCAGCCCGGAAAGGCACGATCCAGGGGCGGCACGCTGCCCGCAGGCGCATCGAGCGCGCTGCCACGCCGGTCGGCACCCGGCAGCGCTGCGAACAGCTTGCGCGAATACGGATGCAGCGGGGCGGCGAAGAAGGCCGCGCGCGCGCCCGTCTCCACCACCTCGCCGGCGTACATCACCCCGACGCGGTGAGCCATGCGCGCGACGACGCCGAGATCGTGGGTGATCAGCAGCATGCCCATCCCCTCTTTACGCTGGAGCTCGGCCAGCAGGTCGAGCACCTGCGCCTGGATGGTGACGTCGAGCGCGGTGGTAGGCTCGTCGGCGATCAGCAGTTGCGGCCGCCCGGCGAGCGCGATGGCGATCATCACCCGCTGTTTCATGCCGCCGGAGAACTGGAACGGATAATCCTGCAGGCGCCGCGCCGGATCGGGGATCCCCACCGCCTCCAGCAGCCGGACCGCCTCGCCACGCGCGGCCTCTCCGCGCAGGCCATGGCGTGCCAGCGCCTCGCCGATCTGCTCGCCCACGGTCATCACCGGGTTCAGGCTGGTCGACGGCTCCTGGAAGATCATGCCGATGCGCCCACCGCGCACACGGCGCATCGCCGACTCCGGGAGCGCGAGCAGTTCCTCGCCCCCGAGGCGGACGCTGCCTCCGGCGATCTGCCCCGCATCCGGGAGCAGGCGCATGAGCGCGAGCGCCGTCATCGACTTGCCGCAGCCGGACTCACCGAGGAGGGCAAAGGTCTCTCCGGCATCGATGCTGAAGTCGACCCCGTCCACCGGACGGACATCGCCCTCTGCACGCGCGATCTTCACGCCCAGGCCGGCGACCTGCAGCAGAGCCTCGGCAGACAGGGAGCCGGCAGGTACGGAGGCAGCCGTGTGCGGAGCGGATCGAGTCATTCGGGACCGGGGGCAGCGATGAAAAAGGGCCGCTCACGCGGCCCCTCGATCGGGATCAGTGGTGATGACCGCCAGGGCCATGAACGTGACCGTGGGCGATCTCCTCGGCGCTCGCCGGACGCACTTCGGCGACGGTGACGTCGAACACCAGCGCAACGCCTGCCAGCGGGTGGTTGCCGTCGACCACGACCTTGCCGTCGGCGATGTCGGTGATGCGATAGACGAGATCTTCCTCGCCGTCGTCGGAGACGCGCTCGAAGCTCATGCCGACCTTGATGTTCTCGGGGAAGAGCTTGGCGTCCTCGACCAGGATGAGTTCCTCGTCGTAGTCGCCGAACGCATCTTCGGGCTGCAGCTTGACCTGCAGCGTCTCGCCGACCTTCTTGCCGTGCAGGGCCTCTTCGAGCACCGGGAAGATGCCATCGTAGCCGCCATGCAGATAAACCAGGGGGTGATGGCCGTCATCGATGATCGCGCCATCCGGGTCACGCACCGTGTACTGCAGCGTGACGATGCTGTTCTTAACGATTTCGTTTTGCATTCTGAGGTTCCAGTTCCTTGACCAGTTCGAAAACCGCGGCGGCGTGGCCGCGAGGCGTCACATCGTAGAGTGCGTGGCGGATCCTGCCCTGCTTGTCGATCACGAAGGTCGATCGCCGCACGCCCATCTTCTTCACTCCGTCGACTTCCCGTTCCTGCCACACGTTGTAGAGCCGGCACACGTCGGTGTCGGAATCGGAAAGCAGGCGGATCGACAATCCCTCCTGGTCACGAAACTCGGCGTGGGTCAGACAGTCGTCGGGACTCACACCGACCACGATGCAGTCGAAGCGGGCGAACTCGTCGTCGTGGTCGCTGAAGTCAGCGGCCTGGAGCGTGCAGCCCGGCGTCTTGTCGCGAGGATAAAAGTAGAGAACGACATTCTGCTTGCCGACCACCGACGCGAGGTCGAAAATTTCCATGTCGGCGTCCGGCAAGGTGAATGCGGGGGCGATGTCTCCGCTCTGCAGCATGTGTTCTCCCTGATGTGGGCCGGATTCTAGCCGAGACCCCCGGCGAACACTACCCGCGCTGGACTGCTCCTGGACGTGGGATCGATCGAGCATTCTGGCCTTCCTCCCTGGTTGGGTCGGTGCGTGGGGTGCCGCCAGCCGACACCGTGTTGAAGCAATAGCCCAGATCGGGCGACGGCTCAAGACGCAGTGCATCATCGCCACCGCAACCGGAGCGCGCCCCATGGCAACCCGACTCTCCCGCACCGACGACTCCACCCTGCCCTCGAGCATGCGCGCGATGCTGCTCGAGAGCCCCGGCGAGCCCCTGAAGGCGGTCGAACGCCCGCTCCCAAGGCCGGCCGCCGGCCAGATCCTGCTGCGCGTCGAAGCCTGCGGCGTATGCCGGACCGACCTCCACCTGATCGATGGCGAACTGCCCGATCCGGCGCTGCCGATGATTCCCGGGCACGAGATCGTCGGTCGCGTGGCCGCGGTGGGCGCCGGCGTTTCAGGCGTCCGGCATGGCCAGCGCATGGGCGTGCCCTGGCTCGGCTGGACCTGCGGACACTGCAGCTTCTGCGCCAGCCAGCGGGAGAACCTGTGCGACAACGCCCGCTTCACCGGCTACCAGATCCATGGCGGCTACGCCGAATACACGGTCGCCGACGCACGCTACTGCTTCGCGCTGGACGAGGCGGCCGACCCCGCCGAGGCAGCCCCCCTGCTCTGTGCCGGCCTCATCGGCTACCGCGCGCTGGCGATGGCCGGCGACGCGCGCCGGATCGGTCTGTACGGATTCGGTGCCGCCGCCCACATCATCGCGCAGGTGGCGGTATGGCAGGGACGCGAGGTCCACGCCTTCACCCGCGCCGGCGACGCCGCCAGCCAGGCCTTCGCCCGCCAGCTCGGCGCCTGCTGGGTCGGCAGCGGGCAGGACAGGCCGCCGCAGCCGCTCGATGCCGCGCTCATCTTCGCGCCTGCCGGCGAACTGGTTCCCGCCGCGCTGCGCAGCCTCGCCAAGGGCGGCGTCGTGGTGTGCGCGGGCATCCACATGAGCGAGATCCCGGCGTTTCCCTACGACATCCTGTGGGGAGAACGCCGCATCGTCTCGGTGGCCAACCTCACCCGGCGTGACGGCGATGAATTCCTCGCCCTGGCACCGAAGGTGCCGGTACGCACCGAGGTCACGCGCTTCGCGCTCGACGAGGCCAACGAGGCGCTCGCACGCTTGCGCCGCGGAGAACTGCAGGGGGCGGCGGTGCTGATGCCCTGAACGCGGCGGCACCCAGATCAGGAGCTGACGAACGCGGAGGCTTGCTCTCGGCGCACAACTGTTTAAAATTACAGCCATCCCCATGGAGGCCGTCATGAGCGCCCGTAGCGAAACCCTCACCGCACGCCAGCAGGAAATCCTCGACTTCATCCGCGCCACGGTCGAGTCCGAAGGCCGTCCGCCCACCCGCGCCGAGGTGTGCACCGCGTTCGGGTTTCGTTCGCCGAACGCGGCCGAAACCCACCTGCGCGCGCTCGCCGCCAAGGGCGCCATCCTGCTCGAGGAAGGCCGCGCCCGCGGCATCCGCCTGGCCGCAGCGCTCGGCCTGCCGCTGGTCGGCCGCGTCGCTGCCGGCAGCCCCATCCTCGCCGCAGAACACGTCGAGGCGCGCTACCAGCTCGATCCGTCCCTGTTCTCGCCCAAGGCGGACTACCTGCTGCGCGTGCGCGGCATGAGCATGCGCGACGCCGGCATCCTCGACGGCGACCTCATCGCCGTGCATCGCAGCGCCGAGGCGCGCAACGGTCAGATCGTGGTCGCCCGTGTGGACGACGACGTCACCGTGAAGACCCTGCAGCGCAAGGGCACGGTGGTCGAGCTGCTGCCGGCCAATCCGGACTACGCCCCCATCGTCATCGACACCCGGCGCGCGCCGGTGGTCATAGAAGGCGTCATGGTCGGCCTGATCCGCAAGGATCACTGAGCATCATCGGCCGCCCCCTCGCCGACGTGCGCCGCGCCCTCTGCCCCACCCTTCCCCTCGCATCATGCCCGCCATGGCTGCCATCGCCCCGCGCATTGCCGAACAGGATCCGTCCGCGGCGTCCGTCCGCGCGCTGCTGGCCGGACTGCCGGCAGGCAGCGTCTGGCAGGCCAGTCACCTCGCCCAGAGCCGTGGCGAGGTCTGCTCCACCGGCTTCGATACCCTCGACGCCGAACTGCCCGGTGGCGGATGGCCGCTCGGCGCCCTGATCGAGCTGCTGCTCGAACGCCCCGGCGTGGGCGAGCTGTCGATGCTGCTGCCGGTGCTCGAGCGCACGCGCCCCGAGCAATGGATCGTGTGGCTGGCGCCGCCGCTGCTGCCCTACGCGCCGGCACTGGCAGATGCAGGGGTGCCGCTCTCCCGCCTGCTGATCGTACGCCCCGAACAGCCTCGCACTCTGCTCTGGGCAGCACGCCAGGCAACCGTCTCGGGCAGCTGCTCGGCCGTGCTCGCATGGCTGCCGAAGATCGACAGCGGCGGCCTGCGCCGGCTGCAGCTCGCCGCCGAGGACAGCGCCACGCCCCTGTTCCTGTTCCGACCGCTTGACGCCGCCGGTCAGGCCTCGCCCGCCCCCCTGCGCCTCGCGCTCGCCGCCCGCGGCGGACAGCTCGAAGTGCGGATCGTCAAGCGCAAGGGGCCGCCAGCCATCCGCCCCGTGCTGCTGCACATACGCCCGACAGCGGTCGACACCGATGCACTGCCGCCCCTCTCGCCAACAGGGTCCATGACGCGCCCGGGCATGCTCGAACGCGTACGCTGAAACCGGCCTGCACGCATGCTCTGGCTCGCCATCCTGCTGCCGGCGCTGCCGCTCCAGGTATTCACCCGCGGCATCCGCGACGCCCTCCCGCTCGCCATCGTCGCCGCCCCCCCGGGGACGACCCTGCTGGAGGTGACGCCGTGCGCACAAGCACTCGGCGTCCACCCTGGAATGCGCGGCACGAGCGCGCTCGCCCTGGTGCCCGAGCTGCGGCTGCAGCCGCGCGACACCGCCCGTGAGCATGCGGCGCTCGCCGAGATCGCCACCTGGGCAGGACGCTTCAGCCCGCGCATCAGCCTGTCTCCACCCGATGCGGTGCTGATGGAGATCTCCGCCTGCCTGCGCCTGTTCGGCGGCGCGAGCCGGATCGAGCGCACGCTCCGGGAGGCACTCCAGGCCGAACTCGGCTTCGAGGCCCGCACGGGCTGCGCGCCCACGCCGCTCGCCGCGCGCTGGTTCGCCCGCACAGGGCTGAGCTTCGACCCTGCCCGTGCACTGCAGACAGAAGGCGACGCAGCCACATCGGCGCCCCCCGAACCGCTGCCCCCGGTCACGCACGGTCACGCATCGCCCGCGCACTGGTTATCCATGATCGACCCGCTCCCGCTCCCCCTGCTCGGTGAAGACGGCAGTTGCGACGCACACACGCTGGCCTTGCTCGAAGGCCTCGGCCTGCGCACCCTTGGCGAGGTGCGCCGTCTGCCCGCTGCCGGTCTCGCCCGCCGCCAGGCACAGTCCGCCGCGCGCACGCTCGCACGCGCCCGCGGCGAACTGCCCGACCCCCGCCCCTGGTTCGAACCGCCGGCGCGCTTCGACCACGGGCTTGCCTTGCCCGCCTCCACGCATCAGGCCGAAGCCCTGCTGTTCGCCGCACGCAGACTGTTTGCCAGCCTGGCGGGCTGGCTCCAGGCCCATCATGCTGCAGTGGATCTGTGCTCGCTGGTGCTGGAACACACGTCCCGCCCCCCCACCCTGCTCGAGCTGGCCATGGGCGAACCCAGCCAGGACGAAGCCCGCTTCGCCCTGATCGCCCGGGAGCGCCTTGCCACGATCCGTCTCGATGACGAGGTCCGTGCGCTCAGGCTGCAGGCTGAACACGCGGTGGACGCACGCCCCGCCAGTAGCGACCTGTTCGGCGATCCATCGGCCTCGGACCGGGACGCCGCCCTGTTGCTCGCGCGCCTGCAGGCACGCCTGGGGCGCAGCGCGATCTACCGCCTCGACGCACATGGCGACCATCGCCCGGAATCAGCCTGGCTCGCCTGCGAACCCGGCGCCGTTCCGCGCACGACGGGGGCGGGACGAAGCGCTCCTGCCAAGACCCTGCGCACCACATCCAAGGCCCACGAGCGACTGCGTCCGCTCTGGCTCCTTCCCGTTCCAGGAGCGATCTCTCCCGAGCGCCTCACCCTGCTCGGCGATGCCGAGCGCATCGAGACCGGTTGGTGGGATGGTCAGGTGGTCCGTCGCGACTACTACCTGGCACGCGATGTCGACCAATCCCTGTGCTGGGTCTTCAACTGCCTGGACGCGCCGGGTGAGTGGTTCGTGCATGGCTACTTCGGTTGAGTCCCACCGCGCGCACACGCCGGCAGCGCCCGAATCCAGACACGGCCGCCGTCGCCCGGCGTGCATCGACGGACGTAGTACACTGCGCCCCGCATGCCTTCGCCTCATCCAACAACGAATACCCAGCCCGCACGCTGCCTCCTCCCGATGCCCGAGCCTTCGACCCCCGCCTCTTCCCTCTCCGCCGTGACGCCTGCGGCACGACCCGCTCCACTGCGCGGCGATCTTGCCCGCCGCCGCGCACTCTTCGGCCTCCTCGTCAGCCTCGTCGCGCTGCCGGCTTCGTGGCTGCTGTTCTCGCAGCTCGACCACCTGTGGCCCGAGATCGTGCGCATGGAAGGCGCCACCTTCATGGCTGCCGCCACCCTGCTCGGCGCCGCCATGGCGGTCGGCCCGCTCGCGGCAGCGGTGGGTCTGCTGCTGGCCATCTGGTTCGGGGTGGACAGCGTCTATCGTCCGCGTCGCAAGAGCTCTCCAGCGCTCGACCGGGTGATCGTCGGCGCCGGGCTGGTGGTCTGGTTCGCCCCCGCCCTTGCCGCACTCTTCATGGTCGTGCAGGCCCTCGCGAGCGGACGCATTCATTTCGTGCGCCCGCCGCGGGACTACTTCCTCGCCACCGATCCGATCGCGTACTGGCAGGGCGTGGGCTTCTGGCTGATCATGGGCGGCCTGTTCGCCTTCCTCGCCTGGCGCTACTGGCGCCCGAAGCTCCTTCCCCGCTCCGCAGCAGCCGACTGAACCGAGCCGGCAGGGCGCCCCGCCTGCTAGCGCCCAAGCCAGCCCTTGCGCAGCGCACGTGCGCCCGCCGGGGCGCGCTCGGAGAGCTTGAGCCCGTACTTGTCGGCCGGGGCCTCGGCCAGCAGCAACCGAAAGTTCATGAGCTCGTCGCGTCGGAAGACGTGCACGCTCACCTCGTCACCTGCGCGTCGCCGCGACAGCATGTCCTCAAGGCTTTTCGCGCTTGCGATGCGCAGGCCGTCGAGGGCGACGAGCACGTCTCCCGCCGACACGCCCGCCCTCTGGGCAGGGCCGGCGTCGAACACGTTCGCCACCTTCGCCTCGCCACCGCCTGCCGCAAGCTTGATGCCCAGCACCGGAGCCGGGCTCGCCTGCGCAGCCTCGAGCGTCACCCCCACGGGCTTGAGCAGGCGCGCGAGCGGGAGGTCATCACAGCCCTCGACCGCCTTCTGCAGCCAGCGTGCAAGCCGCCGCCCGAGTCCCTCGCCGGCCACATCCCGCACGGCGGCATAAATGCCGTCCTCGGGCACGCCCAGGCCGCTCAGGCCATGGCGCTGCCAGAGCAGCCGCATGACGTCGTCCAGGCTGGTTCGACCCGCGCTGCCCGCACGCAGCTGCAGGTCGAGCGCGAGCGCGATCAGCGCGCCCTTGGCGTAATAGCTGACGATCGCGTTCGGGGCGTTCTCATCCTGACGGTAGTACTTCGTCCACGCGTCGAAGGACGATTCCGCCACGCTCTGCTTGAGGCGCCCGCTGCCGCGCATGACGTTCGACATCGTCTTGCCGAGCAATTCGAGGTAGTCGTCGACACCGATCACGCCACTGCGCACCAGGGCAAGATCGTCGTAATAGGACGTGAACCCCTCGAAGGCCCACAGCAGGCGGGTGTGGTTCTCGCGCGTGAGGTCGTAGGGCGTGAACGCCGCGGGCTTGATGCGCTTGACGTTCCAGGTGTGGAAGTACTCGTGACTGCACAGCCCGAGGAAGCTCCGATAGGCCTCGGGCAGCCCCTCCATGCCCTTCCATGGCAGGTCGGCACGACTGCAGATCAGCGCGGTCGAGGCGCGGTGCTCCAGTCCGCCATAACCGTCGCCCACCACCAGCGTGAGGAAGGCGTAGTAGTCCACTGGCGCCGGCGCCCCGAAGAGCGCGATCTGCCACTCGCAGATGCGCCGCAGGTCCGCGCACAGGCGGTCGAGATCGCAGCCGTGGCGCCCGCTGAGGGCCACGTCGTGGACGACCCCTGCCGCCTCGAAGCGCGCCAGCGTGAAATCGCCCATCTCCACCGGATGGTCCACCAGTTCGTCGTAATCCGACACACGGAAGCGCCCGAAGCGGCAGCCATCGGCGGCCCGCCCATGCTCGGGCGGCATCGCCGTGATCAGCTTCCATTTCCTGCACCTGTCGTCTTCCGGCCGCTCGATGGTGACGATGCAGGGCGCGCCAGTGCGGCCGGCGACGGCGAGAAAGACGCTGGTCCCGTTGAAGAAGCCATGGGTCGTGTCGAGATGGGCCGAGCGCACCGACAGATCCCATGCGTAGACCTGGTACTGCAGGACGAGCTTGCGCGTCCCCGGCTTCACCGCAGCGCACCAACTGTGCTTGTCGAGCTTGTCCAGCGCGCACGGCTCACCGTCGGCAAGCGCGGCGATGCCGACGATGTTGCGCGCGAACTCGCGGATCATGTAGCTGCCCGGAATCCAGGCCGGGAGGCTGACCACCTGCCCCCGCGGATCGGGCTCCGGAACGACGCACTCGAGCGCGAACAGGTGCGCCCCCGGATCGGCCACCCGGATACGGTATTCGACTGGGGGAAGCGTGACAGCGCCCTGCCGATCATCGGACGCGGCAGGGGCAGGCGACACAGGCGTGGCAGTGGATGGTGCTGACATCGAAGGCTCGCGGACGGAAACGGTGTCCCGCTCGGACAGGATCACAAGAGCCATGCGCCAGGAGGCGCAGCACGGCTTCCAGCGGGACGGACCAGGAAGGATCGGGAAGCCGAACTATAACGCCAAGGCGGGGCCGGGGGCCGACAGCGGCCACTGCTGTCGCTCGCCCCAAGGCCATGCGATCTGCGACACTACCCGCTCATCTGGTCGTGACCCCATGATGCGCACGACGAAGGGATCGGCGAGGAGGTTCTTCATGAAGCATGCGGCAGCAGTATTGACCGGTTCTTGCGCTTGCCTATTCAGCGCTGCGGTGATGGCCGCAACGCCCGAAGGAGGCAATCGCGCCTCGATGCTCTCCATAATCGTGGTCGCGGTCGTGATGATCGTGCTTGTGAAGTTGGTCATCGCGCTGGCAAGGAGAAAGTTGGAGCGAGAGATCCAGGAGGCCCGGGGAAAGCCGGATTTGGAGGCGCGAGCAGACGACTCGCATGCGAATGGATGACCCGGGCGGAGTGCATTCCCGCGATCGTCACCCCAGGGGAACGGCAGTCGGAAGAATGGCGCCACGGCCCGCGCACCTTTCCGGATGGCGCGTGATGTCCCATGCGCTTCACACCGCGCGTCGCCTCATGCTGACTGCGCTGCTGGCGCTGCACATGACCGCCGCCGGCGCGGCCGCGCTGGCCGGTGGTCCGATGGCCGGCCCGGCAACCCCCGCGCGCGTCGGCATATGGCTGATGACCGACGGCCCCGCAAAGGTTCAGCTCGAATACTGGCCTTTGGCGCAGCCCGCCGCGGTGAAGCGCAGTGCGCCGGTCGCTGTCAGCACTGAGCGCGGTCACAGCGCGCGCGTCGAACTCGAGGGCCTGCAGCCCGCCACTCGCTACGCCTACCGCGTGCTGATCGACGGCACCGCGGTCGAGCTCGACGACACGCCCGCCTTCACCACCGCCCCCGCCGACGCGCTCGCCCCACGCGAGCTGCTCATCGCCACCGGCTCGTGCAGCTACATCCCCGACCCGCCTCACACGCTCACGAAGGACTCGTTCGGCGCGGGGTTCGAGATCTTCGACACCATCGCCGCCCGGCAGGCCGATGTCATGCTGTGGCTCGGCGACAACATCTACTACCGCGACAGCGACTTCGAGCCCGCGGACGAGGCCGCCGCACGCATGCACCAGCGCTGGGCGGCCACGCGCAGCTTCGCGCCGCTGCAGCGACTGCTGCGCACCGGCCAGCACGTCGCCATCTGGGACGACCACGACTACGGGCCGAACAACGCCAACCGCGAGTTCGCACTCAAGGCGACGGCGCTGGCGCATTTCAAGGACTACTGGGCGAATCCGGGCTACGGTCTGCCCGACGTGCCCGGCGTCTTTACCCGCGTGCCGCTCGGCGACGTCGAGCTCTTCCTGCTCGATGACCGCTACCACCGCGACGACGATGCCGGCACCGACCCGGCGCGGACCATGCTCGGTGCGCGGCAGCTCGCGTGGCTCAGGGACGCACTGCGCAACTCGCACGCCACGTTCAAGCTCGTCGTCAATGGCAGCCGAATGCTCAGCGACCGCCCCTCGGCGGAGCAGCGCGGCGGCGAGGGCTGGCACAACTTCCCCGCCGAGCGCCAGGCCTTCATGGACTGGCTCGTCGCCCAACGCATCGACGGCGTGTTCTTCATCTCCGGCGACATCCACTACACCCACCTGACCGAGCGCGAACGCCCCGGCACCTACCCGCTCACCGAGCTGACGTGCTCACCGCTGACCGCACGCGTCCATCCCCGCCCCTTCCCGGTGCGCGAGGTGGCCGGGACGCTGGTCACGCAGCGCAACTTCTGCACGCTGCAGTTCTCCGGCCCGGCCAGCGCGCGCGTGCTGCGGGTCGCCGCGTGGGACACGGCGGGAGCACGCCAATGGGAGGCGGAGTTTCCCGCCACACGGCTGCAGACGCCCTGATCACACAAGAAGTCTACATGAGAGTCACTCTCATGTAAGATGGTAACGGTTCTCATTCGTTTCACGAGAACCGGGATAGCCAGCCAGCCCCGCTGCCAGCACGTCGCACTCGGCAGTTCGCCAGCCAGCCAACCAGGTCCATCGGTGGCAAGTCCGCCATGGCCCCCCCCCATGCGGACCTGGCCGTGCAATGCGGGAAGGCGCGCGCGCCGTTCGGGCGCACGCCCCCGCTTCTTCCAATGGCTGCTGACGAGCTCCCCTCGGGAGCAGGCTGACTTTCCGACACATCATGACGACCTTCTCCTCCCGCCACGTGCGCCTGATGCGCGCGCCCTGCAACGGCTGGCCGCCGGGCCCTGCGGCGGCATCGGCCCGCATGCCCTCGAGTGGATGGCCGACGGGCAGCTCGCGGTGTCCATGCAGAACGAAAGTCGCTCGGCCCGCCCGTTGTTCGCGCATCTGAGGGGCCGCCACCTCGCCTACGGCGAGGCTGACGCGGACCTGCGTGCGCGCTGTGGCGATTACGCGGGCGACATCGTCGCAGTGGGCGAGCTCTTCGCCGTGAGCTGCACGACCGCCGGCGTGACCGCGCTCCGGGATGAGCACGCTCATGCACGCGCAATCCTTGAAACGCCACGGGTGTGCGCGACGACGGTTCGCGGCCGGCGGCGCCTCGTCACCGGCGACGGTGGAGACGCATGGGAAATCGATCCGGGCGTCGACGCCGCAGGAGGCGTGCAGATCCGGCACGGGGAATTCCCGCTGGCGCGCGATAACCACGCCTCGCTCCCGATTTAGTCGCAAACCCGCTCACGGGGCTCATTTCCCACCTTCCTCATGGAGAAACACGATGAACATGACTCACATGTTGGCGCAGCCGTGCGCCCCGAGAACGACACGCCTTACCAAGCAGATCCTCGCCACGGCCGTTGCGAGCGCCTGCGCCGCTCTCAGCTACGCGCAGGAGGCGGCCCCCGAGACCGCCCTGTCTGCGGTGACGGTCACCGCCACGCGCTCCGAAGCCACGATCGATACCGTCCCGCAGTCGATCACCGTGGTCCGGCGTGAAGAGATCGAACGGCAGGTGAGCGCGGGGAGCGGCCTCGGCGACATCCTCGGCAAGCTGGTGCCCGGCTTCGGGCTGGGGCGGGAGTCGCCGAGCACGTTCACGCAGACCATTCGCGGCCGCAACATCAACGTCCTCATCGACGGCGTGCCGCAAAGCACCAACCGCAACGGCGCGCGCATCCTCACGCTGATCGATCCGTCGGCGGTGGAACGCATCGAGGTCATCCGCGGCGCCACCGCAATCTATGGCGACGGCGCCACCGGCGGCGTGGTCAACATCATCACGCGCAAGGGCAGCGGCTCCGTCACGCACGTCACCGAGGTCGGCGGCAACCTCTCGCTGTCTCACCCTTCGGACAGCCTCGGCACGACGATCCGCCACACCAGCTCCGGATCGAAGGACGATCTGGAGTTTCTTGCCAACGTCGCGGCCGAGCAGACCGGCGCCTTCTTCGACGCCGACGGCGACCGCATCCCGCCCTCGGGTGCCAACCAGGGCAGCCTGGCGGAGACGCGCAGCTACAGCGTGCTCGGCAAACTCGGCTACAGGCTCGATGCGAACCAGCACATCCAGCTCACGGCGCAGGCGTACAAGGCCGACCAGGACACCCGCTACACGACCGACCCGAGCGTTCCGTCGACGCCCCTGCGCGGGCACAAGTCGCGCGCCATCTCCGGCCTGGCGCTGGACAAGAACGAAGGCACCGAAAACAGCCTCCTCTCGCTCGACTACCGCAACGCGGACGTCTGGGGCAGCAAGATGCACGCCCAGCTGTTCACGCGCGACTACAAGACGGTCTACGCGCCCTTCCGACGCCATGACGGCACAGGTGCCGGCCCTGAGATCTTTCAATCCTTCATAGACTCTTCGAAGAACGGCGGCCGCCTGGAGTTCGACACGCTTCTCTCCGAGCGCCATGGCGTCACGATGAGCTGGGGCGCGGACCACATCCGCGAATCGACGTCCCAGTCCGGCTACGTCCACGACCCTGCGATCTATGCCGCCTCGGGCGGACGCAGATTCCAGAGCACCGGGGAGGTGAGGACCTGGGTGCCTGAATACGACATCGTCAGCACCGGCGTGTTCGCTCAGCTCGAGTGGCAGGCCACCGATCGTCTGATCCTGCGTGGCGGTCTGCGTCACGAGAAGTTCGACGTCGAAGTCGGCGACTACACGAACCTCAACGGCGGGGCAGTGGGCGGCGGGGACAAGCGCTACAGCGACACGCTCTACAACGTCGGCGCGGTCTTCGATCTCGACGAACGCATCAACCTCTACGCCAGCTACAACCAGGGTTTCTCGCTGCCCGACATGGGGCTGACGCTGCGCAACGCCCCCGCCGGCAGCGCCTTTGCCACGCTCAACACCCAGCCCCAGGTGGTCGACAACTACGAGCTCGGCGTGCGCACCTACTGGGGCAGCACCGAAGCGAGTCTGGCCGTGTTCTGGAGCGAGAACGACCTCGGCGCACGCTCGGGCGGCCTCAACGCGCCGATCGTTCGCGCGCCGGAGAAGATCTACGGCTTCGAGGCGACGCTCGATCATCGCTTCTCCGACAGCTTGCGCAGCGGAGGGACCTTCTCGTGGGTGGAGGGCAAGAAGTACACCGCGACCGGCACCGAGATCGGCTACCTGGGCAACGACGCGATCGCCCCGCCCAAGCTGACCCTGTACCTGGAGCACCAGACCACGCCCAAATGGTTCAACCGCCTGCAACTGGCCTACAGCGCGGAACGGGATCGCTTCCCGGCGACCAGCACGTCCCCCTACCAGAACCGGATCGATGACTACGCGATCCTGGACTGGGCAAGCCAGTACAAGGTCAGCAAGCAGGGGACGCTCGCCTTCGGCATCAACAACCTGCTCAACAAGCAGTATCACAACACCTTCGCGCAGACCGTCGTGACGCCTGGGGTGTACGGCAATGTCGCCCATGCCGCCGCATCGGGCGCCACCCTGCACGCCACCTACAAGCATGCCTGGTAAGCCAGGCATGCGCTCGGCCTCCGCACCGCGTCAGCGGCTGCGGCGGGTGTGGCTGAAGGTGCATCGCTGGGTCGGCCTCAGTCTCGGGGCCGTGCTGGTGGTCGCGGGCCTGAGCGGCAGCGCCATGCTGCTCGCGGAGCCGCTCGACGAATCGCTCAATCGGGCGCTGTTCCATGTGCCTGACGCTTCCGGGGTCGACTACGGTGCGGTCGTGGCGCGGCTCAGGGCCGATCTGGGCCCGGATGCGGACCTCACCCTCCGCCCGCCCCGCGACGCGCGGGAATCCTTCCAGGCGTACGTGAGGGGACACTGGAAAGGAACCGTCTATCTGCACCCCGCGTCGGGCGAGATCCTCGGCCACCGCGGCGAGGCGGAGGGGATGATGGGCGTGCTTTTCGCACTGCACAGCAACTTGTTCGCCGGAGAGGCAGGCAAGGTGGTGCTCACCGTGGCCGCCTTTGCTTACCTGTTGATGCTCGCCTCCGGCTTCTACCTGTGGTGGCCCACGCGATGGAGGTATGCCTTGGCCATCCGCTGGTCGGCCGCTGGTCGCCTGGCGCTTTTCGACTGGCACAGGGTGACCGGCGCGGTGCTCGGCGTGTTCGTCTGCCTTACCGTGCTCTCCGGAGCCTACATGGCATGGCCGCCCCTGGCGGGAATGCTCAACACCCTCGGCGATAACGCGCCACTCGCACCACCGCGCGTGTCGGGCGGTCCTGCGCGCGCGGAGATCGCCGAGCAGGCCGTCGTCCGGGCCCGCACCTCATTCCCCGAGGCGACGGTTGGATACGTTCACATCCCGGCCGAACCCTCGCTGCCGATCCGGGTTCGCCTGCGGCTCCCGGACGACCCCCATCCGAATGGACTGACCTCGGTGTGGATTCATCCCGACAACGCGACGCTACTGCGCGCAGATCGGTGGTCGGGGCTGGGCCCCGGAACGCGTGCCTATTCGTATGTCTATCCCTTCCACACGGGCGCGCTGTGGGGGCCGGTGTGGACTGGACTGACCTTCCTGTTCGGAGCCGCGCTGACCGCGTACGGGCTCACGGGCCTGATGCTGTGGTGGCGACGCAGGCGATGACTCCGCAGCACCTTGCCTCGGTTGCGGGCCGGCGAACCCGCTCAAGCGCCGCCGGAATCATTGGAATGCGAACGCCTCGAGGCGCAGGCAGCCCTCCACCCACGTGCAGCATGAATCCTCGCAGACAGGCGCACGGACACGAGGGCCTGCTCGACGGCACGCGGCGATACCGAGAGGCCGCGAGGCTCAAGGATGGCCCCGCGGCCCGCGCCGGCCAACGCAGCGCTCACCAACCCGAGAGCGCTGCGCAAGTTCCTCGTCAGCCGCGACAAGCGCCCTCGCGTAACAGGCTCGCGCACCTCAGGGCGCGCCGGCGCCGACCAGACGCTCACGCTCGATGCGGAACAGGGTCGTCGTCCCGCTGACCTCGTTCGCGACGACCAGCAGCGGCACGCCGGGCAGCGGACTCATCTCGGGCGCGATGACGTGGATGCCCTCGGGCCCGAGGTCGAGCGCCTCGGCCGTTCCCGCGATAGCGCCAAAATCGCGATAGTTCAGGTACTGCACGAAGCTGGGAGCGTTCGGGCGGGTGACGTCATACACCATGATGCCGCCGACGCGTTCGAGCCCGATGAACGCATAGATACGACCGAACAGCGGCGCGACCGCCAGCGCCTCGGGCTCGGGGCCCTTGTCGTCGCTACGTGCATCGAACTCGTTCGCGGTGTGATTGGCATTGAAGGTCGCCGGGGCGACGCTGGCGATGAGGCGCTCGAAGTCTGCGCCGCTGTCGAACACCTGTTCCATGTCGGCGTTCCAGATCGAGAACGAGCGCGCACCGAAGGCATGGATCTCCTCGAAGCAGCTGCCGTCCGCCCGCAAGCCATTCGCCGTCGTGACGTTGAGGCGGCCGAGATTGGCGTTGTCGCGCAGCTCGGCGATGCTGCGGATACCGTATGGGTTGTCGGCAAGGAAGGCCTGGATCTGCGGGCCATCCTCGCACAAGGGCTTGGGCAGGCTGCGCAGGCGCGAGACCTCGCTGTAGCCCGACCAGTCGCGGGAGTCGCCCTCGTTGGCGGTGACGATGAAGGTCTGGCCGCCAAGCTCGTAACTTGCGATCGCATCGGGCTGGTACATGCCCTTCACCGGCCAGTTGCCGATGCGGATGGCGCCGTCGCGATCACTCACGTCGAGTGCGTTGCCCTGCGCCATATGGTCCTTGAAGCCGAGCGGCTTGATCGCAGTGAATGTCGCCGCCTCGACGTCGAGGAGCGCGACTGCATTGGCCTCCTGCAGCGCCACCCAGGCGGTGCGGCCGTCGCGAGCCACCGTGATGTACTCGGGCTCCAGGTTCTGCGCGACGGTGCCGGCTGGTCCAAAGACGCGGACCTGGGGATCCAGCGTGCCCGGTGCGAATCCGTCGAAACGCGCGGTGCGCACGCTGCGGGGGCCGAGCAGCCTGGGATCGGCCGGAACCTCGATGATGCTGACCGAGCCTTCCGGGTCGCTCAGGTAATCGTCGCTCGGCTCGCCTTCGTTGGCCACCAGGACGCGCTTGCCATCGGGCGTGAACGTGAGCATGTCGGGCTGCGCGCCGACCTCGAGCTCGGCCAGGACCTGGCCATCGGCCGTGAAGAATGCGACACGGCCCGGCGCAATCCTGTCGTCGTTCTCCACCGCCGCCGCAATCAGCCCCTTGTGCGCGGCGACGCTGTTCACGGTTCCGCCAAGAGCGACGTTGAACATGAAGGTCGGCCGCGCGGGGTCGCGCACATCGAGGACGTCGATCAGGCCGCTCGCGGCATTGACGATGAAGAGGCGCTGGGTCTTCGCGTCATGGGCGACGATTTCGGCTGCGGCCTGATCGAATCGCCCCGATGCGTAGGTCCCCAAGGGCGTCAGTTTCAGCTGAAACGGCGCCGCCGCCGACGCCGCGAACATGCTGCTTGTGAGCACCCCGGCGCAGACAGCCCGGGCAAGAGCGGAGATCTTCATGAGTTCCTCTTGGGATGGAGTGTCAAAGCCCCCGAGGATGCCGAATGAAGATGTCGGCCCGATGACCATCGACCCTGCACCACCGGCTGGTCAAGCGCCGGAATGGCGTGCACCGGTGCGTGCGTCAAGACGTTCTGACAGGCACAACGCTTACCTGAAAACGAGAATGCCGGCTTGCGGGCCGGCATTCTCGTCTGTTCTGGTGGGCGGTACTGGGATCGAACCAGTGACCCCTGCCGTGTGAAGGCAGTGCTCTACCGCTGAGCTAACCGCCCGATCGGTGCGCAACTGCGTCCTTTATCGGTTTTCCGGAGGATGAGCACGACGCGTTCGTCGTGGTGGGCGGTACTGGGATCGAACCAGTGACCCCTGCCGTGTGAAGGCAGTGCTCTACCGCTGAGCTAACCGCCCTGCCGGAAAAGAGGCCGCATTCTAGAAGGCGGGCGGGGTGGCGTCAAGCAGCCCGGGCCAACAGGATCACCCCCCAGGTGCTGAGCAACCTGAAAACAGCCCCGACCCGATGCTGCCCCCCCACCCGACCAAACAAAAGCGCGACCGATCGCACTGCAACCGGTCGCGCTTGCGGAAGCGGTCTCCTCGGAGAACCGCAGGCGGAATTACTTCTTGCCGCCGGCCTTCTGGGTCGAGGTGATGGCCTTCACCGTCGCCTCGGTGGCGGCGGCCATGTTGGCCTCGGCCACTTCAGCGGCCTGCTTGGCGGCCTTGCTGGCGTTGTCGTACAGGCTGTTGGCAGTCTCCATCGCCGACTTGACGGCAGCGAACACGCCTTCCGAGCCGGCCGGAGCCTGCTTGGCTGCCTGATCCAGCATGGTGGTGAAGTTCTTGTTCAGCTCGGCGATCTGCTTTTCGAACAGGCTCGACACCTCGTGCTGGCCCTCGGTGGCGATCTCCTGCACGCTGCGGGCGTAGGCGACGGCCTTGTCGATCATGGGCTTGGTCAGCTCAGCCTGAAGGCTGGCCAGTTCCTGCGGGCTCTTGGCCTCGGCGAGCTTCTTGGTCGTGGCGACGCTGTCCTCGAGCACCGAGCGAACGGTGTTGAGGTTCAGCTCGGCGAGGCGCTCGGCGCGGGCGATGGCGCTGCCGGCGAGCGACATGAGGGTCTCGAGGTTGGCCTGGCTGGCGGCGGCGAACTGCTCGGGGGTCTGGATCTTGGTCATGGCGAAATTTCCTTGGGTTTGGATACGAAGGGTGAGTCGTGGCAAAAACCTGCGCGGCCCGTTCGTGCGCATCGCATACCGAAGACCGCTCACAGCATTTTGCTGCAGTGCAGCATGAGTGCGATTATAGCCATCTCAAGCACCCTGTCAACGGATTTTTGTTGCACTGCACCATCTTTCGCCCACCCCATGCTTCGCGCCGCTACAGCGCCCGGCCGGATCACATGAGGGGCCACCCCGCGACCCCGATCACGGGAAAGCAGTCGACAGCCCCGGCAACGCGGCTGTTCAAGCGGGCTTCTTGCCTGGCGTAGCGGGATCGTCGGGATCGATTCCCCAATCGCCATACATGTACCAGTCGTCCCCAAGGAGCTCCATCGGATGCTGCGTCCGCCCCGAGCCGTTCCCGCACCCAAGGGCATTCGCGGGGCAATACTTGTCGCAGCCCCAACAGATGCGCTCGGGATTCTTCGGCTGCAGCGGGAATTTCTTTGCCATGATCGAATCCGAGAAAAGGACCGTCATGATAGGCCGACTCCTGAGGAAGACCTTGACGCAGGATTATTTCAGCCAGACCGGGTAGAGCGAATCGAACGTGCTACGCCGCCCCCAATCCGCCCGCTTCAGGCGTGTGCAGTCCCTTTTGCCGTGCTGCGTCAATGTTGGCTACGTCGCCGGCCCCGTCGATAGGAGAATCCATGTCCCTTGCGCAACGCAGCACCTTCCTGTTGTGCCTGATCACGTTCCTGAGTGTGAGCGCCCATGCTACTGACAGCGCCACGACCACGCACGCTAACGCACCGCTTGCCACGATCCGAGCGCTCGATGTGCAGCGTTACATGGGTGTCTGGTACGAGATTGCCCGCTATCCGGCCTGGTTCCAGAGCAAGTGCGCGAGTCAAAGCCAGGCGGAATATGCCCTACAAGCCGATGGGCGCGTTCGCGTCATCAATCGGTGCCGGCTCGAAAACGGTGAGCCGAGTGAAGCGCAAGGCACGGCACGCCAGATCGGCGGACCTGGCTCCGCGAAGCTCGAGGTGCGCTTCGCGCCTGCCTGGCTCTCTTTCCTGCCCTTCGTGTGGGGCGACTATTGGGTGATCGATCTCGACCCGGAGTATGAGCTCGTCGCGGTCAGCGAACCTGCGCGCGAGTACCTGTGGATTCTGTCGCGCACACCGAGCGTCGACGAGGGCCGGCTGGAAGCGCTGCTGGGCCGTCTCGAGGCGATGGGATTCGATCGGGGGCGGCTTCTGTACACGCGGCACGATCGAGCCCCGTAGCCGTGGCGGCGCGCGCGCTCCCGGTGGCGCGGTAACGGGCTGGAGGGTTTGTTAACGACGAAGCCCGAGGCTTTGGCCTCGGGCTTCGGTGTCCCTGGTGGGTGCTGACGGGGTCGAACCGCCGACATTCGCCTTGTAAGGGCGACGCTCTACCAACTGAGCTAAGCACCCGCGCTGGAATCCGGGCTCAGCCGGGTCAGCAAAGTCGGCTAGTTTACTGAATCTTTCAGCCCTTTGCCAGCGCGGAATTTCGGCACCTTCGCCGCCTTGATCTTGATGTTCTTCCCCGTGCGCGGATTACGCCCCGTCCGCGCAGCACGCTCCCCGACATAGAACGACCCGAAACCCACCAGCGTCACCGACTCGTTGTTCTTCAATGCCTCCGTCACGGCGGCGACGGCCGCATCGAGTGCGCGCGCCGCGTCCGCCTTGGTCATGGATGCCTTCTCCGCGATGCTTGCAACCAGTTCCTGTTTGTTCACTTGAACCCTCCGGATATGAACTGCAATGGGAAGAACACCGCGACCACGGCCACAGGCTCGGGATTCGACGGCTCGCGACACGCTTTGCATACCTTCGTTTTTTATAGCGCGGCCAATTCCGCCCTGTCAACGCTGGCCTTTCCGGCAGGGCGGAGGCGCAAAAAAGAGCCGCAATGCACATACATGCATTGCGGCTTCCGTGCGGCCTCGATCACCTCGCAGTGGTGACCGGTGCAATCCGTCAGTGAGCGTGCCGGGTCGCCGGTGTGGCTTCGCCCTCCTCCACGCTCGGCGCCACCGCCGCAGTGCCGGCGGGCTCCTCGGGCAGCGGTTCGGGCTTGCGCTCGAGCGCGAGTTCGAGCACGCGGTCGATCCATTTCACCGGCACGATCTCGATCGCATTCTTGATGTTGTCCGGAATCTCGGCCAGATCTTTGACGTTCTCCTCGGGAATCAGCGCGGTGCGGATGCCGCCTCGCACCGCAGCGAGGAGCTTCTCCTTCAAACCACCAATTGCCAGCACCTCGCCCCGAAGGGTGATCTCTCCCGTCATCGCAACGTCGCAGCGCACCGGAATGCCCGTCAGCACCGATACGAGCGCGGTCGAGATCGCGATGCCCGCCGAAGGACCGTCCTTCGGGATCGCGCCCTCCGGCAGGTGGATGTGCACATCGCTCTTCTGGTAGAACTCGGGATCGATTCCGAGCGAGCGCGCCCGCCGGCGCACGACCGACAGCGCCGCCTGGATCGACTCCTGCATGACCTCGCCGAGCTTTCCGGTGGTGAGCACCTTGCCCTTGCCGGGCAACTGCACCGCCTCGACCGTGAGCAGCTCGCCGCCCACCTCGGTCCATGCGAGCCCCGTGACCTGTCCGACCTGGTTTTCCTTCTCGGCCATGCCGAAGCTGTATTTGCGCACGCCGAGGAACTTGTCCAGGTTCTTCGCGTTGACGACGATCTTGCTGCTACGGCTCTTGAGCACCAGCTGCTTGACCACCTTGCGGCAGACCTTCGAGATCTCGCGTTCCAGGCTCCGCACCCCCGCCTCGCGGGTGTAGTAGCGCACGATGTCGCGCAAGGCCTCTTCGGTGACCGAGAGTTCGTCGCGCTTGAGACCGTTGTTCTTCATCTGCTTGGGCAGCAGATAGCGCTGGGCGATGTTGACCTTCTCGTCCTCGGTGTAACCCGACAGGCGGATCACCTCCATGCGGTCGAGCAGCGCCGGCGGAATGTTCAGGGTGTTGGCCGTGGCCACGAACATCACGTCCGAGAGGTCGAAGTCCACCTCGACGTAGTGATCCTGGAAGGTGTGGTTCTGCTCCGGGTCGAGCACTTCGAGCAGGGCCGAGGACGGGTCGCCGCGGAAGTCCATGCCGAGCTTGTCGACCTCGTCGAGCAGGAACAGCGGGTTCTTGACCCCGACCTTGCTCATGTTCTGCAGGATCTTGCCCGGCATCGAGCCGATGTAGGTACGGCGGTGGCCGCGGATCTCGGCCTCGTCACGCACGCCGCCGAGCGCCATGCGGATGAACTTGCGGTTGGTCGCCTTGGCGATCGACTGCCCGAGCGAGGTCTTGCCCACACCCGGGGGACCGACGAGACACAGGATCGGCGCCTTGACCTTGTCGACGCGCTGCTGCACGGCGAGATATTCGAGGATGCGTTCCTTGACGCGCTCGAGCCCGTAGTGGTCCTTGTCGAGGATCTTCTCGGCTTCGGCCAGATCCTTGCTGACGCGCGACTTCTTCTTCCACGGCAGGCCGATCAGGGTGTCGATGTAGTTGCGCACCACGGTGGCTTCGGCCGACATGGGCGACATCAGGCGCAGCTTCTTGAACTCGGCCTCGGCCTTCGCCAGGGCTTCCTTCGGCATGCCGGCGGCCTTGATCTTCTTGTCCATCTCCTCGAGATCGGCGCCGTCCTCGCCTTCGCCGAGCTCCTTCTGGATGGCCTTGACCTGCTCGTTGAGGTAGTACTCGCGCTGGCTCTTTTCCATCTGGCGCTTGACGCGGCCGCGGATGCGCTTCTCGACCTGCAGGATGTCGAGCTCGCCCTCGAGCTGACTGAGCAGCCGCTCCAGGCGCTCGGCGGTGTCGAACATCTCGAGCACCTCCTGCTTCTGCTCGAGCTTGAGCGGCAGGTGGGCGGCGATGGTATCGGCCAGGCGGCCGGCTTCCTCGATTCCGGACAGCGAGCTGAGGATCTCCGGCGGGATCTTCTTGTTCAACTTAACGTACTGGTCGAATTGCGCGATGATCGCGCGCCGCATGGCCTCGAGCTCGTGCGATGCGGACTCGTTTACCGGCACCGGGCGAACGGTGGCGACAAACAGGCTGCGCAGGTCCTCCACGCGCTCGATATGGGCGCGCTGCACGCCTTCGACCAGCACCTTGATCGTGCCGTCGGGCAACTTGAGCATCTGCAGGATGTTGGCGACGCAGCCGATGGAATAGAGGTCTTCGACCGCGGGTTCGTCCTTGGCGGCGGACTTCTGCGCGACGAGCAGGATGCTCTTGCCCGCCTCCATGGCGTTCTCGAGCGCCTTGATGCTCTTCGGACGACCGACGAAGAGCGGGATGACCATGTGCGGGAACACCACCACGTCGCGCAAGGGCAACAGCGGCATTTCCATCGCTTCATTGGGGAGGTCAGCAGGACCCGACATTTTTTCTTTCCTTAAGCAAAAGGTCACACCCATGTATGGGCGTGACCTGGAAATTCAAGCGGCGGGCCGATGCGGGCCGCCGAGCGAGGGTTCGCCCGGCCGGCGCGCGCTCAGTTTGCGCCCGACACCTTCTGCTGCTCGGCGTAGATCAGCAGGGGCTTGCCGCCCTCTTCGATGGTCGCCTCGTCGACGACGACCTTCTCGACGTTCTCGAGCGTGGGCAGGTCGTACATGATGTCGAGCAGCGACGCCTCGAGGATGGAGCGCAGCCCGCGCGCGCCGGTCTTGCGCTTGATCGCCTTGCGCGCCACGGCATGCAGCGCGTTGGGACGGATCTCGAGTTCGACCCCTTCCATCGAGAACAGCTTCTGGTATTGCTTGACGAGCGCGTTCTTGGGCTCGACCAGGATCTGGATCAGCGCCTCCTCGTCGAGTTCCTGCAGGGTCGCGACCACGGGCAGGCGGCCGATCAGTTCGGGGATCAGGCCGAACTTGATGAGATCCTCGGGCTCGACCTGGCGGAAGGTGTCGGTGAGGTTCTTGCCGTCCTTGCTCTTGACCTCGGCGCCGAAGCCGATGCCGACCTTCTCGGTGCGGTTGCGGATCACCTTCTCGAGGCCATCGAAGGCACCACCGCAGATGAACAGCACGTTGGTGGTGTCGACCTGGATGAAGTCCTGGTTCGGATGCTTGCGCCCGCCCTGCGGCGGAATCGACGCCACCGTGCCCTCGACGAGCTTGAGCAGCGCCTGCTGCACACCCTCTCCCGACACGTCGCGGGTGATCGAGGGGTTGTCGGCCTTGCGCGAGATCTTGTCGATCTCGTCGATGTAGATGATGCCCTGCTGGGCCTTGTCCACATCGTAGTCGCACTTCTGCAGCAGCTTCTGGATGATGTTCTCGACGTCCTCGCCAACGTAGCCGGCTTCGGTGAGCGTGGTGGCATCGGCCATCACGAACGGCACGTTGAGCAGGCGCGCGAGCGTCTGCGCGAGCAGGGTCTTGCCCGAGCCGGTGGGGCCGATGAGCAGGATGTTGCTCTTGGCGAGCTCGACGTCGTCCTGCTTGGCCTCGATGTGGCGCAGACGCTTGTAATGGTTGTACACCGCCACCGCCAGATTGCGCTTGGCCTGCGACTGGCCGATCACGTACTGGTCGAGGATGTCGCAGATCTCGCGCGGGGTGGGCAGGTTGCCCTTGATGCTCTCCGGATCTGCGGCGCCGACGATCTCGTCACGGATGATGTCGTTGCACAGCTCGATGCATTCGTCGCAGATGAAGACCGAAGGGCCGGCGATCAGCTTGCGCACCTCATGCTGGCTCTTGCCGCAGAAGGAGCAGTAAAGCAGCTTGTCGCCGCCAGCCTTCTTGTCCGTCATGGGGGGATTCTCCTGAATCAGGTGTCGTCGCGGCTGGTGAGCACCTTGTCGACCAGGCCGTATTCAACGGCAGCGGTGGCCGACATGAAGTTGTCGCGATCGGTGTCCTTCTCGATGCGCTCGAGCGACTGGCCAGTGTGCTTGGCCAGCATGTCGTTGAGGCGGGAGCGCAGGTAAAGGATCTCGCGGGCGTGGATCTCGATGTCCGAGGCCTGGCCCTGGAAGCCGCCGAGCGGCTGATGGATCATGACGCGCGAGTTGGGCAGGATGAAGCGCTTGCCCTTCTCGCCCGCCGCCAGCAGGAAGGCGCCCATGCTCGCCGCCTGGCCGATGCACAGCGTGCTGACGTTCGGCTTGATGAACTGCATGGTGTCGTAGATCGCCATGCCGGCAGTGACCGAACCGCCGGGCGAGTTGATGTAGAAGTAGATGTCCTTGTCCGGGTTCTCGGACTCGAGGAACAGCAACTGGGCGACGATCAGGTTGGCGGTCACGTCATTGACGGGGCCGACGAGGAACACCACCCGCTCCTTCAGAAGGCGCGAATAGATGTCGTAGGCGCGTTCGCCGCGACCGCTCTGTTCGACCACCATCGGAACCAGGCCGAGACCGACCGGATTCCAGTCGCTGCTGTGCTGGGGTGTTCCTTGCATCATTCGTCAGACCCTTTGCGGACTCAGGCCGCGTTGTTGCCCATCAGTTCGTCGAAGCCCACCGGCTTGTCGGTGGTCTCTGCCTTGTCGCAGACCCAGGCGACGACGTTGTCTTCGATGACCACCGCCTCGGCCTGGGCCAGACGCTCGGGTTGAGCGTAATACCAGCGCACGAGTTCCGAAGGATCCTCGTAGCTTTGTGCCATTTCCTCGACCAGCGCGCGCACCTGCTCGGGCTTGGCGTGCAGTTCGTTGGCCTTGACCAGCTCGGCCATGATCAGGCCCAGCTTGACGCGGCGCTCGGCCTGCTCGGTGAACCACGACGGATCGACCGGGATGTCCTTGGTCTTGAGGCCGCGCATCTCGAGGTCGCGACGGGCATTGTCCGCCAGCTGCTGCGACTCGGCCTGCACCAGCGCCTTCGGCACTTCGATCGGAGTCGCGGCGATCAGCGCGTCCATGACCTGCTCCTTGATCTTGGCCTGGATGCGGCGCTTGACCTCGCGCTCGAGGTTGCCCTTGACCTCGCCGCGCAGCTTCGCGACGTCGCCGTCGGCCACGCCGAGCGACTTGGCGAAGTCGGCATCGACTTCGGGGAGCACGGCTTCCTCGACTGCCTTGACGGTGACCTCGAACTGCACGGCCTGCCCGGCCAGATGCTGGGCGTGGTAGTCGGCCGGGAAGCTCATGTCGAAGGTCTTGCTTTCACCGGCGCTGAGGCCGACGACCGCGTTCTCGAAGTCCTTCAGCATCGAACCGGCGCCGACCACGAAGGGGAAGTCCTGAGCCTGCCCCCCTTCGAATACCTCGCCGTCCTTGCGTCCGGTGAAGTCGATCTGCACGCGGTCGCCCTCGGCGGCCGCACGCTCGACCCTGTTGAAGGCGGTGCGCTGCTTGCGCAGGACCTCGATGGTCTTGTCGACCTCCGCGTCACCCACGTCCAGCGCCGGACGCTCGATCTTGTGACCGGCGAGGTCGCCCACGACCACCTCGGGATAGACCTCGAAGGTCGCGGTGAACTCGAGCGTACCCTCGCTGGCAGCCTCCTTGGGCTGGATCTGCGGGTAGCCGGCGACGCGCAGGTTGTCTGCGCGCACCTTCTCGCCGAATGCCTTCTCGACCGCAGCACCGACCGCCTCGCCACGCGCCTGGCCACCGTGCGTCTGGGCGACGATCTTCATCGGCACCTTGCCCGGGCGGAACCCAGGCATCTTCACCGTGCGCGCCATGCGCTTGAGGCGGGCATCCACCTCCTTCTCGATGTCCGCCAGCGAAACGGCGATGTCGATACGGCGCTCGAGCGCGCTCGGGGTTACCTGGTTCTGCTCCATTAAATCGATCCTGAGAAGTCTTGAAAAAACAGCTCCCACCCGCGGTTCAAGGCCCCTCGCCGAAGCGGGAGACGCATTTCGCCAGCGTGAGCGCGATGAACGAAGTCGAAGATTCTAGCACAGCACCTGCGGTCCGCCCGAAGCATGAAATCGGCCGTGATCAATCACACGCAAGGACATGTAAAACCGTGCGATACATGGAACTCACGCAGGGCCCGTGGTTCTCAGCATCAAGATTCGCAACGTCTCCAGGCCCCTGCCTGCGGGGCAAGCGGACGGCACCGCCACCATGACGAACGGCAGTGCACAGGAGTCTGGCGGGCGCGGTCCGGCGTCGCCACCTATCGCTCGACGAGGAGATCTCCATGTCCATCTTCAATGCCTATCAGGCGCGCTTCGAGGCAGCCCGCGAAGAGGAAATGTCGCTGCAGGACTACCTCGAACTGTGCCGCAGCGACCCAATGGCCTATGCCACGGCGGCCGAGCGCATGCTCAGTGCGATCGGCGAACCGGAACTGGTCGACACCCGGCTCGATCCGCGGCTGTCGCGAATCTTCTCGAACAAGATCATCAAGCTCTACCCGGCGTTCCGCGACTTCTACGGCATGGAAGAGGTCATCGAGCACATCGTGTCGTATTTCCGCCATGCCGCGCAGGGCCTGGAAGAGAAGAAGCAGATCCTCTACCTCCTCGGCCCGGTGGGCGGCGGCAAGTCCTCGCTTGCGGAGAAGCTCAAGAGCCTGATCGAGAAGGTGCCCTTCTATGCGATCAAGGGCTCGCCGGTGCACGAATCGCCTCTCGGCCTCTTCAACGCCGCCGAGGACGCCCACATCCTCGAGGGCGACTTCGGGATCCCGCGCCGCTACCTCAACACGATCATGAGCCCGTGGGCGGTCAAGCGTCTGCATGAATTCGGCGGCGACATCACGAAGTTCCGCGTGGTCAAGCTCAACCCCTCGGTGCTGCGCCAGGTCGCGGTGGCGAAGACCGAGCCGGGCGACGAGAACAACCAGGACATCTCGTCCCTGGTCGGCAAGATCGACATCCGCAAGCTCGAGCAGTATTCACAGGACGACCCCGACGCCTACAGCTACTCCGGCGGCCTGTGCCTCGCCAACCGCGGCCTGCTGGAGTTCGTCGAAATGTTCAAGGCACCGATCAAGGTGCTACACCCCTTGCTGACCGCCACCCAGGAGGGCAACTACAAGGGCACCGAGGGCTTCGGCGCGATTCCCTTCGACGGCATCGTGATGGCGCACTCGAACGAGTCCGAGTGGGTCGCCTTCAAGAACAACAAGAACAACGAGGCCTTCCTCGACCGCATCTACACGGTCAAGGTGCCTTACTGCCTGCGCGTGTCCGACGAGATCCGCATCTACGAGAAGCTGCTGGTGCACAGCTCGCTGTCGGAAGCCCCGTGCGCGCCCGACACGCTGAAGATGATGGCCCAGTTCGCCGTGCTGTCGCGCCTGAAGGAGCCCGAGAACTCGAGCATCTTCTCCAAGATGCGCGTCTATGACGGCGAGAACCTGAAGGACACCGACCCCAAGGCCAAGAGCTACCAGGAGTACCGCGACTATGCCGGCGTCGACGAAGGCATGACCGGGCTCTCCACCCGCTTCGCCTTCAAGGTGTTGTCGAAAGTCTTCAACTTCGACCACCGCGAGGTCGCGGCCAACCCGGTGCACCTGATGTACGTGCTCGAGCAGCAGATCGAGGCCGAACAGTACCCGGCCGAAACCGAAGCGCGCTACATGGGCTACATCAAGGAGTACCTCGCCCCGCGCTACGCCGAGTTCATCGGCAAGGAGATCCAGACCGCCTACCTCGAGAGCTACTCCGAATACGGGCAGAACATCTTCGACCGCTACGTCATCTACGCCGACTTCTGGATCCAGGACCAGGAATTCCGCGACCCCAACACCGGCGAGATCCTCGATCGTGCGGCGCTCAACGAGGAGTTGGAGAAGATCGAGAAGCCGGCCGGCATCAGCAACCCGAAGGATTTCCGCAACGAGGTGGTGAACTTCGTGTTGCGCGCACGCGCGAAGCACGACGGCCGCAACCCGAGCTGGACCTCCTACGAGAAGCTGCGCGCGGTGATCGAGAAGAAGATGTTCTCCAACACCGAGGACCTGCTGCCGGTCATCAGCTTCAACGCCAAGGCCAGCGCCGACGAGCAGAGGAAGCACCAGGACTTCGTCAACCGCATGATCGACAAGGGCTATACCGAGAAGCAGGTTCGCCTGCTGTGCGAGTGGTACCTGCGCGTGCGCAAGTCGTCCTGAGCCATCCGCAGCGACCGCGCTGCCGGGCGCAGCGCGGTCGCTCCGCCACAGGGAGCAGCCATGGTCCGCATCATCGATCGACGCTTCGACAGCAAGAACAAGAGCGCGGTCAACCGCCAGCGCTTCATGCGTCGCTTCAAGCAGCAGATCCGCAAGGCGGTATCGGAGGCCATCCATGGTCGCTCGATCCGCGATCTCGAGAACGGCGAGCAGATCTCGATTCCCGCCCGCGACCTGTCCGAACCGTCGCTGCATCATGGCAAGGGCGGCGTGTGGGAGCAGGTCTTCCCCGGCAACGACCAGTTCAGCGCCGGCGACCGCATCAAGCGTCCGCTCGGCGGCGGCGGTGACGGGAGCGGCAAGGGCAAGGCGAGCAACGAGGGCGAGCACGAGGACGATTTCGTGTTCCAGCTCTCGCGCGAGGAGTTTCTCGACCTCTTCTTCGAGGACCTCGAGCTCCCCCGCCTGATTCGCACCCAACTCGCCAAGGTCACCGACTACAAGACCCAGCGCGCCGGATTCAAGTCCGACGGCACGCCGGCCAACATCAACATCATCCGCTCGATGCGCGGCGCGCTCGGGCGCCGCCTCGCACTCGGCTCGCCTTACGCGGCACGCATCCGCGAGCTCCAGCAGGCGCTCGACGAGACGCTCGCCCGGCTCGGAGAGGACAGCGCGGAGGTACGGGCGCTGCGCGAGGAACTCGCCGTGCTGCGCGCGAAGGTCGAGCGCATCCCCTTCATCGACAGTTTCGACCTGCGCTACAACAACCGCATCAAGGTGCCGCGCCCGACCACCCAGGCGGTGATGTTCTGCGTCATGGACGTCTCCGGGTCCATGGACGAAGAGCGCAAGTCCATGGCCAAGCGCTTCTTCATGCTGCTCTACCTGTTCCTGACGCGCAGCTACGAGCACATCGAGGTGGTGTTCATCCGCCACCACACGGTGGCCAAGGAAGTGGACGAGGACGAGTTCTTCCACTCGCGCGAATCGGGCGGCACGGTGGTCTCGAGCGCGCTCGAACTCATGCGCGCCATCCTCCACGAACGCTATGCCGACGGACAGTGGAACATCTACGGTGCGCAGGCCTCCGACGGCGACAACTGGGACAACGACTCGCCGATCTGCGGCCGCCTGCTCGACACCGGGATCCTGCCGTTCTGCCAGTACTTCGCCTACGTCGAGATCACCGCGGGCGATCCGCAGAACCTGTGGCGCGAGTACGCCAAGCTCGAGGCCGCGCACGACAACTTCGCGATGCAGCGCATCGAGTCGCCGGCCGACATCTACCCGGTGTTCCGCGAACTGTTCAAGAAGACGATCGCATGAAGACCACCACTCCCCGCTCACGTTCCGGTAGCCGCCGCGCCGCCAAGGCACCGTTGCCCTCAGGGTCGGAATGGACCGTCGAGGCCATCGACCGCTACAACGAGGAACTCGCCCGCGTGGCCGCGCTGTACAGGCTCGACACCTATCCGGTGCAGGTCGAGATCATCACCGCCGAGCAGATGATGGACGCCTATGCCTCGGTGGGCATGCCGGTTAACTATCACCACTGGTCCTTCGGCAAGCACTTCCTGTCCACCGAAAAGGGCTACCGGCGCGGCCAGATGGGCCTGGCCTACGAGATCGTCATCAACTCCAACCCCTGCATCGCCTACCTGATGGAGGAGAACACCCTGACGATGCAGGGCCTGGTGATCGCTCACGCCGCCTACGGCCACAACAGCTTCTTCAAGGGCAACTACCTGTTCCGCACCTGGACCAACGCCGATGCCATCATCGACTACCTGGTGTTCGCGCGGAACTACATCACGCGCTGCGAGGAGCGACATGGCGAGGAAGCCGTGGAGTTGCTGCTCGACTCCTGCCATGCCCTGATGAACCTGGGCGTGGACCGCTACAAGCGCCCGCCCAAACTCTCGCTCGCCAAGGAAAAGCTGCGCCAGCAGGAGCGCGAAGAATACCTGCAGAGCCAGGTAAACGATCTGTGGCGCACCCTGCCCGCTGCCGACGTGCGCGACGACGACAAGGTGGAGCAGCGCTTCCCGGCCGAGCCCGAGGAGAACCTGCTTTACTTCATCGAGAAGAACGCCCCGCTGCTCGAGCCCTGGCAGCGCGAGGTGGTGCGAATCGTGCGCAAGATCGCACAGTACTTCTTTCCCCAGCGCCAGACTCAGGTCATGAACGAGGGCTGGGCCACCTTCTGGCACTACACCCTGCTCAACCATCTCTACGACGAGGGTCTGCTCGCCGACAGCTTCATGCTGGAATTCCTGCAGTCGCACACCAACGTCGTCGCCCAGCCACCCTACAACAGCCGCTGGTTCAGCGGCATCAACCCGTATGCGCTCGGCTTTGCGATGTGGCGCGACATCCGCCGCATCTGCGAGGCTCCGGACGATGAGGACCGCCGCTGGTTCCCCGAGATCGCCGGCAGCGACTGGCTGGAGACCTTCGACTTCGCGATGCGCAACTTCAAGGACGAGAGCTTCGTCGCTCAGTATCTTTCGCCCAAGGTGATGCGGGACTTCCGCCTGTTCGCGGTCGTCGACGACGACCATGAGGACAAGCTCGAGGTCTCGGCGATCCACGACGACGCGGGCTTTCGAAAGCTTCGCGAGATCCTCTCCGAGCAGTACAACCTCGGGGCCCGCGAGCCCAACGTGCAGGTATGGAACGTCGACCTGCGCGGCGACCGCTCGCTGACCCTGCGCCATACGCCCCACCGCCGCCGCCCGCTTGGCGACAGCGCGGACGAGGTGCTGCGCCACGTCGCCCGCCTGTGGGGCTTCACCGTCCGTCTCGAGACGATCGACGACGCCGGCAAGCCCGAGCTCAAGCACGAGATCCGCGGCGAACGCAGCCGCGCCGGCGCCCTGCCCTGAGCGCGGCAGATCCCTCACGCCACGGCCGCCCGCCCTCGCCGGCGCGGCTGCCGAACGGCCTTGTGCGCCGTAAGCACGGCACGAGGACGTAGAATCCGGGCTCAACTTCCGGAGCCCAGCATGTTCAGCCCCCTGCGTCCCATCTACCCCGTCGCCGGCATCCGCGAGATCGAGAACACCCTGATCCCGAGCGCCCGTCCGCCCCTCATGGAGCGTGCCGGGCGGGCAGCGGCGCAGGATGCGGTGCGACTCATCATGGACCGCCCCGGGCCGATCCTGATCGCCTGCGGCCCTGGCAACAACGGCGGCGACGGCTTCGTGATGGCGCGCCAGCTCGCCCAGGCCGGTCGAGAGGTCATCGTCGCCTTCGGCAGCACGGCAGACCGTCTCCCCGCCGAAGCCGCAAAGGCTCATGCGGACTATCTCGCCGCCGGCGGAACGGTCGTCTCCGACCTGCCGGCAGCGCCTGCAAACGGATGGGCGCTGGTGGTCGACGCGCTGTTCGGCATCGGCCTCGGCCGCCCGATCGAAGGGCGCTACGCGAGCTGGATCCAGACGCTCAACGCCCAGCCCTGCCCGCGCATGGCGCTCGATGTGCCGAGCGGCCTCGACGCCGACACCGGCCAGCCGCTCGGCGCCACCTTCCGCGCCACCCACACCACGACCTTCATCGCCCTCAAGCCCGGGCTGCTCACCAACGACGGTCCGGATTACTGCGGCGAGATCAGCGTGCAGCGCATCGACATCGACGCGCCGGCCTGGCTGCCGGCACGCGGCCTGGCCATCGCGCCCTCGCTGTTTCGCAGCCATCTGCAGCCGCGTCCGCGCAACACCCACAAGGGCATCTATGGGGACGCAGGCATCCTCGGCGGCAGCCCGGGCATGGTCGGCGCAGCCCTTCTCGCCGGGCGCGCCGCGCTCTGGCTCGGCACCGGGCGGGTCTATGTCGGCCTGCTCGAAGAACGCGGCCCGGCGGTCGACTTCGCCCATCCGGAGCTGATGTTGCGCCAGGCCGAGGCGCTCCCCGAGCGCCTCAGCGCCCTGGCGGTGGGACCTGGCCTCGGTACCCAGCCGGCGGCGGCAGCGCTGCTCGTGGCCGCGCTCGAGCGCACCATCCCGCTGCTGCTCGATGCCGACGCGCTCAATCTCATCGGCACCGACCCCAAGCTCAAGGCGGCGCTCAAGGCGCGCACCACGCCCACCCTCCTCACCCCCCATCCGGCCGAAGCCGCCCGCATGCTCGGCACCGACACCGCCAGCGTGCAGGCCAACCGGCTGCACGCCGCGCTGGAGATCGCGCGCAGCTGCAGGGCACTGGTGGTGCTCAAGGGTTGCGGCAGCATCATCGCCACCCCGGACGAGCGCTGGTTCGTCAACGGCAGCGGCCATCCGGGCATGGCCAGCGCGGGCATGGGCGACGTGCTCACCGGGCTGATCGTCGGCCTGCTCGCCCAGGGCTGGCCGGCCGAATCCGCACTCATCGCGGGCGTGCACCTCCATGGTGCCGCTGCCGACCGCCTCGCGCGCGAAGGCATCGGCCCCGTCGGACTGACCGCGAGCGAGACCATCGACGCCGCGCGCGGCGTGTTCAACGGCTGGCTGATCGAGGCCCAGCGTGACCCGCGCCACCCGGGGGGAGCCGCCCAGCGCCCCGGGCGCTGAGTCCTGCGGTGCTAGAATCCAGGCCTCTTCCGCTCACCCGACACCAGGTTCCGCCATGCTCTCCGAACAGCTTCGCGTCGAAATCCAGCGCAACATCGCAGCCTCGCTCGCCGAGGACATTGGCACCGGCGACCTCACCGCCCGCCTGATCGCACCGGATACCGAAGCCCGCGGCCGCGTCATCACCCGCGAGGACGCGGTGGTCTGCGGCACCGCCTGGTTCGACGCCGCATTCGCCGCGCTCAGCCCCGCCGCGGTGGTGCACTGGCACGTCAAGGACGGCGATACGGTCAAGGCCGGCCAGCTGCTGTGCGAGATCATCGCCCGCGCGCGCGTCCTGCTCACCGCCGAGCGCACCGCGCTCAACTTCCTCCAGCTGCTGTCGGGCACGGCCACGATCACCCGGCGTTTCGTGGATGCCGTAGCAGGCACGCGAGCCAAGATCGTCGACACCCGCAAGACGCTGCCCGGCCTGAGGCTGGCGCAGAAGTACGCGGTCGCGATCGGCGGCGGGACCAACCATCGCGTCGGCCTCTACGACGGCATCCTGATCAAGGAGAACCACATCATCGCCGCCGGCGGCATTCGCGAGGTCGTCGAGCAGGCACGGGCGATCGCGCCCTCCAACGTCTTCATCGAGGTCGAGGTCGAAACGCTCGACCAGCTGCGCGAAGCGCTCGACGCCGGCGTCACGATGATCCTGCTCGACAACATGAGCCTCGACGAGATGCGCGAAGCCGTCGCCATCACCGCCGGACGGGCGGCGCTGGAAGCGTCTGGCGGCGTGAATCTCGAGCGCGTGCGCGCGATCGCCGAAACCGGCGTGGACCGGATCTCGATCGGCACCCTCACCAAGGACGTGCGCGCGCTCGATCTGTCGCTGCGCCACGTCGAAGAATGAGCGCGCCCGCGCTGCCAGCCTGGCCAGACGTGCCCGCCTGTCACGGCTGGCTGGCGCTGGACGGACGGGGCCAGTGGCGACTGAAGGGGGAACGGGTCGAGCACGCTGGCCTGCTCGCCTTTCTCAATGCGAACTACGCCAGCGACCAGGCCGGCAACTGGCTCGTTAACAATGGCCCGCAGCGCGTCTACGTCGATATCGAGACCGCGCCGTGGGTCGTCCGCCTGCAGCCCGACGGCGCGCTGCGGACCCACACCGGCAGTCGTACGGCCCCTGTCGGGCCGGTGCTGATGGACGAGCTCGGTCGCGCCTATCTCCCGACGACGCTCGGCGCAGCCGCGCTCGACGATCGCGACCTCGCCGAATTCGTCGCCCAATTGCGCGACGCGCGGAGCGGCCTCGGCGCAACCGATGAGGCGTTGCTGGGGGTGCTGGCGGGGCACGACGCCATCCCGCTGGTCTGGCGCGGACACGCCGTGTGTTTCGTGCCCAATGACGACATTCCCGCGCGGATGGGTTTCACCCGAAAGGCGATCGAAGGCGACGTGCAAGAGAGCCTTGACGCCTCCGGTGCGCAGAGGCTATAGTCCGCGCCCTCGTCGGCTGCAACCGAAACCGGAACGCAGGAAACCGAAGAGGATTGCCTTGGTGGTGAAATTGGTAGACACGCTATCTTGAGGGGGTAGTGGCGAAAGCCGTGCGAGTTCGAGTCTCGCCCAAGGCACCAGAATCCAGGCGCAGCCCAGAGCGGCAGCGCCGCGCAAAAAGGCCCGCGGATCTTCGCGGGCCTTTTTGCGTCTACGCGCCCGCCCCCACCGCGCCCGAGGCGCGATGGGGTCGAGCAAGCGATCAGGTGCGTTCGGCGACGAAGCGCTTCACTGCATCCACGTCGGGCGCCATGACCTCTACCCGCTGCGGCAGCTTCTCGATGCCTTCGAGGTCGGCAGGCCGCTCCGGCTCGCGGCCGAGCGCCTCGACGATGGTCTCGGCGAACTTCACCGGCAAGGCGGTCTCGAGGACCAGCACCGGCACGCCTTCAGGAACGTCGGCGGCGCGCTCCCAGGCCACCTTGACGCCGTCGGCGGTGTGGGTGTCGATCATCACGCCGTACTTGTCGAAGACCTTGCGGATCGTCGCCAGGCGATCGGCGTGGCTGCTCGCCCCCGACACGAAACCGAACTCGCCGATGCGGGCAAACTCGGGCGAGCCTGAAAGATCGAAGGCGCGCCCGGCATCCACCTCCGCCCACAGCGCGGCGACCTTCTTCGGATCACGACCGACCAGATCGAACACGAAACGCTCGAAGTTCGAGGCCTTGGAGATGTCCATCGAGGGGCTCGAGGTGACGTGGGTCTCGGCCGCCCTGCGCGGGCGATACACGCCGCTGCGGAAGAATTCGTCGAGCACGTCGTTCTCGTTGGTGGCGAGGATCAGCTTGGCCACCGGCAGCCCCATCTGGCGCGCGATGTGGCCGGCGCAGATGTTACCGAAATTGCCCGAGGGCACGCAGAAAGCGACCTGCTCGTCGTTGGACTTCGTCGCCGCGAAGTAGCCCTTGAAGTAATAGACGATCTGCGCCGCGACCCGTGCCCAGTTGATCGAATTGACCGCGCCGATCTTGTGCTTCGACTTGAAGGCGTGGTCGTTGGAGACCGCCTTCACGATGTCCTGGGCATCGTCGAACATGCCGGTGACGGCGATGTTGAAGATGTTGTCGTCCTGCAGCGAGTACATCTGCGCGCGCTGGAAGGCGCTCATCTTGCCGTGCGGCGACAGCATGAACACGCGCACGCCGTGCTTGCCGCGCATCGCGTACTCGGCCGCCGAGCCGGTGTCGCCCGAGGTCGCGCCGAGGATGTTGATCGTCTCGCCGCGCCTGGCCAGCACGTACTCGAACAGGTTGCCGAGCAGCTGCATCGCCATGTCCTTGAAGGCCAGCGTGGGGCCATTGGACAGCTCGAGCAGACCGAAGCGCCCCTTGCCCTCCGCATCCTTCTCCAGCCAATGCACCGGGGTGATGTCGCGCGCGTCATCGCCCTCCCGCACGTGGCGATAGACATCGGCGGTGTAGGTCCTCTCGCAGATCGCCTTGAGGTCGGCAGCGGGGATGTCGGTGACGAACCTGGAGAGGATCGCGAATGCCAGTTCGGCATAGGACAGCCCACGCCAGGCGTCGAGCTCCGCGCGCGTCACCTGGGGATAGGTCTCGGGCAGGTAGAGGCCGCCGTCGGGCGCGAGGCCGCCGAGCAGGATGTCGCAGAACTCCGGGTTGGCAGGCTGGCCGGCGTGGCCGCGGGTGGAGAGATACTTCACGTGGGCAGTCCTTGAGGATGACGTTGGCGGCGCGCCCGAACTGGAGCCAGAAAGGGGCGCAAAGCCGCGATTCTAACGAATTCGGCTGTAGCATCGGCCGTTTGCAGACGTGTGCGGACGGATGCAGGCGAATGCGGCGGCGCGCACGCCCGGGGTGACGTGCCCGGCAACCGCGGCTCGGTGCCTTCCGGCGCGGCTACAATCGACTCATCCAACACGCGACGGGAGTGCGCAATGAACTTCGGAAACATCCTGGGCCAGATTCTTCAGCAGGGCATGGCAGGAAAGGGACGTGCGCGCCTCGACCACGCGATGGGATCCGGTGGAATCGGGGAGCTTCTCGGCGGTCTGCTGGGCGCCCAGGGCGGCGGAGCGGGGAGCCTCGGCGACCTGCTCGGCGGCGCCCTCCGAGGCGGACGTCCGGCAACGCGCGGCAGCGGCGGCCTGGGCGAGTTGCTCGGTGGTGCGCTCGGGGGCGCCAGGCCTGCGGCTGGCAGCGCCGGTGCTGGCGACGCATTGGGCGAGCTCCTCGGCGGACTGCTCGGTGGCGGCCGCGCGCGCAGCGGCCGGACAGGAGGCAGCGCCGGGATGACCATCCTGGCAACGATCGCGATGGCAGCGCTCAAGAACTGGTCGGACAATCACCGCGCCCAGAGTGCGATCGCGCCGGAATCCGCTGGCTTTTCTGCGCCCGAACTCGAGACCATGACCACCCCCGCCACCGAGGCGCTCGTCGTGCGCGCCATGGTAGCGGCGGCGAAGGCGGATGGCGAGGTGGGCGAGGACGAGGTGCAGCGCATCGTCGGCCGACTCGGAGCGGACGGGCTGAGCGAGGAGGAGCGTCAATTTCTCGTCGCCGAGCTACGGCGTCCGCTCGATCTTCGCGCGCTCGTCGCCGAAGTCCCCAACCAGATGGTCGCGGCCGAGGTGTATGCGGCCTCGCTGCTTGCGATCGATCTCGATACGCCGGCCGAGGCCGCCTACCTGAGGGAGCTTGCGGGGGCCCTCGGGCTGGACGGTGCGACCCTGAGCCGCCTGCATCAGATCACCGGTGCGATCGCGGCCTGAGGCACGCCGCACGCGATGCGACAGGCCGGGCCTGCCGCATCGCGTGCGCCTACTCGGACTCGAGGCGGAAGCCGATCTTCAGCGTGACCTGGAAGTGCGCCACCTTGCCGTCAACGACGTGGCCGCGGGTCTCCACGACCTCGAACCAGTCGATGTGCCGGACACTGCGCGCAGCAGTCTCGACCGCATTGCGGATCGCGGCATCGACGCCGTCCGGAGACGTGCCGACGACCTCGACGAGTTTGTAGACATGAGCCGACATGGGGTTCTCCTCGTGTGCCCCGGCGCCTGCCGGGCTGTTCTTCAGGGCGGGACGGAATCGTCGGGGGCACCGTCTTCGCCGCGCGCCCGCTCGGCCTCGAAGCGCCGCACCGTCGCGGAATAGCCCCGCATGCCGAGCACGGCGACCGCAACCAGGATGGCGATGAAAACGGCGAGCTTGAACGCCATGCAAGCGGGTCCTCGTTATGGTGTGCGGTGGATGCGAAGCGCCCCCGACGGGCTCCATCCGTTTTCAGTCTAGTCCCAAATCGGCACGCTGCAGCGCCAAAGCGTCGGCACGCCTTGGGTTATGTACCCCTGCGACCGAACGGACAGCCGGATCCCGCCGCGCTTACTTGTCGGCCGCACCGGACTGCGCACGCAACCACTCGGCGCGCTCACGCCAGCGCAAGGCCTTGTCCGCGGCCAGCCCGCGGGCGTCGGCGATGCGTGCGAGCATTTCGAGGTCGGGCCGATGCGCGGTGACGACGTCCCAGTACTCGGCAATCGTCAGCCAGGGGTTCGGGCGCTCGAGCAGTTCGATCGGATCCCCGGCCGCAATCGTCCCGGGATTCAGCACGCGGTAGTACCAGCCAGTGATTCCGGCGGCCTCGACGAAGCGCGATGCAGCATCCACCTTCAGTCGCAGGTCGATCTTCCAGCACGGCGAGCGCGGCTGGCTGACCTGCACGCGTGCGTTGCCGATGCGCAGCACGTCGCCGATGCAGAGCTCGTGTTCGGTGAGACCGTGCGTACTGATGTTCTCGCCGAGGAACCCTGCGCCCACCGCGCCCGCGCATTGCGGCCACTCGGCGGCAAGCAGGGCGTAATGCTCCACCGGGTAGTGGTGCAGGGCCTTGTCCACGCCACCGTGGTGGCGGAGGTCGGCCTGCTCGTCACCCTCGAGGCCCGTCGGCGTGAGCATCACTGCCCCGGCGGCCGCCGTCTTGACGATGCCACTGCGTTCGCCATCGATCGACAGCAGCCGAACCTTGCCCACGAAGACCTGATCCACCGTGCCTTGCATGCCCTTCTCCCCGCCCACGTGTCGCGCCCTCGGGGCAACCCGGGGCCGTAAACGCACGAGGCCGCACCCTGCGGCGCGGCCTCGGCTTCAATCATGCTTCGAACCTGCGCTCAAAGCGTTTCCATGCGCAGCTTCACCACCTTGCCCTGGACCACCGCCAGCGCCTCGATCTTGCCGATCGCCGCGTTGGCATTCTTCTCGGCGGTCTGGTGGGTGAGCATGATGATGTCCGTGTGCGACTCGCCCTCGGCAGCCTCCTTCTGGATCAGCGCCTCGATCGAGATGCCGCTGTCGGCCAGAATGCGGGTGATGTCGGCGAGCACGCCCGGCTTGTCCTCCACGCGCATGCGCAGGTAGTAGGACGTCACCACCTCCTCGATCGGCAGCACCGGCACATCGCGCACCTGGTCGGGCTGGAAGGCGAGGTGGGGCACGCGGTGCTCGGGGTCGGAAGTGTGCAGGCGGGTGACGTCGACCAGGTCGGCGATCACGGCCGAGGCAGTCGGCTCGGCGCCTGCGCCCTTGCCGTAATACAGCGTCGCGCCGACGGCATCGCCCTGCACCAGCACCGCGTTCATCGCCCCCTCGACGTTGGCGATCAGGCGCTTCTCGGGGATCAGCGTCGGGTGCACGCGCAGCTCGACGCCGTTCTCGCGGCGGCGCGCGATGCCGAGCAGCTTGATGCGGTAGCCGAGCTGTTCGGCGTAGGTGATGTCCACCGAGTCGAGCTTGCTGATGCCCTCGATGTAGGCCTTGTCGAACTGCATCGGGATGCCGAAGGCGATCGCGCTCATGATCGTCGCCTTGTGCGCGGCGTCGACGCCCTCGATGTCGAAGGTCGGATCGGCCTCGGCGTAGCCGAGCGCCTGCGCTTCCTTGAGGACTTCGGCGAAGGGCAGGCCCTTGTCGCGCATTTCGGACAGGATGAAGTTGGTGGTGCCGTTGATGATGCCCGCCAGCCACTCGATGCGGTTCGCGGTCAGCCCCTCGCGCAGCGCCTTGATGATCGGGATGCCGCCTGCCACCGCAGCCTCGAAGGCCACCATCACGCCCTTCTTCTGCGCCGCCGCAAAGATCTCGTTGCCATGCACCGCGAGCAGCGCCTTGTTGGCGGTGACGACGTGCTTGCCGTTGTCGATCGCCTTGAGCACCAGGTCCTTGGCCACGCCATAGCCACCGATCAGTTCGACGACGATGTCGATCTCGGGATCGGCCACGACCGCGAAGGCGTCGTCGGTGATCTTCACGTCGCCGCCGGTGACCTTGCGCGCCAGCTCGAGGTTCTTGTCGGCCACGGTGGTGATGCAGATCGGGCGACCGGCGCGACGGGTGATTTCTTCCGCGTTGCGCTTCAGAACGGTGAAGGTGCCGCCGCCGACGGTACCGATGCCCAGGAGGCCAACATTGATCGGTTTCATGCAGTGTGTTCCGTGGTGTGTGAAGAGTGTCGGATGGAGAAGCGAAACGTCGCGGACCGGATGGCGCCGGAGCTCAGGTTCCGTGTCGCTTGCGGTAGTTCTCGAGGAAGCGGGCGACGCGGCCGATGGCGTCGCGCAGGTCGTCCTCGTGGGGCAGGAAGACCAGACGGAAGTGATCGGGATGCGGCCAGTTGAAGCCCGAGCCCTGCACCAGCAGCACGCGCTCTTCCTCGAGCAGCTCGGCGATGAAGGCCTGATCGTCCTCGATCGGATAGACCTTGGGGTCGAGCTTGGGGAACATGTAGAGCGTGGCCTGAGGCTTCACGCAGCTCACGCCGGGAATCTCGTTGATCAGCGCCCAGGCGAGGTCGCGCTGGCGGCGCATCCGTCCGCCCTCGGCGACCAGGTCGTCGATGCTCTGGTAGCCGCCGAGCGCGGTCTGAATGGCGTACTGGCCGGGCACGTTCGCGCACAGGCGCATCGAGGCCAGCATGTTGAGCCCCTCGATGTAGTCGCTTGCGCGGCGCTTGTCGCCGCAAACCACCATCCAGCCGGCGCGGTACCCGCATGAACGGTAGTTCTTCGACAGCCCGTTGAAGATGATCGTCAGCACATCCTCGGAGAGTGCCGCGAGCGAGGTGTGCTTGACGCCGTCGTACAGCACCTTGTCGTACACCTCGTCGGCATAGAGGATGAGGTCGTGCTCGCGCGCCAGTTCGATGATCTGCCTGAGCGCCTCGTCCGGATACACCGCGCCGGTCGGGTTGTTCGGGTTGATGATGACGATGGCGCGGGTGTTGGGCGTGATCTTCGCGCGCATGTCCTCGATGTCTGGCATCCAGCCCTTGCTCTCGTCGCAGAGGTAATGCACCGGTTTGCCGCCCGACAGGCTCACCGCCGCGGTCCACAGCGGGTAGTCCGGCGCCGGCACCAGCACCTCGTCGCCGGCGTCGAGCAGCGCGTTCATCGCCATCACGATCAGCTCTGAGACGCCGTTGCCGATGTAGATGTCCTCGATGCCGACACCCTTGATGCCTTTCTGCTGGGTGTAGTGCATCACCGCCTTGCGCGCCGAGAAGATGCCCTTGGAGTCCGAGTACCCCGCCGCGTTGGGCAGGTTGCGGATCATGTCCATCTGGATCTCTTCGGGCGAGTCGAAGCCGAACGCGGCAAGATTGCCGATGTTGAGCTTGATGATCTTGTGGCCTTCGTCCTCCATCTGCTTGGCGCGCACCAGCACCGGTCCGCGGATGTCGTAGCAGACCTCGGCGAGCTTGGCGGACTTGCGGATCGGACGCGGCGCTGCCGCGGCGCCCGCCTCGGCCTTGAACACCGGTTCCGGAGTTGCCGCTGCGAGCTCGAGAGTCTTCACCGCTTTCATGCCAGTTCTTCCTGAGAGATGGAAATGGACGCCACCGTTTATCGGCGCCCCAAAAGATTGTTATCTTAGCCCCGCTCCCGCACTGCGGCAATTTCGCCGTCGAGTGCCCGCTCCACACCGATGTGCGCCCGCTGCGCCCAGGATCCGAAGATGAAGCTCTACCAGGACAACAACGCCAATACCAACGTCGTCACCGGCTACGGCGACGACCACGTCATGATCAGCAAGGTGCGCCACGAGGGCAACGTGCTCGTCAGCGCCGGCCGTGTGCTGGACGGCTGGGCACCCCAAGCTGCCGGAGATCTCTCGGGCCTGCGTGCGGAGGATCTCGGCGCCGCCCGCGACCTGGGCGCGGAGATCCTCATCGTCGGCACTGGCCGGCGCCAGCGCTTTCCTCAGCCACAGTTGCTGCGTCCGCTGATCGAGGCGCGCATCGGCTTCGAATTCATGGACTTCCCGGCTGCCTGCCGCACCTACAACATTCTCGTCGGAGAGGGCCGCGCAGTCGTCCTCGGACTGCTCTACGAGCGCTGAACCGCCACCGGCTGACGGTCGAGCCCGGCGACGACGGCGCAACATTCTGTTCACCCGCCCGCACGCATCGGCTAACCTCGACCGGCCTGCCGCCCGCACCCGGGATGCGCGCGAACCGGCGCGCGCCGCCTCGGTCCCACGGGCACGCACGCGCGCCGCGACGCCGGCCTGAACGCCCCCTCGAACCCCGCTCTTCGCAGGAGACAAGATGAGCGCCACCCCCGCACCCGACTTCAGCCTCCCCGCCACCGGCGGCAACACGGTCACCCTGTCCGCGCTGCGCGGACGCAAGCTGGTCGTCTATTTCTACCCGAAGGACAACACCCCGGGCTGCACCAACGAGACGCGTGACTTCGGCGCGCTGCATGCAGATTTCGCTGCCAGCGGCTGCGAGGTCCTCGGCATCAGCCGTGACAGTCTCAAGAGCCACGAGAACTTCAAGGCCAAGCTCGAGCTGCCCTTCGAGCTCGTCTCCGACCCCGAGGAGAAGGCCTGCGAGGCCTTCGGCGTCATGAAGATGAAGAACATGTACGGCAAGCAGGTGCGCGGCATCGAGCGCAGCACCTTCCTGATCGACACGGCCGGCAACATCGCCCGCGAGTGGCGCGGCGTGAAGGTGCCGGGCCACGCCGAGGAAGTGCTGGCCGCCGTGCGCGCACTCTGAGCCCCTGCCCGCCTGCGCGCTCGGAACGCGCGGGCACCCCGCCGAACGACCGGACCCTGCCCCCATGCCTGCGACCCGCAAATCCGCCACCCCGACCGAAGACCTCGCATCGAGCGATCGCCCCGCCCGCGCTCCGCGCGCCCCGCGCAACGTCCGCAAGGCGGCGGCGACCAAGCTGTTCGTGCTCGACACCAACGTCCTGATGCACGACCCGACCAGCCTCTACCGCTTCGAGGAGCACGACCTCTACGTGCCGATCATGACGCTCGAGGAGCTGGACAACAACAAGAAGGGCACCAGCGAGGTCGCACGCAACGCCCGCCAGGCCAGCCGGATGCTCGACGAGATCGTCTCCACCTCGGACGACGGCATCGCCGCCGGCATCGCGCTCGACGCCCCCTCGCGCGGCCAGGCCACCGGGCGCCTGCACCTGCAGACCGAGGCGATCGACATCAAGCTGCCGCCTGCCCTGCCGACCGCGCGCGGCGACAACCAGATCCTCGCGGTGGTGATGTATCTCGCCGAGAAGACCCCCGGTCGCGACGTCATCCTGGTGTCGAAAGACATCAACATGCGCATCAAGGCGCGCGCGCTCGGCCTGGCCGCGCAGGACTACTTCAACGACAAGGTCCTCGAGGACACCGACCTGCTGTACGCGGGGACGCGCGAGTTGCCTGCCGACTTCTGGGACACGCACGGCCGCGGCATGCAGTCCTGGAAGGAGGACGGACGCACCTACTACCGCCTTGCCGGGCCACTCGCCCCGGAGATGCTGGTCAACGAGTTCGTGTACCAGGATGGCGACAACCCGCTGCAGGCATGGGTCAAGGAGAAGGACGGCCGCAGCGTGGTGCTGGAGACGCTGACCGACTTCAGCCACCAGAAGAACAACGTGTGGGGTATCACCGCGCGCAACCGCGAACAGAACTTCGCGCTCAACCTCCTGATGAACCCGGAGATCGACTTCGTCACCCTGCTCGGCCAGGCCGGCACCGGCAAGACCCTGCTGACGCTGGCGGCCGGCCTCACCCAGGTGCTCGAGTCGAAGCGCTACAGCGAGATCATCATGACCCGCGTGACCGTACCGGTGGGCGAGGACATCGGTTTTCTCCCCGGCACCGAGGAAGAGAAGATGGCGCCGTGGATGGGGGCGCTCGAGGACAACCTCGACGTGCTCAACGGCACCGCCGGCGAAGGCGGCGACTGGGGGCGCGCCGCCACCCGCGACCTGATCCGCAGCCGCATCAAGATCAAGAGCCTGAACTTCATGCGCGGGCGCACCTTCCTGAACAAGTACCTGATCATCGACGAGGCGCAGAACCTCACGCCCAAGCAAATGAAGACCCTTATCACCCGCGCCGGCCCCGGCACCAAGGTGATCTGCATGGGCAACATCGCGCAGATCGACACGCCCTACCTCACCGAGGGCTCCTCCGGCCTGACCTTCGTCGTCGATCGCTTCAAGGGCTGGGCACACTCCGGCCACATCACCCTGCAACGCGGCGAGCGCTCGCGCCTGGCCGACTACGCCGCCGACGTGCTCTGAGGCCCGAAGCGGGCTGCCGAACCCTGCCGCTGCGCGGGCACACCCCCGCAGCGGCGGCGCGGCGCCGAGGTTTGCGGGCCGGGGGGCACGCGCGAGCGGATTGCTCACATATAATTTGCCGATTCACTCGACGACAGGGCCGTCATGACGACCGAAGCCGCAAGCCTGCTGGTGGGCGCCAGCACCGACTTTCTGCGCAACTTCTCGCCCTTCAACCGCATGGAGCCGGAAGCGCTCGCCTTCCTGGCCGAGCGCGCGGTGCTCGGATTCCATCCGCGCGGCGCCGACATCCTCACCCCCGCGATGGGCGTACCGCGCCACTTCTACATCGTCCAGCGCGGCAAGGTGCAGGCGCGCCAGACCGGCTCGACCACCGTTACCGAGTACGACAGCCTCACCCTCGGCGCCGGCGAATGCTTTCCGATCGGCGCCATCTCGGCGCGCCGTCCTTCAACGAACGCGTACATCGCGGTGGAGGACAGCTTCTGCTTCCAGATCGGCGCGGAGGACTTCCTCCACCTGATGCAGATCAGTCCGGTCTTCCACCTCTTCTGCACGCAGTACATCGCCAGCCTGCTCAACCAGTCGCGCCAGCAACTGCAGACCAGCTTCGCGCAACGTGCTGCCGACCAGCAGACGATGACGACGACGCTCGGCCGCCTGATCAAGAAGGAACCGGTGTCGGTCACCGCCGAGACCCCGACGCGCAACGCGCTCGAGCGCATGAACGAGCTGCGCCTGGGCTGCATGGTGGTGGTGGACGACGAGCGCCGGCCCGTGGGCGTGGTCACCCAGAGCGACCTGCTGCCGCGGGTGATCCTCGCCGGATTCGACCTCGCACGTCCGATCGGCGAGCTCATGACCGCCAACCCGCACCAGCTTCCGGCCACCGCTTCGGCGTATGACGCGGCGTTGGAGATGGCCACCCACGGCGTCCGCCATCTGCTCGTGGTCGATTCGGAAGGCCTGCTGCGCGGCGTCGTGTCCGAACGCGACCTGTTCAGCCTGCAGCGCATCAGCCTGCGCCAGATTCGCGCCGGCATCGAGAACGCCGCCGACATTCCCGCCCTGCAGCGTGCGAGCAAGGACATCCGCCAGCTTGCGCTGAACCTCATCGCCCAGGGCATCGGCGCCGAACAGCTCACGCAGTTCATCTCCGCGCTCAACGACGCCCTGACCCGCCGCATCATCGTGCTCGCCCGCGAGCAGCACGACCTCATCGGAATCGATTTCGGCTGGTTCGCCTTCGGCTCGGAAGGCCGTCACGAGCAGACCCTGTCCACCGACCAGGACAACGGGATCGTCTTCCGCACCGAGGACGCCAAGCAGGTCGAGGATGCCCGCAAACGCCTGCTCGCGTTCGCAGGCACGGTCAACGAGAACCTCGCCGCCTGCGGTTTCCCCCTGTGCAAGGGCAACATCATGGCGAGCAACCCTGAGCTGTGCCTGACCCTGGACCAGTGGAAGTCGCGCTTCGCCGACTGGATCCGCGAACCCGACCCGCAGGCCCTGCTCAACGCCTCGATCTTTTTCGACTTCCGCGTGCTTTACGGCAACGAGCGCTTCGGCGACCAGCTGCGCACCTGGCTCAACAGGTCGGCCAAGGGCAACAGCACCTTCCTGCGCATGATGGCCGGCAACGCCCTCAAGGTGATGCCGCCACTTGGTCGGATCCGCGACTTCGTGGTCGAGGACGACGGCACCATCGACCTCAAGAAGTCGGGCGCGCGGCTCTTCGTGGATGTCGCCCGCATCCTCGCCCTGCGCACCGGCGTCGACTCGAGCAGCACGGTCCAGCGCCTGCGCCAGGCAAGCACCAGGATCGGCATCACGCCGGAAGAGATCTCCGCGATGGTCGACGGCTTCAACTTCATCCAGCTCCTGCGCCTGCGTTCGCAGCACCTCGAGACCGAGCACGACTCCGAAGACGACAACCGCGTCAATCCGGAGTCCCTCAACGAACTCGACCGCCGCATCCTGAAGGAAGCCTTCCGTCAGGCCCGCAAGCTCCAGCTGCGCCTCAAGCTGGACTACCAGCTATGAGCTGGCTATCCCGCCTCAAGGCCGCGCGTGGCGGCCAGACGCTCGGCGCACAGGCCGAGGAGACCCTGCAAGCCTGGCAGGCACTTCCCGAGCCGGTGCTCGACCGTTCCCATTTCGAGACCCGCTACACGGTGGTCAATACCGAAGCCACCGGGCTCGACCTGGACCAGGCCAGACTGCTCGCCGTGGGTGGCATCGCCGTGGACGCCGGCCTGCTCCATCCCGGAGACGCCTACTACGCCCGACTCGAGCCTGCGCCGGCCGACGCCCTCGTCGGTCTGCTCGGACTTGCCGGAAAGAATCCGCTCGTGGTGTTCAACGCCTCGTTCAACCGCAGCATGCTCGAGCGCGCCTTCCAGCACCACGTCGGTTTCACCCCGTCATTCGTCTGGATAGACCTCTACCTGCTGCTCCCCTCGCTGTTCCCGGAGAAGCTCGATCGCCCGGCGCGCCTGGCCGACTGGATGGCCGCATTCGGTATCGAAACGTTTCAGCGTCACCACGCGCTCGGCGACGCCTGGGCAATCGCGCAACTGTTCCTTGCGGTGCAGGCGCGCGCACTGTCGTTCGCGGTCTCGACCCCGGCGGGACTTGCGGACCACCAGAGTGCCTACCGGCAGAAGCTCAAGATCTGAGCGCCCGGAAACGTGAAAAATGCCCGCCCGCGCATGCAGTTGGCGGACATTTCCTGTTTACAAGCCTGCCTTGCCTGCGTATATTCCGCCGAATGTTTTTGCGCCCTATCGTCCTCTCTCTGACCGTACTGCTTGCGTCGGCACCTCTCGCCCACGCCACTGAGCAGGCCGCCCAGGTCCATTCGGCGCAACTCCCCCAGGCTTCCGTCTTCGACGAATACACCAGCGCGGCAGAGCAACTGGTCGACGAAGCGCTGTCCTATCTCGGTATCCGGTATCGCTTTGGCGGCACCTCGCCCGAGACGGGTCTCGATTGCAGCGGCCTGGTGCTCAACGTGTTCCGCAACGCGGTCGGGCTCGACCTGCCGCGCACCGCGCGCGAGATGGCGACCGTCGGAGACAAGATCGGCCGCCAGGAACTCAAGCCGGGTGATCTCGTGTTCTTCAACACGATGCGCCGCACCTTCTCCCATGTCGGCATCTACCTCGGCGAAGGCAAGTTCGTGCACGCGCCCTCGAGTGGCGGCAAGGTTCGCGTCGAGAGCATGTCCACCCGATATTGGGCTCAGCGCTTCAACGGCGCGCGCCGGATCGTCGACGAGGGCGAGGCGCTCGTTCCCGCAAGCGGTGTGATCTCGCTGCGCTGAGGGCAGCCCCCACCCCATCCACGAAGAAGCCCGGCCGCGCGCCGGGCTTTTTCGTCTACCTCAACGTTCCCGGCCTACTTCCGCCTGCGCCCCGCTTTCGGGCACGCCTCCGGGCAACTCGCACAGCGCTCGTTCATCCGCCGGCCAAGCGCCTGCTGCAGCGCGCAGGTCGAGCGCCGGCAACATACGAACATCACCCCCTCCCGGCTTGCCGCGTCCCGAAAACGCTGCATCACGTTGTGGCCGAGGAAGTCGGTAAACAGGATCACCATGCCGATGCCGCTCGGCAAGGGCGCGGTGCGGCGCTGGTGCGTCGTATCGCGCCCGCTCACATGGCCCGCGATGCGAATGCCGAAGCTGTCGAGAACATCGGGAATGTTGCCGAGGCGATCGGCGCCCACCAGCAGTGCGTTCATGGTCTTCTCACTATTGCGAATGATTCGCATCCATGATGCCGCCAATGCAAACGCTTTGCAACTGCGAATCTTTCTCGTTATTATCCCTCCTACGCATCCTCACACTTCATGACACTCAAGCGACCACTGCCAACATGACCAAGAAGATCCTTCTGACCGCCCTCGTTTCCGCCCTCGGCCTGTCCAATGCCGCCACCGCGGCCGAACTCAACATCTACTCGGCGCGCCATTACCAGACCGACGAGCAGCTATACGGAAACTTCACCAAGCAGACCGGCATCAAGATCAACCGCATCGAAGCCAAGGAAGACGAGCTGCTCGAACGCATCCGCAACGAAGGCGCGAACAGCCCGGCGGACGTGTTCATCACGGTCGATGCCTCGCGCCTCGGCAAGGCGGACGAACTGGGGATCTTCGCGCCGGTGAAGTCGGCCGCGATCGAGGCGCGCATTCCGGCGCACCTGCGCGCGGACAACTGGTACTCCTACTCGACCCGCGCCCGCGTGATCGTGTACAACCCCGAGCTGGTCAAGGCCGAGCAGGTGCAGACGTATGAGCAGCTCGCCGATCCGGGGCTCAAGGGCAAGGTGTGCACCCGCTCGGGCAGCCACCCGTACAACCTCTCGCTGGGCGCGGCGATGATCAAGCACAACGGCGCCGAGGCCACGGAGAAGTGGGCGAGCGGCATCGTGGCCAACTTCGCACGCGCACCCAAGGGCGGCGACACCGATCAGATCCGCGCCGTTGCAGCGGGCGAATGCGGGGTCGCGATCGCCAACAGCTACTACCTCGCGCGCCTGATGAACTCCCAGAAACCCGAAGACCAGGAAGCCGTGGCCCGCATCAAGGCGGTATGGCCGAACCAGGCGACCTGGGGCACGCACATCAACGTCTCGGGCGCCGGCATGCTCAAGCACGCGCCGAACAAGGAAGCCGCCGTCAAGTTCCTCGAGTACCTGGCTTCGGACGACGCGCAGGCCTACTTCGCCAATGGCAACAACGAATGGCCGGTGGTGGCTTCGGTCAAGGTCGACAACGCCGCGCTCAACAAGCTCGGCGAGTTCAAGGCCGACACGCTGCCGATCGGCGAACTGGCCGCGACCATCGCCGAAGCCCAGCGCATCTTCGATCGCGCCGGCTACCGCTGATCCAGACTCGGCACCGCCTCCGCAACTGCGCCCGAAACGGGCGCCAGCGAGCGCTGGTCGGCGACAACGGCTGCAGCCCCCGCAGGTTCTCCTGCCGGGGCTGCGGTTTTTTCCGCGGCCATCACGACCCGATTGCGCCCCGCATGCTTGGCTGCATAGAGCGCCTCGTCAGCGCGCGCATAGGAGCCCTCGTAGCCCTCGTCCTCGCCATCGAGCATCGTCGCGCCGATGCTCACCGAATAGCGCAGGTCCTGTGACTCGAACACAGCGGGCGACTCGGCCACGATCCGGCGCAGACGGTCAGCCACGCGCACGGCCCCGAGCGCGTCGATACAGGGCAACAGGATCGCGAACTCTTCGCCGCCGAGACGCGCGAACACGTCGGCCTCGCGGAGCTGGGTGCTCACGGTCGCGGTGAAGTGGCGCAGGACCTCGTCCCCGGCCGCATGGCCGTAGGTGTCGTTGATGCGCTTGAAGAAATCCAGGTCGAGGAGGAGCAGTGCGGCGCGCGACTGGCCACGACGCACCCGCCCGAGCTCGCCGCGCACCATCTCGGTGAAGTGGCGGCGATTCCACAATCCGGTGAGCGGATCGCTGGTGGCCAGCTGAAGCAGACTCTCCTCCATGGCCTTGCGCGGCGAGATGTCCTCGTGGATACCCACCACGCGCAGCGGCTCGCCCTCGTCGCCGCGATCGAGCACCCGACCGGCGCCGAGCACCCACACCCAGTGCCCGTCCTTGTGCTTGAGGCGGTACTCGGCCCGATAGGCGTCTGTGACGCCGCGCAGGTGAGGCTCGAGGGTCTCGCGGATATCGTTCCAGTCATCCGGATGGACGAGCGCCTCCCAGCTCGAGACGTGGGGCGGCAGCTCGTCGGCGACATACCCCAGCATGCGCATCCAGACCGGGCTGAAGCTCGCCTGGCCGCTCGGCACGTCCCAGTCCCACAGCCCCAGTCCTGCGCCCTCGAGCGCCAGCATCACGCGCCGCTCGCGCTCGGCGATCTGCTCGCGGATCCTGCGCCGCTCGGTGAAGTCACGGCTGATGCGGATCTCGCCCAGGCACTCGCCGTCCCGGTCACGATAGGGCGTGCGCAGGGTATCGAGCAGACGCATGCGTCCATCGCGCCCTTCGAGCCACTCCTCGTGGTGTTCCGGGGCGCTCACGATCGCCAGCCCGGCCTCGGCGCCCGCGAGCGCTGGATGAGCCGGAAAGACGTCGGCGTCACGCTGGCCGACGAGCTGCGCCTCGCTCACCCCATAGGCCTCGGCAAACGCCCGATTGCAGCCGAGGTAGCGCCCCTGGGTGTCCTTGAAGGCGATCAGGTCCGGCACCGAATCGATCAGCCCGCGCAGCAAGGCGCGTTCGCGCGCAAGCGCCTGCTGCGGCTCGCGAACCCCGGCGACGAACACCGCGCGATAGATCATCGCGAAGGCAGCCGCCTTGTACACATGGCCGAGGATGTTGAAGAGGTCGGTGAGCTCCTTGTAGAGCGTGAAATACAGCTCGGTGAGCACGAGTACACCCGCCGCCGCCGCGAGCCAGGGCGCGCTCGGATCGCGGTCGCGCACACCGCGTCGCGCGAGCAGGACCGCTGCAAGCAAATAGAGCGCCGACAGCAGGTACTCCGCCGCCACCTTCGACGACGTCATCCCGCGCCCCGGCTCGAACATGCGGGGCAGCACGTCCTGGTAGGCGAGAACGAACCCGGTCCAGGCCAGCGCGAGCGCAGCGGCAAGCAGGCTCACCCAGCCCACGGCCACTGATGACCAACGGCGCTCGGGCATGAAGACATAGACCAATAGGCCGAGCGCGCCCACCAGGCGGGCGGCGAGCCAGAAGTGGATGGCCTTGTCGGCGTTGCTCGGCGTGACGAAGGCGGGCATGCCCGGGTAGGACAGGGTATGGGCGAAATCGAGCAAGCCCACGGCAAGGAACACGGCGCCCAGCCAGGCGAGCCGTCCGCCGCGCTCGGTGTGGCGCAGGTTGAGGCCGAGCGCGAACACCATCGCGGCCACGGAAATCGAGAAGAACTCCAGCGCGCTGTGCAGCGGCAGATAGTCCTCCGGCGCGGCGAACAAGGACGCCGACGGCAGGAGGCCACTGATCGCGAACACCGCGAGGAGCCCAAGCAACCACGCGCCAGGGTGGCGGAACGAACGCGGAAGCGGGCGCGGCGTCATCCATCCACCCCGCAGACGCGCGCGCAGCAAGCAAGACCGACGCCGATGCGGCCTTCGGCGCCAGCGGGAAGCAAAACCGGGAGAATGGGCAGGGTCGTCATCGCGCGGCAATTATCCATTACGTCCTGCCGCCCCGAAACGCTGTGGCACACGCGCCACAGGAAAAACGCCACAGCGGCGCGCTCAGCCGGCCCTTCGCCGCACCTTGAGAATCTGCCGCGAGATCACGAACATCGGCAGCAAGCCGACCGCCACGATGATCAGCGCGGCAGTCGAAGCTTCGGCGAGGCGCTCGTCGGCGGCGAGCGTGTGCGCCTGGGTAGCGAGCGTGTCGAAGTTGAAGGGCCGAATCACCAGCGTCGCCGGCAGCTCCTTCATCACATCGACGAACACCAGCAGCCCGGCGGTCAGCAGACTGCCCCTCAGCATGGGAACGTGGACGCGCCGAAGCGTCGCCCACTTGCCGAAGCCCAGGCTGCGCGAAGCGTCGTCCATGCTCGGCGTGATCTTGCCCAGGCTGGATTCCACCGTCTGCAGGGCTACGGCCAGGAAACGCGCCAGATAGGCATACACCAGCGCCGCGATCCCCCCGGTGAGCAGCAGCCCCGGATTGACGCCGAACAGCGCCTCCCACGACTGCGCCAGCCAGTTGTCGAGCCGCGTGAGCGGAATCAGCACCCCGACCGCGATCACAGACCCCGGCACCGCGTAGCCCAGACCGACCACGCGATTGAGCGCATGCGGGACCCGGCTGCGTGCCAGGCGGGCGGCGTAGCCGAGCAGGACCGCGAGCACCACGCCGATCACGGCGGTCACGGCGGCGAGTACGAAGCTGTTGCGCGCGAGATGCACGAAGCGCGGACCGAACTGCGCATCCCCCTCGGCAAAGGCCATCTGCAGCAGCAGCCCCGCCGGCAACAGGAAGCCGAGCAGCAGCGGCATGAAGCAGGCGAACGCCGCGAGCAGCCCGAGCGGCAGCGGCAGGCGCAGGCGCACCGGCATGCTCGCCTGCCGCGAGGTGTTGTTGAAGCGCGCCCGCCCGCGCGACAGGCGCTCGAGCGTCAGCACCAGGATGACGAAGGCGAGCAAGGCCGCCGACAGCTGCGCCGCCGCGATACGGTCACCGAGCGAGAACCATGCGCGGTAGATCCCCGTGGTGAAGGTCTGCACCCCGAAATACGACACCGTGCCGAAATCGGCCAGCGTCTCCATGAGCGCAAGCGCGGTCCCGGCCACGACCGCCGGCCGGGCGAGCGGAAGCGACACCCGGAAGAAGGAGCCCCAGGGACCCAGGCCGAGCGAACGGCCCGCTTCCAGCATGCCGCCGGCGCGCTCGAGGAAGGCGGTACGCGCGATCATGTAGACGTACGGGTAGAGCACGAACATGAACATGGCCACCGCCCCGCCCACCGTGCGCACGTCCGGAAACCAGTAGTCGCCGCGCCGCCACTCGAAGGTCTCGCGCAACCAGGTCTGCAGCGGGCCAACGAACTGCAGGAAGTCGGTGTACACGTAGGCCATGACGTAGGCCGGCATCGCCAGCGGCAGCACCAGCGCCCATTCGAAGAAACGCCGGCCGGGGAAGTCGAGCATGGTCGTGAGCCATGCCGAGGTCACGCCGATCGACGACACCCCCAGCCCCACCCCGATGCAGAGCACCACGGTGTTGAACATGAACTCGCCCAGCACGGTGTCGGCGAGGTGGCCCCAGGTGTCGCCGGTATCGCTGACGAAGACATTGGAGAAGACGGACAGTACCGGCGCGGCGATCAGCACCGCCACCACCACTGCCGCCACCGTCAGGGTCGACCACTGCAGGCGCGCGGCGCCCTGTGCTGCCAGAGAATTCATTCGGTTTCCGCAATGCCGGGGCGAACCGGAGCTCGGTCGCCCGCCTGAAGCGTCAAATTATAATTGATCGCATTTGGAACACCGCGATGCAATAATCGGCGACGACACGATTCTGCACCGGCGCTCAAGATGTCCCACCTGAACCTCAACCGGATCGACCTCGCTTTCGGCGACCACGTCGTGGTGCGCCAGCTCTCGCTCAGCCTGGAAAAGGGCCGCATCGGCTGCCTGCTCGGCCCCTCGGGCTGCGGCAAGACCACCGTGCTGCGCTGCATTGCCGGCTTCGAGCGCCTGGCCGCCGGCGAGATCCACCTCGACGGCGTGCTGGTGAGCACCCCGGGCAGCACCGTCCCCCCCGAGCGCCGCCGGATCGGAATGGTATTCCAGGACTACGCCCTGTTTCCCCATCTGTCGGTCGCGGACAACATCGCCTTCGGGCTGCGCGGCGAGGATGCGGCGGCGCGGCGCGCGCGCGTGCAGGAGCTCCTCCATCTGGTGGGCCTTGCCGACCAGGGCAGCAAGTTTCCCCACGAGATGTCGGGCGGGCAGCAGCAGCGCGTGGCACTGGCGCGCGCGCTCGCGCCGCGCCCGAGCCTGCTGCTGCTCGACGAGCCCTTCTCGAACCTCGACGTCGAACTGCGCGAGCGCCTGTCCTACGAGGTGCGCGACATCATCAAGGCCACCAACACGACCGCGATCCTCGTCACCCACGACCAGCACGAGGCGTTCGCGGTGGCCGACGAGATCGGCATCATGAACGAGGGCCGCATCCAGCAGTGGGACACGCCCTACAACCTCTACCACCGTCCGGCCAACCGCTTCGTCGCCGACTTCATCGGCCAGGGCGTGTTCCTGCGCGGAAAGGTCCTCAACGACCACCAGGTGCAGATCGAACTCGGCGTACTCGACAGCAACGTGCCGCTGGTGTGCTGCGCGGATTGCGCCGGCTGCGTGCAGGGCAGCCCGCTCGATGTGCTGCTGCGTCCGGACGACATCGTGCACGACGACGCCAGCCCGCTGCGTGCCGAGGTCGTGCACAAGGCCTTTCGCGGTGCGGACATCCTGTACACCCTGCGCCTCGCCGGTGGCGCGAAGGTGCTGTCGCTGGTCCCGAGCCACCACAACCACGCCATCGGCGAGCAGATTGGTATCCGCCTCGACGTCGATCACGTCGTCACGTTTTCGGACGACGACGCGCTGCCCACCGCTTCGCACCACGGCCTGACCACCGCGGCATGATCCCCTGGCTGGGCAAGGAGCCGGTGTTTCCGCCAGACGCCCGCGCGCTGGCCGAGCCCAACGGACTGCTTGCCGCCGGCGGTGCGCTGACGCCCGACTGGCTGCTCGCCGCCTACCGCCGCGGCATCTTCCCGTGGTTCAGCGAGGGCGAACCGATTCTGTGGTGGACACCCGACCCGCGGCTGGTTCTGCTCCCCGATCAGCTTCGCGTCAGCCACTCGCTGCGCAAGGTGCTGCGCAGGCAACGCTTCGAGGTGCGCATCGACACCGCCTTCGCCGCAGTGATGCGGGCCTGCGCCGCACCGCGTGCCCCCGGGCTCGGGACCTGGATCACGCCCGCGATGCAGGCGGCCTATCTGCGCATGCACGAACTGGGTTACGCCCACAGTGTCGAATGCTGGCGTGAGGGGCGGCTGGTGGGCGGCCTGTACGGCATGGCGCTGGGTCGCGTGTTCTTTGGCGAGTCGATGTTCTCGCGCGAGACGGACGCGTCCAAGGTGGCGCTAGCCCATCTGTCACGACTGCTGTCGGCGCGAGGCTATGTCATGATCGACTGCCAGATGACCACCGCCCACCTGCAATCGATGGGAGGGCGCGAGATGCCGCGGGTGCAGTTCGTCGACGCCCTTGCGCGGGCGACGGTCGAGGGCCCCGACCCACAGCGCTGGCCCGCACAGGCCACACGGGACTTCACCTGGCCTTGAGTTCAACCCCTGGCGGCGATGCGACGCAATGCAAAAGGATTACCCCTACGCCCTGATCCAGTTCTACGCGACCGCGCCCTACGCGTGCTCCTACCTGCCCGCGCGCAACGCGCGATCGCAGGTCGCCACTCCCGGCCACCTGATCGACCCGCAGGTTTACAGCGAGCTGGTGCGGCGGGGTTTTCGCCGCAGCGGCGTATTCACCTACCGCCCGTATTGCGATCACTGCCGCGCCTGCGTGCCGGTTCGCATCCCGGTGGAGCGCTTCGTGCCCGATCGCAGCCAGCGCCGCGCATGGACGCGTCACCGTGAGCTGGTCGCAGTGGAGCGTCCGCTCGATTTCTTCGAAGAGCACTATCAGCTTTATCAGCGCTACCAGGCCGCGCGCCACTCGGGGGGCGGCATGGACCTCGACAACCGCGAGCAGTACAGCCACTTCCTGCTGCAGAGCCATGTCGACACCCGGCTGGTGGAGTTCCGCGAAGGCGCCCAGCTGCGCATGGTGAGCGTGATCGACCGCCTCTCCGACGGGCTCTCCAGCGTGTATACCTTCTACGACCCCGACCAGCCGCGGGCTGCGTTCGGCACCTACGGCATCCTGTGGCAGATCGAGGCTTGCCGACGGCTCGACCTCGCCCATGTCTATCTCGGCTACTGGATCGCCGAAAGTCCGAAGATGTCCTACAAGGCCCGCTTCCGCCCGCTCGAGGCCCTCGTCGATGGGGACTGGCGCCCGATGGCGGAGTGAGCGCTCGCCGCTGATCTGCGCCCTCCCGCAGCGAACGGTGAATCGCTACAATCCGCCGATGCTCTACGAACTCATCCGCCCCCTGCTGTTTTCGCTCGACCCCGAGAACGCCCACGACCTCACCCTCCAGGGCCTGCACTATGCCGGCAAGCTCCTGCCCGCCGGCGAGCCCGAGCCTGCGACGCCGGTCGAGGTCATGGGCCTGCGCTTCCCCAACCGCATCGGCCTCGCCGCCGGGCTGGACAAGAACGGCGAGGCCATCGACGGACTCGCCCGCCTCGGCTTCGGCTTCATCGAGATCGGCACCATCACCCCGCGCGCGCAGCCGGGCAACCCGCGTCCGCGCATGTTCCGCCTGCCCGAGGTGCGCGGCATCATCAATCGCATGGGCTTCAACAACCACGGCGTGGATGCGCTGCTCGCCCATGTGCGCGCCGCAAGATATCGCGGCATCCTCGGCATCAACATCGGCAAGAACTTCGACACGCCGATCGAACGTGCCGCCGACGACTACCTCGCCTGCCTCGACAAGGTCTATGCGCTGGCGAGCTACGTGACGGTGAATATTTCTTCTCCGAACACCAAGAACCTGCGCCAGCTCCAGGGCGAATCCGAGCTCGACGAGCTGCTCGGCCGGCTCAAGCTCGCGCAGACCCGGCTCGCCGACACCCATGGTCGCTACGTGCCGCTCACGCTCAAGATCGCCCCCGACCTCGACGACGCTCAGGTCACCAATATCGCCGATGCGCTACGGCGCCATCGCATCGACGGCGTGATCGCCACCAACACCACGATCGCGCGCGACAAGGTGCAGGGAATCCGCCACGGCAACGAGCAGGGCGGGCTCTCGGGCGCCCCGGTGTTCGAGGCCTCGACCGCCGTGGTCCGCCGCCTCGCCGACGCACTCGCGGGCGAGTTGCCGATCATTGCCGCGGGCGGCGTGCTCGAGGGCGCACAGGCACGCGCCAAGCTCGACGCGGGCGCGGCGCTCGTGCAGCTCTACAGCGGGCTCATCTACCGCGGGCCGAAGCTCGTCCGCGAATGCGTGCGCGCCACCGCCTGAACCCGTCCCGCGCGCACCGGCCGCCGCCGTACCGCCCCGGCCGGCGCGTCGCTACAATCCCAGCCCAACGACCTTCCCGACCGCCCCAGGAGACCATCCGATGATTCAACGCCGACAGTTCGTGCTCTCCGCCGCCGCGCTTGCCGTGGCGGCCTCCCTGCCTCTGGCTGCCGCCGCCGAGTCGCCTGCCAAGGTCGGTTTCGTCTACGTCAGCCCGATCGGCGACGCCGGCTGGACCTTCCAGCACGACCAAGGTCGACGCGAAATGGAGAAGGCGCTCGGCGACAAGGTCGAGACGCGCTACGTGGAGAGCGTTGCGGAAGGCGCGGACGCCGAACGCGTGATCCGCGAGTTCGCCGCCAGCGGCAGCAAGATCGTGTTCGCCACCAGCTTCGGCTACATGAACTACGTCGAGCGCGTCGCCCGCCAGTTCCCCAAGGTCACCTTCCTGCACGCCACCGGCTACAAGTCGGCGAAGAACTTCGCGCCCTACAACGCGCGCTTCTACGAGGGCCGCTACATCAACGGCGTCATCGCCGGCAAGATGACCAAGTCGAACGTGCTCGGCTACGTCGGCGCCTTCCCGATTCCCGAGGTGCTGCAGGGCATCAACGCGTTCACGATGGGTGCGCGCAGCGTGAACCCGAACGTCGAGGTCCGCGTGATCTGGGCCAACAGCTGGTACGACCCGGGCAAGGAGCGCGAGGCCGCGATGACGCTGATCTCGCAAGGCGCCGACATGCTGACCCACCACACCGACTCGACCGCGACCGTGCAGGCTGCAGAGGAAAAGGGCGTGCATGCCTTCGCCTACCACTCCGACATGTCGAAGTACGGCCCCAAGGCCCAGCTCACCGCCACCACCCACCACTGGGGCGAGTTCTACACCCGCACGATCAATGCCGTGCTCGACGGCAGCTGGAAGCCCGAAAGCGTCTGGGGTGGCATGAAGGACGGCATGATCAAGCTGGCACCATTCAACCCGGTGATTCCGGCAGACGTGCAGGCCCTGGCGCGCGACTTCGAGGCCAGGATCACGGCAGGCAGCTTCCACCCCTTCACCGGCCCGGTGATCGATCAGGCCGGCACCGAACGCCTTGCCGCCGGGGCCGTCATGGACGACGCCACGCTCGGCAAGATGGACTACTTCGTGCAGGGCGTGTCGTCCCGCCTGCCCAACACCAAGTAAGCGCCCTCGCGCGCCCGCCAATGCCGACGGCCCCTGCACGCAGGGGCCGTCGTCCTCATCTGAGCGCAAGCGCGTCCGCGCGCGTCGCCCGGGCGCCTGCAGCCGGCGTCAGCGTGCGTGCTTCTCCCGCACCATGCGGTCCAGCAACTGCATGAGCTCGGCGCTCGCCTGCTCGGCGCGCTCGAGCGCGGCGACCACCGTCTCGCGCACCGCCTCCTCGTTTCCGCTGCTGCCGCGAATGGCCGCCAGCGCCTCGTGCACCGCGCCGTGCACGGTGGCGTGCGGTCGATCGGTGAGCGTGAAGGCCTGGGTCCTGCCGAAATAGCGCTCGCCCTCGCCGCCATGGCGCCACTGCCCGAAGCGGCAACTGGCGGTGTCTGCGCCGACCTCCTGCGCCTCGCCGCCTTCGCCGCGCTGCTCGAGCGCGACATAGGCGTTCTGCATGTAGATGATGTGATCCATCTTCGCCCGCGACGCCTGCGACAGGTCCTGCGCGCGCGACAGTTGCTCGATGGTGGCCGCGGCGGACTGCGCGACCGCGGCGAACTGCTCGCGAAAGGCTCCGACCTCGCCGCTGACGTGGGCACTGCGCTCCCCGACGCGCGCGGTCTGCGCCACCATGGCCTCGACACGGGTGCGGAAGCCGCTGACGAGCTGGCCGATCTCGAGCGTGGCCGCCTTCGTGCGCTCCGCGAGCTTGCGCACCTCGTCGGCCACCACCGCGAAACCCCGTCCAACCTCACCGGCGCGTGCGGCCTCGATCGCCGCGTTGAGCGCGAGCAGGTTGGTCTGGTCGGTGATGTCGGAGATGATCAGCACCGCGCGGTCGATCGACGTGCTCGCCTCGCCGAGCGCCCCTGCCGCGCCCGCCATGCTCTGCATGTCGGCATTGATGCCCTCGAGCGCCTCGCCGATCCGCAACACCTCCTCCCGGCTGCGCCCGGCGCCGTCGCGGTTGTGTTCGGCGATGGCGAGCACCGCATCCATCTCGCGCGAGACGGCGAGCAGATCGTCCTGGTTGCCCTTGAGGTTGCCGAGCAGGTTGGCGGTGTTGAGCGCGTGCAGCTGCGAACCGAGGCGGTTGCGCACCACGTAACGTGCGTTCTCCTCCATGTTCAGGATCGCCTGGTTGACCGCGCCCAGGGACGAAGCGAACTCGCCGGGAAGCCCCTTGTCGAGGGCATGGCGATGAAACTCGCCACGGGCGACGGCGGCGAAGCAGGTGTTGATCTCCTTGAAATAGGTCTCGACCGTATCGAGCAGTTCGTTGAGCTCCCACGCCACCTTGCCGACCTCGCCCAGGCCGCGGGTATTGGTGATGCGCTGGTGAAGGTCGCCACGCCGGCAGGAGAGGATCACCTTCTCCATCTGGGCAAGCGTTCGCAGCGGACGGTCGAAGCAGCGCCACGCGTAGGCGCTGAACGCGACCGCCAGCAGCGGGATCACCGCACCCGGCGCAGAGAAGCCGAACTGAGCGAACTGCCAGCCCGCGAGCCCCACCACCAGAGCCACGAAGACCAGGCAGAAGATGCGGAACTGCTTGTCGAGGAAGGGCGTGCCGCTGCTCACGGGCCGGTTTGCAG